>WRJK01000006.1 GCA_009782285.1 Clostridiales bacterium
GGCGTAGGCGAAGGCACTGCCACCATTACACTGACAATCGACGGAGTCTCTGACACCATCACGATCACAGTTGTGCCGGCTACCACAGGCGGCGGCGGTGGCAGCGAGCTTCCGGTAAATCCGGGCCCGTTCACCCCGATAACTAACACTGACCCGATGTTAGGCGACGGCTTCTTCTTTCAAATGAATTTTAAAGATTTAAGCGACCTGAAAAACAATGTGGATATTCACAAAGGAGCAGTACATTTGGAAGACATCATCAAAGACGGCAATTACGCAGGCGTGACAGCAACAGCAGTGAATCCTAAATATGCGCCATACATAACAATAGGCAATTGTGAAGTGCATTCGGGCAAGCCCGCAATTCTATTCAACTACCACCCGACCCTGGATGAGTGGCTGGATTGGATAACGACCACAGGAAACAACGAGTTAACTATCCCTGTCCAAGTAGAGCTGAGCAGGGGGGGCAAGAGCGCGATCACGAGCATCAACATGATTTTCCCTGGCTGTCAAATTAAATACTGATAACAATCAAGAGCAAAGGGAGCGGGCGCCAATAGCGATTAACGCGGCGGCGCCAGCTCCGCCCAAAAACCATCAACCAAAACCATTAAAAATAAGAAATAGCAATATCGAAAGGGGATAAAAATGAATACATATATTAATTCGAAAAGAGGAAAAACATTCAAGATGCTGGTAGCGGCATTCGCCGTACTGGCACTAGTAGCGGGCATCGTGCTCGTTCCGGGCACCTTGGCAGCAAATGAAGACATTACAGAAGTTCTTCAGGTACCAAACAGCCTGACATCAATAGAAGTTGGAGAAACATTGACAGACAACGTAATCAATCTGTTCCAGGCGAAAAGCGCAGATGAGACAATAGCTAAAGTTACCGCAACCGTTGGTGTTATAGGCACCGTAGAGATACAAGGTGTCAATGCAGGAGTAGTGGGCGTAGTTTCCGGCACCAAGAATGGCTTGGTATTCGCAGACATGTACCAAATCACGGACTCAAACAACATCAGCATGTACGTGATTCGCGGTGGCAGGCAGGTCAGCCTAAAAGGCCCCGGAGCATTCCAAGAGACCCCGGTGATGATACCTCAGAACATGGGGAGCATCGAAAGCATCACATGGAAGTCCCTGAACGAGTCAGTGGCATCAGTTAACGCTGCCACGGGTGCCATCACAGGCGTGAGTAACGGCGCAGCTATCGTTATCGGTGAATTCATCGACAAGTGGGGCGTCGAGCGCGACCTTCACATCCAAGTCGTAGTAGGCAACATCGGTGGTGGCACCGGCGGTGGCACCGGCGGAGAACTTATCGAAGGCGAAGACGGGAACTGGTACAAGCCGGTTGGCGAACCGCCCAACGTGTATGAGAAAGTCGACGAAGACGGCAATTCCTTGACGGAGCCGCCCGAGTACGTCTACAACCCTGACGGGCAGCCTGGAAACGGCAACGACGAAGAAGCAGTCAAAGACGGAAACAATTATTATGTAGAGAACCCGGAAAACATCTGGACGCCGGTAGGTCCGGACGGCAGCCTGAATGAGGATGGCGCCATCTGGGGCGGCGCAGACGGCA
The DNA here is from genome assembly GCA_009782285.1 of Clostridiales bacterium. Classification (GTDB taxonomy): domain Bacteria; phylum Bacillota; class Clostridia; order Peptostreptococcales; family Anaerovoracaceae; genus WRJK01. The sequence continues at coordinate 1,592 of WRJK01000006.1, forward strand.
AGCCCGGCGGCGGCGACGACAAGCCGGTTGGAAAATACGGCGGCGAATACTGGGTCAAAATGGGTCAAAACGTCTACAAGAAAGTCTTGGGGCCCTTCACCCTCGGCCCTCTCACAGGCGGCGGCCCGGACATGGATCCGTCAACAGACCCTGTAACCCCGATTTATGAAAACGATGGAAAATACTATGTCGGCCCGCTTGGAAGCGGTGATGATGAATACTACTACGGAGACCCCACTGACGGAAACGGTACACTTGACAGCACCGCCACGTCAACAGAAAAAGATGACGTCACATATTACAAGGACAGCAACGGCAACATGACCACCACAAAGCCAAGCAAGCCCATCGTCGAAATTCCGACGGTTGCAGGCGGCAGGGAGCTCGGCACGGACAAGACCGGTGACACGGTTAAATGGATTGAAATTGCAACAAACGGTGATTACTCGCTGATCATGCGCTCAGACTTCATCAACGTCAACCCCAACAACAAGGGCAAAGCGGAGTGGCAAGGTATAATGTATGGTTCGAACAACAATTACAAAGGCTCCAACCTGCAAGTGAAAATCAACGAATGGTTCAACGGCAACTCAACAGTGGAAAACTTAAGCTCCAATGCAAGGCTGCGCAGCTTCACGGTATCAAACAACGCATCAACCGTGCTCGGCTCCGGCGCCAGCGATACTGGCGGCTTGACAGACGGGTTCAGCAAACCCACCACGCAAAAAGTTGGTGTGGGCAGTGACATCGCTTTCGCCCTGAGCTTTACCGAAGCGGCGAACTTCGTATCAAAAACGTACAATGTCACTCTCGGCGGCGGCAACAATCCGAGCAGCAGTGCAGCGGTCAGCAACTTTGGCAAACTTGTGCAGTACAGTGCAACAGATTACCTGTGGCTGCGTTCGCCAGGAACGAACTCGTTCACAGCGACGGCAATGCAACACGATGCCGGCAGGGCGTTCCAGATGGCCATTGGGACAAATCCGTATCTCGTTTACCCGGCACTCTGGGTAGAGACGGCAGTGTTCAATTAATAGTAAGCAAGGCATAAGCTAAATATATCAGCTGCGGTTAAGATGGAATAATTAAACGCGGCGAGAGCCCGGAGGCGAAAAACGTCTCCGGGTTTTTTCATCTGCTTACATGAGTTTTCTTCGCGTTTCTCATATTGCGTAACAATAATGTACCAGCAGAGTTAATTTCATAAGAATTAGTTTTAACTAAAGCTTGATTTAATGTCTAATTAAAAGTATAATTTAATAGATAAATGTGTAATTTAGGGAGGTTTACAAATGAAAAACATGAAGGTGTCAAAGAAATTATTGCTTGGTTTTGGCATCGTAGCAATGCTTACCCTTATAGTTGGTGTGGTCGGCGCGTATGGAATGAGAACACTGGACAAGAGTTACGGGGAAGAGACCAGCAATCAGGAAATTGCGCTGCCCTGCATAGCGCACGTCCTTGAGTATTTGCAGATGACTAGGGTAGACATGCGCAACGCCATTATTTACACAGGCGATTCTAGTGCGCTGGGGAAGATTGAATCCAGTGTTAAGAACGACATCAGCAAACTTGAGCAGTACATGCAAGAATACAACAACTCAATATCAGACAATGAAGCTCAAGGCTATTACAATTCGGCAAAGAGCGAATACGACTCCGCATATAAGCCGATGCTTGAAGAGATCATGGACAAGTCGCTAAAAGGGACAGAACAGGGTGAGCTGCTGGCGATATTGAATTCGACCACGCCGGCGATAGAGAGGATGCTAGCCGCATTTAACAGCTGCTTGGATTCGGAAGTAGCGGAGGGAGAGGTGCTTAACGCAGAAAATTCGGCACTGGCAACAAAGCTGCTGCTGGCAGTAATCGTCATTGCCGTCGTTGCTGTAGCTGCAGCAGTGTTTTTGGGCCTTTACATTTCTAGCATAATCAGTAAACCCTTGATCCCGTTGACCGAATTCATGAAAACGGCGGTCACTACGGGGAATCTCACCCTTAACCCTGTGGACGTCGAAGTCATATCGCTTTATGGAATGAGGAAAGACGAAGTCGGGATGCTCATTAAAAACTCCTCCGATTTCATCAAGCGGGTCACTGAAGTCAGCAAAAGCCTTGAAACTGTCGCACGAGGCGACTTGACTGCTTCACTGAAGCCCCTTTCAAGCGTCGACACGATAGGTGTTTCGCTGGAAAGCATGGTCGCCAAGCTGAACGATATGTTCATAGAAATCAACGCGTCCACTGCGCAGGTGTCAACCGGGGCAAAGCAGGTTGCCGACGGTTCTCAGTCCCTTGCCCAAGGTTCGACGGAGCAGGCGTCCTCTGTCGAGGAACTGGCAGCGTCCCTTGGCGACGTGTCCGGCAAGACGAACCAAAATGCGGAAATGGCCAAGGAAGCAGCAAACTTGTCCAGCAGCATAAAGGAGAGCGCTGAAAAGGGCAGCATGCAAATGGACAACATGATGAAGGCAGTGACAGAAATCAACGATGCAAGCCAATCCATAAGCAAAGTCATAAAAGTTATCGACGACATTGCTTTCCAGACAAACATACTCGCGCTTAACGCTGCCGTAGAAGCTGCCCGGGCAGGCCAGCACGGCAAAGGTTTCGCAGTCGTAGCAGAAGAAGTGCGCAATCTCGCTGGCAAGAGTGCCGAAGCGGCGAAGGATACCAGCGGGCTGATAGAGAATTCGATCGAAAAGGCAAACCTTGGGATGTCGATAGCGACGGAAACGGCAGAATCGCTTAAGGAAATAGTAGGCGGTATCAACCGCAATGCAGAGATCATCGCAGAAATCGAAATACTGTCAAAAGAGCAAAACGAGGCGATTACCCAGATCAACATTGGGATCGACCAAGTGGCGCAGGTGGTGCAGCAGAACAGCGCGACAGCAGAAGAGAGCGCGGCAGCCTCGGAGGAGATGAGCGGACAGTCTACCCTGTTGACGCAGCTGATATCGCAGTTCAAGCTCAAGAATGGGCATGGCAGGTCCAGCGGCTCAAACATCGCAATCAGCCCAAGCAGCGCGCCTTATGCGGCACCTTATGCGGTACCTTCGCATCCAATGCCGATCAAAGAGCCTGCAGCTCTGGAGAAATCCAGCTATGCGGCGCCTGCGGTTGACGATTTCGTTGACAATTTCGATTTTTCGAATGACAAGTACTAACATAGGAGCAAGTGAAAATGAAAATAAACGGTGGGCAAATCGTATGTGAAATTCTGCTGGAACATGGGGTGGAAACTGTGTTTGGCTACCCAGGCGGTGCGGCGCTAAACCTTTACGACGCCCTTTTCGGCTACCAGGGCAGGATCAGGCATGTTTTGACGGCGCATGAGCAGGGGGCTTCACACGCTGCAGACGGCTATGCGCGCGCATCAGGGAAGACCGGCGTTGTCATCGCAACAAGCGGGCCGGGAGCTACAAACCTTGTGACGGGCATAGCTACGGCGTTTATGGACAGCGTACCCATGATCGCCATCACGTCAAACGTGGCAAGCTCCCTGATTGGCAGGGACGCCTTTCAAGAGATATACATAACAGGTGTGACGCTTCCCATAACAAAGCACAATTTCTTCGTCAACAAGGCGGAAGACCTCGCCCATGCCTTGCGGGAATCCTTCCGCATCGCAAATACAGGGAGGAAGGGGCCTGTATTGATTGACATAACAAAAAACGCAACAGCTGAGACATGCGGCTTTTCACCTATGGAGCCATATCCTCTTAAAGAGGCGACAAAGGCTGCAGATGAGGAAGTGCAGGAAGTGGCAGACCTTATAAACAAGGCGAAGAGGCCGGTGATTTACCTCGGAGGTGGAGTTGTTGCGTCCGGTGCAGCAGGCGAGCTCGTGGCGCTTGCGGAAAAGGCGGACATCCCCGCTGCGTACACTATTATGGCGGCTGGAGTAATCGGTCATGACAACAAGAGGTGCCTCGGGCTTATAGGCATGCACGGGTCAGTGGCGGCAAACATGGCGGTTGACGAAGCGGATTTGGTTATTGCCCTTGGCACAAGGTTCAGCGACAGGGTGGCTCTGAACATGGAGAACTTTGCCAAAAGGGCGAAGCTGGTGCAAGTCGACATTGACAGGAGCGAGGTGAACAAAAATGTCCAGGTTGACCTTTCCGTCATAAGCGACGTGAAGTATTTCCTTGAGAAGCTGCTGCCTTTGGTGGAAGAGAAGAAGCGCCCGGAAAGGCTGGCTGCAATCGACAGGTGGAAAGAGAAATACAGGATCGAAAAAGACGATGCCGGCTCGATCAAGCCGCATCAACTGATAGGCAGGATATGCGACATGACCGACAAGGAAACTATTTACGTCACCGACGTTGGGCAGCACCAGATGTGGGCGGCCCAGTACATCAAACACAGGAACACGAATTCGTTTTTAACCAGTGCAGGGCTTGGGGCAATGGGCTACGGCTACGGTGCTTCAATTGGAGCGCAGGTGGCATTTCCGGACAAGAGAGTCATCCACATAACCGGCGACGGCTCGTTTCACATGAACATGAACGAAGCGTGCACGGCAGTCAGCAACAAGCTGCCAATTATCAGCGTCATATTCAACAACAGAGTCCTTGGAATGGTTTACCAGTGGCAGAACGCGTTTTACAGAGGCAGGCTGTCTGCCACAGTGCCGGAAAGGGTAACGGATTTTGCCAAAATAGCGGACGGCTTCGGAGCGAAGGGCTACAAAGCGAATACCCTTGACGAATTTGAAGAGGCTTTCGCAGGGGCACTGAAAGAAGAGGGTCCCAGCTGGATAGAATGCAGCATCGACAGGAAAGAAAAAGTGCTCCCGATGATCCCGAACGGTGCCACCGTCGAAGACATCATACTGGAGTAATAGGGAGGGGCGATCAATTGGAACAGGGAAACAACACCAACGCAGTCAACAAGCAGGTCATCTGCATATTCGTAGACAACCAGCCAAACGTGCTTGCCAGGATTTCCAGCCTTATTGGAAGAAGGAATTTCAACATCAGCACGATAACCGCATCGGAAACGAACCTGCCGGGCATTACTAGGATAACAGTAGTGGTAAGCGGGGACGACGAAAACGTGCTGCACCAGATAATCGCGCAAACGGAAAAGCTTGAAGTCGTCAAAAAAGCCTACCTGCTTGACATGTCGACAACGCTTTACAGGGAGCTTCTGCTCATCAAAATCAAATCAGACAAGACAAACCGCGCGGCGCTCATGGAGATCGTGGAAATCTACAGGGCAAAGATAATCGACCTTTCAAAAAGCAGCATGATAATTGAGCTCACTGGCTTGCCGGAAAAGATAGACGCTTTCATGAACATGGTGGATTGCTACAGCATTGTCGAGGTGTGCAGAACCGGGGTGACAGGCATTGAAAGAGGAAAAGAGGAATTGAAATGGTGAAAAAATACTATGACAAAGACTGCGATTTCTCACTGCTTGACGACAAGGCCATATCGATAATAGGCTATGGCAGCCAAGGCCACGCCCATGCGCTGAACCTGAAGGAAAGCGGCGCAAACGTTACAGTCGGGCTCAGGAGGGGTTCGGACAACTGGCCCCGGGCTGAAAGCTCCGGTATCAGGGTGATGGAAGTCGAGGACGCTGCAGAGGCGGGGGACATAGTCATGATGCTCGTGCCTGACGAGCATGCGGCAGCAGTCTACAACGCGCAGGTAGCAAAGCACATGAAAAAAGGGAACGTGCTGATGTTTGCCCACGGCTTCAACATCCATTACAACCAGATACTCCCTGCAGATTACCTGGATGTTGCAATGGTTGCACCCAAAGGCCCTGGCCACACGGTGAGGAGCCAGTACCTTGAAGGCAAAGGCGTACCGAGCCTGCTTGCGGTGTTTCAGGACAACTCCGGAAAAGCTAGGGAATACGGCCTTGCGTACGCAGCGGGCATTGGTGCAGGGCGGGCCGGCATACTTGAGACTACGTTCAAGGAAGAAACGGAGACGGATCTTTTCGGAGAGCAGGCAGTTCTGTGCGGCGGCGTGACGGAACTGATGAAGGCCGGCTTCGAAACCCTCGTTGAGGCTGGATACGAGCCTGAGATGGCGTATTTCGAGTGCGTGCACGAGATGAAGCTCATCATTGACCTTATCAACAGCGGAGGGTTTGAAATGATGAGGCATTCGGTGTCCAATACAGCCGAGTACGGCGACTACGTCTCGGGCAGGAAGGTAGTCGGAAAAGACACCAGGGAAGCGATGAAGCAAATCCTTGCAGACATACAGGACGGAACCTTTGCCACTGCGTTCATTCAGGAATTCAGCGCGGGCGGGCAGGCGCGGTTTTTAGCGTCCAGGAGGAAGGAAGCTGGCCATCAGCTTGCAAAGGTTGGCTGCGAGCTCAGAAAAATGATGAGCTGGCTCAAATGAGAAGCCATCAGGTAACACGGGGCATCGAGAGGGCACCGATGCGCAGCCTTTTTTACGCAATGGGATACACGAAAGAAGAGCTGGAAAAACCGCTGATCGGCATTGTTTCGGCTCACAGCGACATAGTTCCGGGGCATTTTCACCTTGAAAAAGTAGTTGAAGCCGTAAAGGCAGGCGTGAGGATGGCAGGCGGGACGCCTGCCATGTTCCCTTCAATTGGGGTTTGCGACGGGATAGCAATGGGCCACCACGGCATGAAGTTCAGCCTCGCAAGCAGGGAGCTGATAGCTGACTGCGTTGAAACCATGGCTCAGGCTCATTGCTTTGACGGCCTAGTCTTGGTGCCGAACTGCGACAAAGTCGTCCCTGGGATGGTTATGGCGGCAGCAAGGCTCAACATTCCTGCGGTCGTGTGTTCAGGCGGGCCGATGATGAGTGGCACCGTAGGCAAAAAAGAAGTGAGCCTTTCGAATATTTTTGAGGCTGTCGGCGCCAGAAAAGCCGGCCTCATTGAAGACGTTCAGCTTGAGGAGTACGAACAGGGCGTGTGCCCGGGCTGCGGTTCCTGCGCGGGGATGTACACTGCCAACAGCATGAATTGCCTCTGTGAAGCCATCGGCATGGCGCTTCCGGGGAACGGCACGATCCCTGCCGTGCATGGCGCCAGGTACAGGCTGGCGAAGCATTCGGGGCAGGCGGTCATGGAGCTGGTTGAAAAAAACATAAAGGCAAGGGACATAATAAATGAAAAATCAATAAGGAACGCGATAGCCTGCGACATGGCGTTGGGATGTTCGTCGAACAGCGTCCTTCACCTGCTTGCGATAGCAAACGAGGCGGGAATAGAACTCGGCCTAGGCATATTCAACGAGTACAGCGCAAAAGTCCCAAACCTTTGCCACTTGGCGCCCGCAGGCGACGCGCACATGCAGGACCTGCACGGTGCAGGAGGGGTGCAGGCTGTAATGGCCCAACTTGCAAAGAAGGGCCTTGTGGATTTGAGCCTTGTCACGGCATCGGGCAAAACCGCCCTCGAAAACTGCCGGGCGGCACGGGTGAGCGACTGTGAAGTCATCAGGCCGATTGAAAGGCCGTACAGCGAAACCGGTGGGATAGCGGTGCTTTGGGGAAACATTGCAGAGGAAGGCTGTGTTGTGAAAAGGAGCGCCGTGGCCACTGAAATGCTCGTGCATTCGGGGCCTGCCAGGGTTTTTGACAGCGAGGACGATGCTATAGCTGCCATCTATGCCGGGAAAATCAGGGAAGGCGACGTGGTAGCCATTCGTTACGAGGGTCCAAAGGGCGGCCCAGGCATGCGGGAGATGCTTGGTCCAACCAGCGCGCTTGCAGGGATGAAGCTGGACAAAACGGTTGCATTGATAACCGACGGTCGTTTCAGCGGTGCCAGCAGGGGCGCGTCCATAGGCCATATCAGCCCGGAAGCCATGTTGGGGGGGAAGATAGGGCTCCTCAAGGAAGGCGACACAATAGACATTGACATTCCGAATTCCAAGATAAACGCAAGGGTTACAGATGAGGAATTTGCAAAAAGACAGGAAACTTACGCAGCGCCGGAACCGAGGGTCAAGACGGGATGGCTCAGTAGGTACGCAAGCCTCGTCACGTCGGCAAATACAGGCGCTGTGCTGAGGCAGAGCATATAAGGGGGACAGGGCACATGAGGGAAATAATCAACACAGACTGGGAGTTGTGCACAGGCTGCAACAGGTGCGTCAGGGAATGCCCGATGGAGATGGCCAACATCACGTACCAGGACGCGAGCAGTGCCATCAAGGTGAAAGTGGATCACACAAAATGCATTGTTTGCGGCAGGTGCATTACTGCCTGCAAGCACGACGCGAGGTCTTATGTGGACGACACCGGGAAGTTCTTTGACGACTTGGCAAACGGCATCCCTATATCGCTCATCGCGGCGCCCTCAGTCAGAACGAACATCCCTGAATACAAAAGGCTGTTCACGTATTTGAAGCAAATAGGTGTGCAGGCGATATACGACGTGGCATTGGGGGCAGACATATGTATTTGGGCACACATCAGGCACATTGAAAAGAACAGCCGGTCAATGCTGATTACCCAGCCATGCCCGGTTGTTGTGTCGTATTGCGAAATGTACCGCCACGATTTGCTCGAAAACCTTTCGCCTGTGCACAGCCCTATGGCGTGCATTGCCATATACATGAGGGAGTACGAGGGCGTCCAGGGAAGGATCGCAGCCCTTTCCCCGTGCATAGCCAAAGCGAACGAGTTCGAAGACACCGGCCTTGCGCAATACAATGTCACGTTTTCAAAATTGCTAGCGTACTTGGACGAAAAAGGCGTGGCGCTCCCGGAAGCAGAAACAGGGTTCGACCATGTGGACAGCGGTTTGGGCGCCATGTTCCCGATGCCGGGCGGACTTAAGGAAAACATCGAGTTTTACATGGGCAAAAAGCTCAACATAACCAGCGCGGAAGGGTACGATCTGTATGAAAAACTGAATATGTACGCAGACACCGAGGAGGAACTGCTTCCGGACGTGTTTGACGTGCTGAATTGCCATGAAGGGTGCAACATCGGTCCGGCCAGCTCCAAAGCGAAAAACTTTTTTGAAATAGTCGCCACGATGGGCGGCAGCCGGGAAGCTGCGGTGGGCAGCAGGAGAAAAGAGTATTTCGATTCGGTATACGGAAAATTCGACAGCACTCTGGACCTTTCGCGTTTCACAAGGAAATACAAGCCAATCCACACGCACTTGCCGCAAATAACAGTGGAGGACATCGAGGAGGCGTTCAAGCTGCTGGGCAAGGACGATTACGCAAAGCAAAATGTCGATTGCGGCGCCTGCGGTTCCGAAACATGCCAGCATATGGCGCGAAAAATTGCCCTCAAAGTGAACATTCCAGAAAATTGCGTCGTGAAAGCAAGGGACAATGCAAGGGAAGAGCATGCCATCAGCCTCAACACCCTTAACCAATTTGAGACAGTTTGGAACAAAGTGGAGAGCTGCATCACTATAATAGACGCGGAAACCCGCGAGGTTTTGGATGCAAACCCTACAGCTGTCCGCTTGTTCGAAGGGCCCTTTGAAGACATGATCGGGAAAAACTGCAGCCGAATATTCTGCACAGAAGACGGTTGCCCGATACTGGACCACAACCAGACGGTGGACCGGGCGGAACGCATATTTTACAAAAGGGACGGCACACAGGTGCCGATCCTGAAATCCGTGGGAAAGATACAGTACAACGGGCGTCTGGCGCTGCTGGAGAGCTTCACAGACATATCGCACATAAAAGAAGTGGAAGAGCAAAAACAGCTGCTTGCGGTGGCAGAGCAGGCAAGCCATGCGAAATCCTCGTTTTTGGCCAACATGAGCCACGAGATCCGTACTCCGATGAACGCCATTATCGGCATGACTTCCATTGCAAAATCAACAGGCAACGTGGAAAGGAAAGACTACGCCATAAAGAAAATAGAGGATGCGTCGCACCACCTCCTCGGCGTGATCAACGACATTTTGGACGTGTCGAAGATTGAGGCCGGCAAGTTTGAGCTTTCGCCTTCCGAGTTTTATTTCGAGAACATGCTGAAGCGGGCAGTGGCCGTAAACAATTTCCGGATGGACAAAAAACAGCAGAAATTGACTGTCCACATAGACAGCGCAATACCGAAAATCCTGCTTGGCGATGAGCAGCGGCTGGCTCAGGTCATTACAAACCTGCTCAGCAATGCGGTGAAATTCACGCCGGAGAAGGGTTTGATCAACATAGACACGAAATTATTGAGCGAAGACGGTGGTTCCTGCAGTGTGCAGATTTCGGTAACCGACACCGGGATTGGCATAAGCCCACAGCAGCAGGCCCACTTGTTCCAGTCGTTCCAGCAGGCTGAAGCCAGCACGTCGCGCAAATTCGGCGGCACCGGTCTGGGGCTTGCAATATCAAAGAGCATTGTGGAAATGATGGGGGGCGGGATATGGATCGAATCCGAACTCGGGAAGGGCGCCACTTTTGCGTTTACATTCCAGACCCAGCGAGTCGCCGAAAAGCAAAAAACCCTACCAGACTGGCGCAGCATCCGTTTCCTCGCCATTGACGACGACCTGATCACCCTCGAGTATTTCAAGGAGATGGTGCAGGGGTTTGGCGCCCCTTGCGACACAGCCACCAGGGGCGCTGAAGCGCTCCGCCTCGTGGAGCAGAACGGCAGCTACGACGTGTATTTTGTCGATTGGAGGATGCCGGACATGGACGGTTTGGAGCTGACGAAAAAGCTCAAAGCCGGGACAGCGGAGGCGAGCAAGGCGAACGTTGTCATGATGTCCGCTGCAGAGTGGGGCGCAATTGAGGAAGAAGCCATGGCGTCTGGGGTTGACAAGTTCATGGCAAAGCCGCTGTTCCCGTCGGACATTGCGGATACGGTCAACAATTTGCTGGGCATAGAGCAGGTGCAGGACGAAGAGGTGCAGCCTGAAACGGCGGCCCGTTTCGAGGGCTGCCGCATATTGCTGGCGGAAGACGTTGAAATCAACCGGGAGATTGTGCAGGTGCTGCTTGAACCCACCCTGGTCGCTATCGACTGCGCAGAAAACGGTGCTCAGGCCCTGCGCATGTTCAGGGATGCGCCTTCGAAGTACGATGCTATTTTTATGGACGTGCAAATGCCTGAAATGGATGGGTACGAAGCAACGCACGCCATCCGCAGCCTTGACGTTCCGCAGGCTAGGTCTATCCCCATCATCGCTATGACAGCGAACGTATTCAAGGAGGATGTAGAAAAATGCCTCGCTGCGGGCATGGACAGCCATGTTGGGAAACCGCTCAACCTCGATGAAGTTTTAGAAAAGCTGCAGGCTTATTTGCCAAAGTCGAAATGAGGGGTTCGTTCCCGGCAAATAACCAAAGCTCCGCTTTCGTCGGACAGGCACTCGCCTACTTGAACCGGACGCGTGGCGTATTTCCCGTGACAGTCGCTGCCTCCTGTTAGGAACAACCCATGCTCCCTTGCTAGGCTGCGAATAATTTCCCGGTCGCCTTCACTGTTCTTCGGGTGGTTCAGCTCAAGGCCGTCAAGGCCGGTTTTGGCGAGTTCCGGAATGAAACAGAAGTTCTGCTGCTCCCCGGGGTGGGCGAGCACAGCAAGGCCGCCGGCTTCCTTGACTGCTTTGACTGCGTCAAAGACGTTGATGTACTCAACGTCAAATGCGCAAGGACCGCCGTTCTTAAACGTTTCCTCGTAAAACTGCCCGAACAATTCATGAACCTGCCCCGTAGCAACGAGCCATTCCATGATGTGCTGTTTGTAAAGGTACTTGCCGCCCGCCCGGGCAATCCGGGACATGTCTATGTTATAGCCGTTTTTGCGCAGGATGTCAGCTTGCTTTTCCGAGTTCCGGCTGCGCGCTTCCAAGAGGGGCTGCGTAAGCGCAGCGATTGTTTCAGGGCGCTTTAAGTTATAGCCCAAGATATGCGCCTTTATGCCGGTTTTTCGGTGTTGAGCCGATATTTCGACGCCGCCGAGGGTTAAAATGCCTTCGACAGCCGGGATTTGCGGCAGATGTTCAATAGTGTCGTGGTCTGTAACGGCGATTGCGTCGAGGCCTTTTTCTTTAGCCAAGCCAATCAGCTGCGGGATCGTGCAGCTGCCGTCTGAGAATACCGAGTGGACATGCAGGTCTGCTTTCATCTGGCCACGCTCCTTCCTTCATTGGCTGGCTGCCGAATTTCGTATGTACGCGCCTATTTTTTTGTCTTCCCGCTGGATGTGGTTGACAAGCCACCTGGCAACGACCCGGTTCACGTCGTTGCTGAGGTCTGCTGGCGAGGCACTTTTCGCGTACCTTTCCACAAGTTCGCCAACAGTCACCTTGAAATCCTCGTGCAGCTGTTTGTGCCTTTCGTAATCTGGGTAGCCGCACTGAATTTGCAGGGCTTCCTCGTCTTGAAAATGCTTGACTGTATAGTTGACCAAAAAATCCAGAGTCTCCTGAAGTTTTTCCGCGTCGCTTCCCTCCGTGCAGGCGTAAACCAAATTGCTTACCACTTCAAAGAGTGTCCGGTGCTGCTCGTCCACCTGCTCGTTCCCCAGCTTGAAACTGTCGTTCCATGCCACGCCATACTTTATCGAGGTCTTCATAGATGTTCACCTTCCTTTCAAAAACAACATAAAATCAAGGTTTGCCCAGCAAATAGAGTTTCAAGTCCCCCATCACTTCGTCAAGATCAAGGGGTTTGCCAATATGCCCGTTCATGCCGGCCTCTATGCATTTTTCAATGTCTTCACGAAAGACGTTGGCAGTCAATGCAATAATGGGCACTGACTTGGCGTGGGCAGAATCAAGGCTGCGGATGCGCCGAGTGGCTTCGAGCCCGTCAAGCACCGGCATCTGAACATCCATAAAGACTAGGTCAAAACGCTCAGGCTCGGCACTGAAAATGCTCAGTGCTTCGGCACCGTCCTTCGCGCATTCGATGTCAAGATGCGTCGGCTCCAAAAGGGCCAACATGATTTCCTGGTTGATGTCAATATCCTCGGCGAGCAGAAGGCGGCGTCCCGCAAACGATGGCAACTCGTCAGGATGTGGGTTTTCAGAGCGGCTCAGGTCAGAGTGCAGGGTTGGGGCAGGCTCTGATCCGCGCTGGACTTTGATAGTGAAAACGAACTTGGCGCCGGCGCCAAGCTTCGACTCAATCCAGATGTCCCCGCCCATCAGCTCGACAATACGCTTGGAAATGGCAAGGCCCAAGCCTGTTCCGCCAAATTTCCGCGATATGTCGTTGTCTGCCTGCTCAAAGGAAGAAAAGAGGCGGGACTGCTGATCCGCGCTGATGCCGATGCCCGTGTCCTTGACTGAGATTTCAAGGGTGCATGCGCCGTTCTCTTCGCTGGTCAGGTGCGCGTCAAGGTGTATCGATTTCTCCTCGGGTGTGAATTTTGAGGCATTTGACAGCAAATTCGTTATCACTTGCGCGATCCTCTGATCGTCGCCTATCAGGTTCTTGGGAATAGCCCTGTCAATGTACACTGTAAACTTCTGCCGTTTCTCTTCGATGCGGAAGCTGCTGACGTTGATGACTTTTTGGAGCATCTGTTCAAAACTGAATTCCTCCAAAGACAGCTCGAACTTGCCAGCTTCGATTTTCGACATGTCGAGGATGTCGTTGATGACCCCTAATAGATGGCTGGAAGCGCTTTCGACTTTCGCAAAAGCAGTATCCTTCCGTGCCAAATCCGGTGCGGACTTGCCGATGCTCGTCATGCCTATTATTGCGTTTAGCGGCGTCCTGATCTCATGGCTCATATTAGCCAGGAAGCTGCTTTTTGCTCGGCTGGCGTCTTCAAGTTTGGCTGCAGTGGTGGCTATGTCCGCCGCTTGTTCTATGCGGTTGATGACGGCGATCATCATCAGGCTCGCAGAACGCAGGATGTCAACTTCGCCATCGTTGAACGTCCGCTCCTGATGGCAGTCGTCAAAACTGACGAATCCCCAAAAATGCCCGCGAAAATGCACCGGCGTCATCAAAACCGATTTCATTCCGAAAGGCTTCAGTGCGTCCTGCTCAATCTGTGGGAATGAGGAAAGCGGTCCGTTTACGCATTCGCCGTTTGCCAGTTTTTCCGCCAACGTAGGCGTGTTGCTGTAAAGGTATTTCATTTTTAAGGGGACGATTTTTTCATGTTCGATGTGGCTTCCAATCCACTCGTACCGGTTGGCATAGTGAAGGGTGCCGTCGGCTGCCTCGTTTTTCCAGATATGGACGCGGTCGATGTCCACGCAGCTTGCCACGAGGTCCACGCCCTGTTTGATGGCATCCTCAAAAGTGTCGTCGTCGGCTGTGAGCAGCACAGTTGTCGCGTTGTTCACCGCTTGCAGAAGATCCTGAAGAGCCATGCTGATTTTTATCTGTTTTTTGTCTTTTACTATGAATACGCCATTTCCGACTACGAGGATGGTGCAGACGACCAGCAAGACCATGAGGGTGATGGCGACTTGAGGGTTGGATATCCAGATGGAAACAGGTCCGGCGCTCATTCGCAATTCTCCAATCGTTTCAGGTTGTACATGCTTATTTTACCACACAATGATGAAGGAATCAACATTTTCATAGCACACAGCTTTAAAGTAGAAAATCATCAACCTATTAAACCAATGCTTTGTTGCAGTGGTTTTTGCGCGAAACCTTGAAAAACTAATGACATTTTCAGAACACCTTGGTATAATATCAACGAAGTGTACCTATACTTACGAAAAAACGCATAAAAAAAACTTAAAAAAGAAAGAGGATGATGAACAATGGGGGTTGTAATTAACGGGAGAACTTTGACAATCGACGAGGTTATCCGCGTGGCGAGGGACAGGGAAAACGTTGAACTGTCCGAAGAAGGCAAGGCAGCAGTAATTAAAGCTAGGGACTACGTGGACGGAAAGCTGGCAGAAGGCACTGTCATATACGGGCTAACCACAGGCTTTGGGAAATTTTCGGACACGTTCATACCCGAAGAAGAAGCCGCCGAGCTGCAGAAGAACCTTATAGTGAGCCATGCATGCGCAATGGGGCGCCCATTGCCGGATCACGTAGTGCGGGCGGCGATGCTCCTGCGGTGCAATGCGCTGGCAAGGGGGAATTCGGGCATTAAGCTCGAAACGCTGAACACCTTGGTTAGCATGCTGAACGAGGGGGTGCACCCCGTCATACCGGAAAAAGGCTCCTTGGGCGCCAGCGGCGACCTTGCTCCGCTTGCGCACATGGTGCTCCCGATGATCGGCTTGGGAGAAGCGGAGTATGAGGGAAGCGTGCTCCCGGGACGCGAAGCCATGCAAAAAGCCGGGATACCGGTTGTCGAACTTGCCGCAAAGGAGGGGCTAGCCCTGATCAACGGGACGCAGATCATGTGCGCGATAGGTTTGGGCGTGCTGCATGACGCCATCAACTTGTCAAAAGCCGCAGACATCGTCGCAGCCATGACAGCCGAGGCGCTGAACGGAATTCTGAAGGCGTACGACGAAAAAGTGCACATAGCCCGAAACCAGAAAGGGCAGCAGCAGGCTGCATCCAATTTGCGCAAGGTACTGAACGGAAGCGGAAACGTCAGGAGCGAAAACCCGCGCAAGGTGCAGGATCCCTATTCGCTGAGGTGCATTCCGCAGGTGCACGGCGCTTCAAAAGACGCGATAGCCTATGTCTGCGATATTGTGAGCAGGGAAATCAATGCAGTCACGGACAACCCGCTGATATTCCCAGACGACGACGAAGTGATTTCCGGAGGGAATTTCCACGGTCAGCCCCTGTCACTCGCCTTTGACTTCCTTAAAATGGCAGTCGCCGAATACGCCGACATCTCGGAGAGGCGCACAGAGAGGCTCGTGAACCCACAGCTTTCTGAGGGGCTCGCCCCGTTCCTTACGACTCACGGCGGCGTTTGTTCCGGGTTTATGATCGCCCAGTACACGGCAGCATCGCTGGTTTCGGAAAACAAAATATACGCGCACCCCGCCTGCGTGGATTCCATTCCTTCTTCGGGCAATCAGGAAGACCATGTGAGCATGGGGACGACTGCCGCAAGGACGGCGGCTCTGATACTGGACAACGCGCAAAAAGTCCTTGGGATCGAGCTTTTTGCTGCGACTCAAGCCATCTGGCTGAGAGGGGAAACAGGGCTCTCGGATGCGACGAAGGCGGTTTACGATTTTGTCAGAAGGAGCGTCGCCCCTGTTGACAGGGACATAGTGATGCATCCCGAGTTCGTCAAATTCGATGAAATGGTAAAGACAGGTGTTATCGTAAAAATTGTTGAGGGCGCAATAGGAAAACTGGATTGACAAATCACCGGAAGGAGGTCGCGATGGTGTTTTCCAATGATGAAATAAGCGGCGCTATGACCATCAAACTCGATGCTGCGCTGCCGGACTACCCGGATTTCGAAAAAGACAAAAGGAGGGCTCCGTCCAGAGGGTTCAGGCTCTCAAAGGAGCAGGCCAAGACTGCGCTGAAAAACGCTCTGAGGTACGTGCCTGAGCCGCTGCACGAAAGGCTGGCTGCCGAGTTCATGGACGAGCTGGCTGCATACGGAAGGGTTTACGCGTACAGGTACAGGCCAAAAGGCAGGATATGGGGCAAGCCCATTGAGGAGTACAAGGGGAATTGCGTTGAAGGCAAGGCGTTTCAGGTGATGATTGACAACAACTTGGATTTTGAGACTGCATTGTACCCTTACGAGCTAGTCACTTATGGCGAAACAGGCCAAGTGTGCCAGAACTGGCTCCAGTACAGGCTGATCAAAAAATATTTGGAAGAACTGACCCGGGAACAGACACTTGTAGTGATGTCAGGGCACCCCCTCGGGCTGTTCCCGTCCCACCCGGAATCCCCGAGGGTCATAATAACGAACGCACTCATGATCGGGATGTTCGACAATATGGACGACTGGGAAATAGCGGAAGAGATGGGGGTCGCAAACTATGGCCAGATGACTGCCGGCGGCTGGATGTACATTGGCCCGCAAGGCATAGTGCACGGAACCTTCAACACTATATTGAACGCAGGGAGGAAGTTTCTCGGCATAGGGGAGATGGACGACCTTAAAGGCTATTCGTTCGTGTCCTCGGGGCTTGGCGGCATGAGCGGGGCGCAGCCAAAAGCTGCCAACATAGCAGGGGCAGTCGGGATTTTTGCCGAAGTGGACGGATCGAGGATCAAAACGAGGCACGAACAAGGCTGGGTGGACGTGGTGTGCGAAAGCATCGAGGAAACCTTCTCCTTGGCAAAGGAGTACCTTGCCAAAAAAGAAAGTGTCTCGATAGCCTATCACGGCAACATCGTCGACCTGCTTGAAAACGCGGCCCGGCAAAATTTCAGCATTGACTTGCTTTCGGACCAGACATCGTGCCACAACGCCTATAACGGCGGCTACTGCCCTGCAGGCCTTTCCTTCGAGGAGAGGACCAGGATGCTCGACGCGGACAGGGACTTGTTCCGTCTGAAAGTGGACCAGTCGCTCAGAAGGCATTTTGAAGCCATCAAGGAACTGACGGGCAGGGGCACCTATTTCTTCGATTACGGAAATTCGTTCCTTAAAGCCATATTCGATGCGGGCGTCACAGAAATATCAAAGAATGGAAGAGACGAAAAGGACGGTTTCATATGGCCGTCCTACGTGGAGGACATTATGGGTCCGATGCTGTTCGACTACGGGTACGGCCCCTTCAGGTGGGTGTGCCTATCGGGAAGGCCAGAGGACTTGGCAGCGACGGACAAAGCCGCCATGGAAGCCATCGACCCAAACAGGAGGTTTCAGGACAGGGACAACTGGGCGTGGATTAGGGACGCAGGGCTGCACAACCTGGTAGTCGGCACACAAGCGAGGATACTCTATCAGGACGCAGAAGGAAGGACGAACATCGCGCTCAAGTTCAACGAGCTCGTCAGGGAGGGCAGGATCGGCCCGGTAATGCTGGGCCGCGACCACCACGACGTAAGCGGGACGGATTCCCCGTTTCGGGAGACGTCGAACATCAAGGACGGCAGCAATGTCATGGCAGACATGGCTGTGCAATGCTTCGCCGGTGACGCGGCGAGGGGCATGAGCCTCTGCGCCCTCCACAACGGCGGCGGCGTCGGGATAGGCAAAGCTGTGAACGGAGGGTTTGGCTTGGTTCTTGACGGAAGCAGCCGCATTGATGGCATCATAAAATCCGCAATGATGTGGGACGTCATGGGCGGCGTCGCCAGGAGGAACTGGGCCAGGAACGAAAACGCCGTGGCTACCAGCATTGCGTACAACAAGGCTGCAAAAGGCCACATTTCGATACCATTCCTCGCCGATGACGAGCTTGTGGGGAAAACAGTTGAAAGGTACGTAAAATGAGAGGATGCCTACTTGTAAAAAACATCGGGACACTACAGACCGCAACAGGCAACAGCGTTCGTTGCGGAAGCGCACAGGGTGAAAACACCAAGCTTGAAAACGCAGCTATTCTGATAAAAGACGGCATGATCGAGGAAATAACTTGCGACGGGGAGCTTCCGAAATCGGCAGGGGCTGCGGGCTTGGTCCTTGACGCAGAGGGCAACCTCGTGACGCCGGGCCTAGTGGACGCCCACACTCACTTGGTTTTTGGCGGCTACAGGCAAAATGAAATACCGCTGAAGCTTAAAGGCGCGTCCTACGTGGACATACTGAAAGCGGGCGGCGGGATACTCGACACAGTTAAAAAAACCAGGCGAGCGAGTTTTGAAGAACTGTACGAAAAAAGCACCGGGTTCCTGGACGAAATGCTCGCTTTGGGGGTGACGGCCTGCGAGGCGAAAAGCGGGTACGGCCTTGATTTCGAAAACGAAATCAAGCAGCTGGAGGTGCTGAAAAAAATCGCCGAAGAGCATCCGATAGACATTGTTGCCACTTACATGGGAGCACATGCCGTTCCCGAAGAATACAAAGGGAAGCCGGACGAATACATCAGCATGGTGTGCGGCACGGTCATGCCATATGTGGCAGAAAACGGGCTGGCCGAGTACTGCGACGTGTTTTGCGAGGATTCAGCGTTCAACGTGGGGCAAAGCAGGGAGTACCTCCTCTGCGCAAAGGCTTGCGGCTTCGGGCTCAAGATACATGCTGACGAGATAGAAGCCATCGGTGGCAGCAAGCTGGCAGGGGAGCTTCGCGCAGCATCTGCGGAGCACCTGATCGCTACAGACGAGGAAGGCATCGAGGCGCTTTCCAAATCCGGGACGGTGGCAGTGCTGCTCCCAGGTACGTCCTTCTATTTGGGCAAGCAATACGCTCCGGCAAGGAGGATGATAGAGCTTGGGGTGCCGGTTGCCTTGGCAACCGATTTTAACCCGGGGTCGTGTCCGTCACTCAACCTGCAGCTCATAATCAACATGGCCTGCCTCAAGTACAAAATGACGCCGGAAGAAATACTGACGGCGGTAACGATAAACGCGGCATGCGCAGTTGGCAGGGGCGGCGCGATCGGCACGCTGGAAAAAGGCAAGCAGGGAGACCTAGTGGTATGGGACGCCAAGGACATGGAGACGCTATGCTACAGGTTTGGCTCAAATCTGGCCCTGCAGGTAATTAAGAAGGGAGAGTTGGTATAAGTGAAATTAGCGGACATGAGCATTAACGAATACTTGGACATTCTAAAATCAGACAAGCCGGCGCCTGGCGGAGGTTCGGCCAGCGGGCTAGCCGGCGCACAAGGGGCAGCACTGCTTGTGATGGTATGCAACCTTACTCTGGGCAGGGAAAAGTATTCCGAATTCCAAGAGGCTTGCACTGAAGCTAGGGAAAAAGCGCAGGAACTGCTGAAAACCTTTGTCACAGCCATAGATGAAGACACCGAAGCTTTCAACATGGTTTCAAAGGCGTACAAGATGCCGAAAGAAACGGTAGAGCAGAAAACGGAGAGGAGCATGGCGATACAGGAAGGTACGCTAATGGCGACGAAGATACCGTTTTTCGTAATGAAAACAGCCCTTGAAGGGCTTGCCACCGTCTCAGGGCTCATGGGGAAGACGAACTCGTCTGCTATGAGCGACTTTGGGGTCGCAGTGCTGAGCTTCCTCGCTTGCGGCAGAGGGGCGTGGCTCAATGTGAAAACCAACTTGTCGGTTATTAAGGATGAAGAGAAATTGCACTTCTACCTTGAGGAAGGCCAAAAACTATATGAAGATGTTGAAAGAATTGCCGATGAATTATATGAGAACATATTAAGCAGCTTATAGGAGGAAAAAATGGCAAAGATTATTGAAAGCGTCCCTAACATAAGCGAAGGGATACGAACCGACGTCATTGAGTCCTGTGTGAACGCCATCAGGACAACGCCGGGGTGTACGTTGCTCCAATACTCGTCCGACCAGAGCCACAACAGGACGGTCATTACTTACATGGGAAGCCCGGAGGCGGTGGAGGAAGCCAGCGTCAAGCTCGCGAAAACAGCAGTTGCGCTGATTGACCTGACGCAGCACAAGGGGGAGCACCCCAGGATGGGTTGCGTGGACGTGATGCCGTTCATCCCGATAAAGGAAGCGACGATGGAGGAATGCATCGAGCTTTCAAAACGTGTAGGGCAGCGCATTGCGGAGGAAGCGTACCTCCCTGTATTTTTGTACGAGGCTTCGGCAACCGCGCCTCATAGGCAAAATTTGGCAAACATCAGGAAAGGGCAGTTTGAGGGCATGGCTGAGAAAGTCAGGGACCCTGAGTGGATTCCTGATTTCGGCTGGCAGAGGGTGCACCCCACAGGCGGAGTAGTTGCTGTAGGGGCAAG
This sequence comes from Clostridiales bacterium, assembly GCA_009782285.1. GTDB lineage: Bacteria > Bacillota > Clostridia > Peptostreptococcales > Anaerovoracaceae > WRJK01. Next base: position 22,241 of record WRJK01000006.1, read on the forward strand.
GCCTCCGCTCATTGCTTACAACATTAACTTGAACACGCAAGACGTAAAAATAGCAGACAGAATAGCAAAAATCATCAGGCAGGCAAGCGGCGGGCTAGCCAATGTCAAGGCGATAGGTGTGATGCTTGAGCAAAGGAACATCGCCCAAGTTTCAATAAATATGACAGACTACAACAGGACGCCGCTGTACAGGGTTACGGAGCTTGTAAAAATTGAAGCCGCCAAGTATGGCTTGAGCGTCATCGGAACTGAGCTGATCGGTTTGTGCCCAATGAATGCGCTGCTGGACACTGCGGCCTATTACTTGCAGATCGAGGACTTTGACCGGGACGTGCAGGTTATTGAAAACCATTTGCTGTAACCCACAGGGAGGAGGCTTGAAATGGACAAGAGCGCAACAAAAGCAGGATACGTCGTCCTGCAGGGGAACGAGGCATGCGTGAAGGCTGCAATTTATGCGGGGTGCCGGTTTTTTGCCGGGTACCCCATAACGCCGTCCACAGAGATTATCGAAATGATGTCAGAGGAGATGCCGATTTGCGGAGGCGCGTTCATACAGATGGAAGATGAAATCGCGTCATCCTGCGCAATCGTAGGCGCAAGGTGGGGCGGCAAGAAAGCAATGACAGCGACGTCAGGCCCTGGATTCACCCTGATGCAGGAAGCGATAGGGTACGCGGCGGTGACGGAGACGCCTGTTGTCATCGTGAACGTGCAGAGGGGCGGGCCTGCGACAGGGCAGCCAACCCTGTCGTCACAGCAGGACATATACCAAGCCCGCTACGGTAGCCACGGCGACTACGAGATGATCGCCCTTGCGCCTTCCACCGTTCAAGAGATGTATGATTTTACCGTTAAGGCGTTTGAACTTGCAGAAAAATACAGGACTCCCGTTGTCTTGCTCGCCGACGAGGTGGTCGGCCACATGCGTGAAAAAATCATCATAAAAAAAGGGACAATGGACGTCATGCCTGACAAAATTGTAGGCACTGCGTCTCCCCGCGCGGATTTTTTCACAGGGAAAAACGTGCTCGTAGAAGGGCAGCTCCACGACGAGCGTGGCAGAAGGATAGGGCACTTGGCAGAAAAAAGCGGAGAGTTTATAACGAAGCTAAACAGCAAAATCAGCAATAACGTAGATTTGATCACTGACATAAAGACATATTTCCTTGAAGATTCGGACACCGCCATCGTGGCGTACGGCTCGGTCGAAAGGCCTGCAATGGACGCAGTGCGTTTGGCGAGGGGGATCAAGGACGACAGGGTCAGCGCGACGGTCAAGTTCGTCAAAAATGTTTTCAGAAAAGGCGTGCCTGCAGCTATGCGGACGGACTACAGCCATTTAAAAGTTGGCGTCATAAAGATAAACACCCCATGGCCTTTTCCGCAGGGTGAACTGAGAAGGCTTACAAGGGACGTAAAACTTGTCATCGTGCCGGAAATGAACATCGGTAAGTATTACCGCGAAATCGAAAGGGCGCTGCCTGACAAAAAAGTGGTCTCGTTGCCGAAGTGCGGGGGGAACCTGCACACTCCGAAAGAAATACTCGACACGGTTTTAAAGGAGATGGGCGTAAATGAATAAACTTTACGAAAAATACATCAAGACAGATTCTTTGCCGACGTTGTTCTGCCCGGGCTGCGGGAACGGCATCATCCAAATGGCAGCGATAAACGCAATAGAGAACTTGGGCATCAAGCAGGACGTGGCTTGCGTCAGCGGGATTGGCTGCTCCGCATGGATTCCGTGCTATCTGAAACTCGACGTGATGCACACGCTTCACGGGAGGGCGATTGCTTTTGCGGAAGGGCTTAAGTTCGCTAGGCCTGACAAAAAGGTGATCGTGTTCACCGGCGACGGCGACTGCCTCGCCATAGGGGGAAACCACCTCATCCACGCAGCCAGAAGGAACATCGATTTGACGGTCATCATGGTGAACAACTATATTTACGGCATGACGGGAGGGCAGAAATCGCCGGCGACGCCAAAGGGGTCGATGACTAAAACGTCGCCTTTCGGGAGCGTCGACGAAGTGATAGACGGCTGCGAGCTTGTTATGGCCATGGGTGCCAGCTATGTGGCCAGGTGGACGACGGCGCATCCCGTACAGATGGAAAAGGCCATAAGGGACGGGGTTTCGCACAATGGTTTTTCTTTCATTGAAGTGCTTGCCCAATGCCCTGTGCAAGCCGGGAAAAACGTCTATGGGGAAAAAGACGCCGCATCGATTATGAGAAACTTCAAAAATAACACGTACATATACAAAGAGGGCGTTGAAATTCCAAAGGAGAAAATCAGAGTCGGTACGCTTAAGCATAATAAAAACGCCAAGGAATACATCGACAAAGTGGAATGGGTAATGACGGCGAGGGAGCTTGAGAGGAGGTAGCATTATGGCAAAAATCACTATTGACAAAGTATGCTGCAAAGGCTGTGACATTTGCCTTTCTGTGTGCCCGAAAAAAATATTCGTCCGCTCAAAAAAACGCAACAATTACGGCACTAACATGCCGGATGCTCAGAATGCCGACGAGTGCGTGGTCTGCAGGATGTGCGAAAGGATGTGCCCGGACGGGGCCATAAACGTAGAAGGGGAGATTAAAGAAAATGAGGCTTAACGTAAGGTTTTCAGGGGCAGGAGGGCAAGGGGTCATCCTCGCTTCCGTTTTGCTTGCCAAGGCTTACGGCTTGGGGGAGGACTACAACATTTCACAGACCCAGAGTTACGGGCCGGAAGCAAGGGGCGGCGCCTGCAAGGCAGAGGTCGTCATATCGGACGAAAACATCGATTACCCGAAAGTCGACAGCGCGGATGTTTTCGTAGCGTTCAATCAAATGGGGTACAACAAGTACTGCGAACAAGTCGGCAAATCCGCCATAGTCCTGGTTAATAGCACATTGGTTGAAACCGAGGACGAAAACGCTTACTGCATACCGGCGACGGACATCGCCGAAGAGATGGGGAAGCCTTTCGTTGTTAACATGGTTATGCTGGGTGCGCTCACAAAGCTTCTGCCAAAGATATACTACCCGACTGTGGAAGCGGAGATAAAGGAGAATTTCTCGGCTTCAATAGCGGGGCCAAACATTGAAGCCTACAGCAAAGGTTACGAGTACATGGCAAATTCTTCTTGCTCAAATAGCCAGTTTTTGATAGAATAGACGTATACTTTAAAAAAGAGGGGGAATTATTATGAAAAAAGGTTTAAAAATATTCGCGTTGCTGATGGCAATCCTGTTAATGGCTGCTTTTTTGCCGGGGTGCGGTGAAAAAGGCGAAAGCGGCGAAAGCGGCGCAGAAGACGTAGGCAGCAATTATACGGAAGTTGGCGTTAGCAGCGGCGGCGAGGATGATGAGGACATTACCTACGGCGGTGGGGAAAACGACATAGTTAGCGATGTTGAAATCAACGGTGACGACGGCGACGAGGAAGGCGACGTTCAAATTTCCGAAGTCTTCTTCAGCACGTTTGATTCCGGGACCTACCACATGAAATTCAAAATAGCCGGCACGGAAGGCGGCGATGCCGTTACTGAGCAGTACGTTAAAGACGGGAAGATGGCAATGACGATGACGGGGAATGGCATTACAGTCAAGATGATCTACATTGGCGAAAAAGCGTACGCAATTGATGACGCTACCAAAACCATCTTTACCATGCCGGTGACAGCGGAGTTTTATCTTGACAGCGGCGGCGTTGAAACCACCGGAATGGGATACATAGGCTCGGGTACGGCAGAATTCGCGGGAAGCACTCTGCCCTATGAAGAGTACAGCAACGAGGCAGGGAGCAGGATACAGTATTTCATCAGGGGCAACACCCTTGCGGGCCTGCGCACCATTAGGGGAGACGCAACATCAGACATGGTGGTCATGGCGCTGGACACGAACGTGCCAGACAGCATCTTTGACCTTCCGGAGGGTTATCAGATGCTGACTACGGATTGATAGTGGAAGATTTGCACTGAAGGATACCGGGCACGGCTTATATAGGACGCTCAGCAGGGTCGCAATAGGGCAGCGACCCTGTTTTATTGTCGTCACCTCTAAACCTATGCGATTGTTGCATCTTCTTCGATGCAATAGTACTTTTTCAGGGTATGAATGATTTCCTCAACCCTGCGGTCAACAATGTAATATGTTACTGTTTGACCTGATTTTGCGTTGTCAAGTATGTTGTGGGCTTTCAATAGCATCAAGTGCTGCGACAACGCAGGCTGCGTTATGTTGGGTACCCTCTTTGAAAGCTCGCTGACAGTCATAGGCCTTTCCATAAGCGAGCAAAATATCAGCAATCGGCTTTCGTTGGCTAATATCTTCAACAACTCTGCGATGTGTTTCGCTTTCTCTTCCATTTTGGCATGCCTCCCCTCAACTGATCGCCCCTAGTATTTAAGCAATTATTAAGTTATATGATTGGAGGTGATTTGTCAAGTAAAAATTTTGCAAAAGGGTAGTTGGCCGCTGGTAGTTTGTAAGCCCGGGAAGCTTTCGCAAGCTTTCCGGGCTTTTTTAGATGCTTGGTGCTATTTCGTGTAGTGGATGAACAGATCCAGCAGGTCCAGCATGTCGATGAGGCCGTCTCCGTTAACGTCGCACATGCTTGCCGCGACCGGGTTGCCCCACGCGTCGTTCACCTTGATCAACGCATCCCAGTCCGGGCTGTCGGCGTCAAAGCCGCAGTACAGGAGCATGATGCCAAGGTCAAGCGCGTCTACGACGCCGTCCCTGTTCAGGTCGTACTTCGACCTTGCTATTATCGTGGTGGCCGCGCCATCGCCGATCGCCGTCGTCAGGTACCTGGTGGTGTCGCCGAACAGCCCGACCGCCCTTGCGCCGGTCAGCGCCATGGCTGCGTTGCCGTAGCCCTTGGCTGTGTAGGCGAACACTGCGACGTCAACAGGGCCGGCGTCCGTCAGGCCAGTAGTGGTCCCGGACGGAAGGTCCAGCGTCACCGAGCCTTTCCAGAGGTTGTCGCCTGCGTATATCCAGAGCACGTTGTTCATGTTGTCAAAGCCGTTCAGGCCCTCAAGGCCCTTGCCGGCCAGCATGCTGCCGTCGATGGTGAATTCCAGCTCCACCGCCAGCACGTCCACGGCATCGCGGAGCGACACTGTGAAGCATGCGTCGTCATTCACGTAGGTCACGTTCTCTGCCGAAAGATCCACGTAGACGCAGGCAAATTCAATGTCCGCAGCAAACGCGGAGTGATCCGCGCCGCCGTCGAAGTCGATGACGATCTCAGCGCTGTCCGTGCCAAGGTTCAATTCGGCCGGGTCAAATGCAGCTGTGTAGTTGCCGCCACCCAGTGAATTCACTGTGACGGGCAGTCCGCCCACGGTTGCGGTCACGGCTGCACCGTCGATGACGCCCACTGCGCCGTCAGCACCGTGGGTTGAGAACGGCACTGTCACGGTGCCCACGGGGCCCCATGCCTTGCCGAAGTCGAATGTGCTTGTGATAGCCGGCTGCAGTGCGAAGTTCACGTTGTCAACCGAGACTTGGTACCAATCGACCATTACGTCTTTTTTGCCATCATAAAACCCGTTTGCGGAAGCTGTGATCGTATATGGCTTTTCAGGTATCGGGAAGTCTTCAAGCACCGGCTGAACAGATGGAACCACAGACCAGTCGTACACGCCGCCTTTTACGTCATATATGCTCCTATGTGTGCTCGTCATCGAGCCGAGGGGCAGGTACCTGAGCGGGCTGCCGGGGTCGCCGGTACCGCTGTTCGATGCTTGTACTACATTCTCAATTTCGACCTCAAGTCCTAGTGTCGCTTCAGGAAGCAGTACACCATTGCTGTCGGTGATTCTGCCTTTAACATGCGAAGCAAACTCTCTTGCAGCGTCCATGTTGAGCATGTATGTGCCTATTTGCCTTTCAAACTGCCAGTATATGGACTCGGTGTTTTCTGCGCTGGCAGTAAGCGTCAAAGCGTTGGGTTCGCCTGCCTTGGTTCTCTCGTACAATTCCCTTACGTACCCCTTGTTGGTTCCTGCTACAGGGATGCGGACATTCGTGTCAGCTGTCCAGCTAGGATTGTAATGAGCGTAGCCGCCGCTGTAGTTGCCGGTGCTGGCACCGCAGAACAGTACGCCAACCGCACCTTTGGCTTGAGCTGCCAGAATAACGTCTCTGGTGACGGTCGTGCTTGACCCTTGCGGAGTAATAAATATCTTGCCGGCAAGGAAGTCGTCTGGGAGAGCGTTGACCTTAGCTGCGGTCATCATGGTCTCAGGGCCGCCGTAACCGGTGCGGAAGAGGGTGGGGTCGTCAATATAACCCACTGGAGCGGTTAAGTTAGCCGCAGGTGCCCTTCCTGTAGCATTTGAGGAGTAAGTGACAGGAAAGCTCCTCTGTGTGCCGTGGAAAAGGTCGTTGTATCCGGTATAGCCCATGTATACATTTGTGCCCGTGTACGCTGGCGCTTGGGCTCTGTATAATTCAATCGTATAATGCAGCGTCCTCATAGCTCCCCAAGTGTAGTCGCAGAGGTCGCCGCTGGCTGCATACAAGCTCTCGCTGTATTGGTCAGCGTGCAGGTTGTAGTCCGCCATCCTGCGCCCCAACGCTGCAATGAACGGGTTCGTTCCCAGCGTATTGAATCTATGCCCCCATGCATAGATGATCAGCTGCCCGGAGGTGTGACCGGATATTGATGTAACAATCTGGTTGTTCTCGTATACGGATCTAATCGCCTGAATTTCAGGCTCAATGCCCGGAGCCGTGCTACGGTAGTTGCTGCTGCTCAAACTTGAGGAAGAACCGTTGTTCGATCCCCAGCCGTACGGCCAGTTTCTATTGATGTCGACACCAATGGAACTGCCTGTTGCACCGTTGTTTGGATTCCTGTTCTTCCTGTGAGAAGACGTCACTGTTGAATACTGTACGCCATCGGGATTTGATACTGGAATGAGCCAGCAGGTAGTCGTGTTAAGAAGCTCCGTTATCCTAGCGTCCTTACCGTATTGAGTCAAAAGATACCAAGCCAAGTTCGAAGCCATTTCTGCGGAGGGCAGTTCACCACCATGGTTGACTCCCATATGCAACGCGGAAGGCCTGCCGTCGTTACCACCTGGATTGTTACTGATTTCAAGGGCAAACATAGGAATGTTGTTCCATGTTTTGCCAATTACATATTTCTTGGCAAGTTCGGGATAGGCTGCTGCCAGATAATTAAGCTCTGCATAATGGTCTGTTACTGTTCTGTATCCAAGACGAACCGGAAAACCGTATTTGTCGTCAAACAATACATTCGTGGGATCGAACACAGCATCAGGATTGACCTCTCCTACTCTGGCAATTCCATTGCCAAAAGCAGTCGGTAAACCCGGAATCGGCTGTGGATCAGCAGAAGCTCTTGCATTACCGCCAGCTACGTTAGCATTTGCGTCATCTTGAATGATAACGTAATCGATATAGTTGGCTGCCAAATACTCCCTATCAAAATCATTGAGCAATACCGTCAGGATGCAGGTGTCGTTGTCCCCCTGTACTGCACTGATTACGTCTAGCCCTGAAGCAACCAATGCATCTGCCTCCGCTTCGCTGCTTACCTGCAGTTCTACGATTGGAACTAATGTGCGCTCTGTCGAAACGCCGTCTTCTGCCACTGCAAAAACTGTAGGCAGTGCCAAACTCAGCGTTAACAGCAAAACAATGGCGATTTTTGAGATTCTGTTACTTTTTTTCATAATGCTTACCTCCTATAAAACATATTTCAGTAACTGTACATACATTATACCGTTATTGACTATGTTCGTCAAGGTTGATATTTATGCAATTTTTGACTATTTCCGTCATAATTGGTATTTTTTTGCCAATATCCTAGCGACATGAACGCCGCTCGCAGATGCCTGCGAGAGAGAGTGGGTGACTCCTGAACCGTCACCAAGAATGTAGAGCCCTTCTGATATGGTCTCCAGATTTTCGTTTACTTCAGCCCTTGAATTGTAGAACTTGACTTCCACGCCGTACAGCAGAGTGTCCTCGTTCGCAGTCCCTGGGGCGATCTTGTCGAGGGCGTATATCATCTCAATGATATTGTCAAGCTGCCTTTTCGGTATTACAAGGCTCAAGTCTCCCGGGGTGGCTTTCAATGTGGGCCTAGTAAAGCATTTCTCCATCCGGCGCTCGTTGCTCCTCCTGCCTTTGACGAGGTCGCCAAACCTCTGAAGCAATACGCCGCCGCCCAGCATGTTCGACAGTTTTGCAATGGATTCGCCGTACTCGTTGCTGTCCCTGAAAGGTTCTGTGAACTTGTTGGAAACCAATAGCGCAAAGTTTGTGTTTTCCGTCTTCAGTTTCGGGTCTGCATAGCTGTGGCCGTTGACTGTCACGATGCCGTTTGTGTTTTCCGTAACGACTTCACCATATGGGTTCATGCAGAAAGTCCTGACCAAATCGTTGTGCTTGTCTGTCTTGAACACGATTTTGCTTTCGTAAACCTCGTCCGTTATGTGCTTGAAGATGACCGCCGGCAGCTCAACCCGCACACCGATGTCGACCCTGTTCTTCTTCTGCTTTATGCCCATCTCGTCGCAAATGCCAGATATCCAGTTTGAGCCTGAGCGCCCTGCGGCCAGCACAAGCTGCCTGCACCTGTATTCTTCGCCCTCATCTGTCCTAACTATGTACCCACCGTCAGGAAGGGGGAGGACGTCGGCAAGCACCGTACCAAATTCAATATCTATCCTGTCCTTGGTAAAATCGTAAATCTTTTGAAGTATGCCGATATTCCTGTCTGTCCCAAGGTGCCTGACTTTTGCGTCAAGCATATGAAGGTTGTTTTTCAGTGCTATGGTCTTCAAATCGGAAGTGGCAGTCGAATAGAGCTTTGCTTCGCTGCCCCCTAGGTCGCAGATCACGTCGTCAACGTACTCCATCAGATCAATAGCCTTTTCAATTCCTATGTATTGATGAAGCTCTCCTCCAAACTGAGTTGTTATGTTGTACTTCCCGTCCGACAGCGTGCCGGCGCCGCCATACCCGTTCATTATTTGGCACGGGCTGCACTTAATGCAGGTCTCTGCCCTCCCTGCGTTGATTGGGCACACGCGCCCGGAAAGAGGCCGCCCTTTCTCAACCATTAGAACCTTGGCACTGTTCTTTATCTTCGTAAGCTCATACGACATGAACACACCGCTGGCTCCTGCACCTGCTATTATGACATCGTAGTCTTTCATGCTGTCCTCCGTTACTTACTATTCTTACACTTGCCATTAATATTTGTTGTTTTTTCCCCTTGCTGTGTGATATAATTTCCGCAAATACATCACAGCGGAGGCTGATATGAGTGGAAACAAATCCAGAATTGTTTTTGGGATATTCTTGCTGCTGTTTTCTGTTGTTTGCATAGCAAGCTTGGCAACAGCTGGCTACAAGCCGCACATGCTGGCAGGAGCGGTTATTTCCGCCTTTGCCGGGGTTGGGTTTTTAAGGAGCTCAAGGCATTCCTAAAGGGTACGGCATACAGGATGAATATCGAACAGAAGACAAAAAAAGCTGGCGCCCCTGTTTTAGCGGGCGTCTCAGCCATTTTTCCATTCTAGGCGCAGCTCTACTCCTCTTCCTCCAGTTCAGCGACTAATTTATCGAATTCCATTACGACTTTATCGAATTCCGCGTCGTCTTCAATGTCGATGAGCTCAAATTCGTCATCACCGATTTCTTTGTATCCGTAAATAAAAACGTCGTCGCTTCCGTCCTCCGGCAGCAGCGCAATGTACTCCTTCCCGTCATAGTCGAATACGCCCATTATTTCGCATTCGACTTCCTCGCCGTCATCAAACTCAAGCGTCAGGTAATCCGGTTCTTCCTCGTCACAAATGCAGTCCGCCATCTCCAGTCCGCACTCGGGGCACTTTTCTTTGTTCGCCATGTTGTAACCTCCGTTATTCAATACTCATTTCACTACTACCAACTAGCCACTACAAACCACCAACTACAAACCACCAACTACCAACTACCAACTACAAACTACACACTCCCAACTACCAACTCCCAACTACCAACTACCAACTACAAACTACAAACTACAAACTACAAACCACCAACTACCAACTACAAACTACAAACTACCCCCTACCAACTCCCAACCACCAACTACCAACTACAAACTACAAACTCCCCCCTCCAACTCCCCCACCCGAATAGACATTAAACCTGTTACCCCTAGCAAACCCGATCAGCGTCACGTCCGTCTTCACGGCAATCTCCACTGCCTTGTCCGTCGGCGCAGCAACTGAAATCACGACCGGTATCCTCAGCCTTGCGGCTTTCAGGATGATTTCAGAAGTTACCCTCCCGCTTGAGACGAGTATCCCCTCCTCCGGCTTGAGGCCGTCTATCAAAGCTTTCCCTATGGCTTTGTCAACGGCGTTGCTCCTTCCGATGTCTTCATAAAACAGGCTTGTGCCCTCTGGGAATACCATGGCGCAGCTGTGGACGGCACCTGTTTTGAAAAACAGCTCCGACTGCCTTTCGAAGGACGCCGCCATTTTGACCACTTCATCAGGCGTAAGCTCTATCCCGCTTTTAATCTTGGGCAAATTCTCAACATCAATGTCAGTGCCCACAATCCCTTCAGAAAAAACAAACCCCACCGCAAGCTCGTCCAGATCCTGCGGCAGGCAAAGCAAAGAAGCGCAGCGTTTGCCGTTTACAAAAATATCTGCCCTGCGCTCCTTGATTACTGCGTCTTCGGTTTCCGAAACCCTGCCGTCCGCAAACCTTTTTATTCTTATTTCACTTAACATTTCCAAGGCTGGCTATCTTCTCCAAATCCTCCATGTAGTTGATGTTTGAAAACATGGCGAGGCCCTCGTCGAACATCTTGCTGTACCTCTCTTCCAAGTACAGCGCATTGCACCTCTTCAGTATGCTGCTGATTCTGAAATTCCCTCTTTCTATCTCTTCCTCAAACAGCCCAGCTATGCCGGCGGAATAAAAGCTGTACAGTGGTTCGATGTACTCGCCGTTCACAGGGACCATGGCATCAGGCGCAAAAGAGCTGCGTTCCAGCATGCGCATCATGAACTCGATGTGCCCGGTATTTATAAGCGGCATGTCGCAAGCCGTCACAAACACGTACTCTGAACTCGCAGAAGACAACGCGGAATGGATTGCCACCGCTGGACCGGTTTTGCCTGTTATCCTGTCCTCCAGGGTTTCCATCCCGAACATAGCGAGCCTTTCTTTGGAATCTGCGCAAAGCCTTACGTTCTCAAAGCATTCAGAAAGTTTTTCATAAATTGTCTCAATTATGTACTTGCCGCCTATCTTTGCGAAGGACTTGTCAAATCCCGTCCGCTTGCTTTTTCCCCCGCAGAGTATCACGGCGTCTCCAAAATAATTCAAATTGCACCTATTGTCACAGTTTTTCGATTTTGACGCCAGCCAGCTTGAGCCCCGGAATTTTGCTTACCGGGTCAAGGTCTTCCGCATTCGTCAGCACGTTTGCGCTGTCTGCCCAGTGGAACGGCATCGAAGCTGTGCCTTCTTTCAAGCCGTCTGTGACTATTGCCCTCGCCTCCACCGAACCTCGCGGCGAGGAGACTCTTACCGTTTCGCCGTCTTCTATGCTCCAGCTTTCTGCATCCTTTGGGTTTATCTGCACAAAACTGCCCGGACAGTGCTCCTCAATCGCCCTTGTTTTTCCGGTCATAGTCCTCGTATGGTATTGGTGCTGCAACCGGCTCGTGGTGAGCAAAACCGGGAAACCCTCCATCTGCGCCTCTTGGGAAGGCACCCATTCCACTGCTTTGAACTCGCCTTTGCCCTTGATCGGCGCCCCCACGTGGAGAATCGGCGTCCCCGGATGGCCATTTGCGGGGCAGGGCCAGTTAAGGCCGTTGTTTTCCTCAATGCGGCTGTAGGTAATACCTGCATAGGACGGAGTCAATGCGGCCATCTCGTTGAAAATGTCCTCCGGCTCGTCGTAATGGCACCGGAAGCCCATGAGGTTCATCAGCTTCACGAAAATTTCCCAGTCAGCCATCCCCTTGGGCGGGACAGCTTTGCGGACACGCTGCACACAGCGTTCGCTGTTTGTGAACGTGCCGTCCTTTTCGGCAAAACAAGCAGCGGGAAGCACCACGTCGGCCAGCTCTGCGGTTTCCGTGAGGAAAATGTCCTGAACCACCAGAAACGCCTTTTTGAACGCCTTTATGGCATGCTGGTTGTCTGCGTCTGAAACGGCGGGGTTTTCGCCTACTACGTAAAGCATTTTCACTTTATCCTCTAGCACGGCTGGAAGCGCCACTGTAGAAGGCATGCCCTTTTCACCAGAAAGCTTGGCTCCCCAAGCGTCTTCGAATTTCTTTTGGGCGTCAGGGCTGCCCACCTGCTGGTACCCGGTATACACGTCGGGCAGTGCGCCCATGTCGCAAGCCCCCTGTACGTTGTTCTGCCCGCGCAGGGGGTTGACTCCGCTGCCTGGCTTCCCTAAGTTTCCAGTGGACAGCGCAAGGTTTGAAAGGCCGTAAACGTTGTTAACACCATTGACGTGCTGGGTGATGCCCATGCAGTACAATATCGATGCAGCGCCGGCTGATGCGTACATCCTTGCCGCCCTCGCGATGTCGTCAGCCTTCACTCCGCATATTTCCGCCGTCCTTTCCGGCGTATACTCTGCAACCAGTTCCCTGAGTGCTTCTGCGCCGGCCGTGTTTTTCCCTATGTATTCCTTGTCTTCAAGGCCCTCCGCAAAAATTACGTTCAGCATCCCATTGCTGAGCGCAAGGCTTGTCCCCGGCTTGATCTGAAGGTAAACGTCTGCGATTTCTGCCAGCGGTATCCTGATCGGGTCTGCCACTATAAGCTTCGTGCCCCTGTTTACGGCCTGTTTGACATATGCTCCGATAACCGGGTGCGCCTCCGTGGTGTTCGACCCCGTGATAAAAACTACGTCAGCGTTTTTTACGTCTGCGGCTGGGTTTGTCATGGCGCCGCTGCCAAGCGATGTTGCAAGACCTGCAACTGTGGAGCTGTGTCAGAGCCTGGCGCAGTGGTCCACGTTGTTGGTCCCCACTGCGGCCCTCATGTATTTCATGAACAAGTAGTTCTCTTCGTTAGTCACCCTGGCGCTGGAAAGGCCCATTATCGCGTCCGCACCGAACTCAGCCCTGATTTCCTTTGTCTTGCCTGCCACAAGGCCCAAAGCTTCGTCCCAAGAAGCAGGGCGCAGCCGGCCGTCTTCGCCCCTGATGAGCGGCTCGGTCAAACGGTCTTTGTGGTTTATGAAGTCAAAAGCGAACTTCCCCTTGACGCACAGCAGCCCGTTGTTTGATTTGCCGCCCGCCGGCTCGACGCCAACTACTTTGTCGTCTTTTACAAGCAGGTCAATCTGGCAGCCTACGCCGCAGTAAGCGCAAGTCGACCTCACCTTGCGGGTTTCCCATGCCCTGAACTTGTGGCGCGTATTCGGTTTCAATGCACCGACAGGGCATACAGACACGCAGTTGCCGCAATGTACACAGCCGGCTTCCTCCATGTCGATCCCGAAAGGCGTGCTTACCTCGGTTTCAAAACCGCGGCCAGCCATCGCCCAAACGTCGTTTGCCTGCAGCTGCGAACAGGTTCTGGCGCATCTTCCGCACAATATGCATTTGCTCTGGTCGAGGCTGAAAAACTTATTTGACGAGGCATATTCCGCAATCTTTTTACGGCCTTTTGTTTTTTCCGTGTCAACCTCGTACTCGTAGGCATAGTCTTGAAGAAGGCAGTTGCCGGCTTTCTCGCACTGCAGGCACGATATTTCGTGGTTTGACAGCATCAGCTCAAGGAGCTTTTTCCTGAGCTTCACGACCTTGGGGCTGTGGGTCAGCACCCTCATCCCCGGCGCAACCAGCGTGGAGCACGATGGCATGAGTTTTGGCGCCCCCTCGACCTCGACGACGCAGATGCGGCACGAGCCCTCTGCCTTGAGCCGTTCGTCGTAGCAAAACGTGGGGATGCTGACGCCGGCGCCTTTGCAGGCTTCCAAAACAGTTGAACCTTCTTTCACAGCCAGTTCGCTGCCGTTTAAAAAAATGTTGATCATAATTCCACTCCCTTTATCTTCTGACGATAGACTTGACCGGGCAGGCGCCCATGCAGGCGCCGCACTTGACGCATTTGCCTTTGTCTATCGAATGCTTTTCCTTGAGCTTGCCAGAAATCGCCGCAGCCGGGCAGGCTTTTGCGCATTTCGTGCATCCGACGCATTTGTCCGTTACTTCGTAGTTGAGCAGCGCGGAGCATTCGCCGGCCGGGCACTTCTTGTCATTTATATGAGCCAAGTATTCGTCTTTGAAGTACCTGAATGTCGTCAAAACCGGGTTTGGCGCTGTCTGCCCGAGAGCGCAGAACGAAAGTTCATTTACCATTTCCGCAAGCTCCTCAAGTTCGGCAAGGTCGCCAATCTCGCCTTCGCCCCCTGTAATCCTCTCGAGTATTTCATGCATCCTGACAAGGCCTATCCTGCACGGAGCGCACTTGCCGCAGGATTCCTCAACCATGAATTTCATGAAGAACTTAGCGATGCCGACCATGCATTTGCTGTCGTCCATGACGATGAGCCCGCCTGAGCCCATCATGGAGCCGATGGCTTTCAGTGATTCGAAATCTATCGGTGTGTTTATATGCTCCGCAGGTATGCAGCCCCCCGAAGGACCGCCGGTCTGAGCCGCTTTGAAACCTCTGCCGTCAGGAATGCCGCCGCCGATGTCGTAGATTATTTCCCGCAGGGTTATGCCCATCGGAACTTCCACAAGACCGATGTTGTTTACGTTTCCGCCCAAGGCAAAGACCTTCGTCCCCGGCGAGCCCGGGGTTCCCATGGACCTGAACCAGTCCGCGCCTGAAGTTATAATCTTGCAAATATTAGCGTAGGTTTCCACGTTGTTGATGAGCGTCGGACAGCCAAACAAGCCTTTTACAGCCGGAAACGGGGGGCGTAGCCTCGGCGTCCCCTTCTTGCCCTCTATGGAATTGAGCAGCGCCGTCTCTTCGCCGCACACAAAGGCGCCGGCGCCGTACCTAATGGACAAGTTGAAATCAAATCCGGTATTCAATATGTTGTTTCCCAAAAATCCCCTTTCGAGGGCTTGGCCCATGGCAACTTGAAGCCTGTGGATCGCAAGGGGGTATTCAGCCCTGACGTATATGTAGCCCTCGTCCGCACCCACTGCATACCCGGCAATCGTCATAGCCTCGACTACTGACAAGGGGTCCCCCTCCAGCACCGACCTGTCCATGAAAGCGCCTGGGTCTCCTTCGTCCGCATTGCAGACCACGTATTTCTTGCTGCCGGGGGCGTTCATGGTGAATTCCCATTTTTTGCCAGTGGGAAACCCTGCGCCGCCGCGCCCCCGAAGGCCGGAGTCCTTTATGACAGAAACAACCTCTTCGCTGCTCATTGCCTTGAGCGCTTTCTCCAAAGCCGCAAACCCGCCGTGCTCAATGTAGTCGTCTATTTCTTCTGGATTGATGAGGCCGCATCTGGCCAGCACAACCCTTTCCTGTTTTTTGTAGAAATCCGCTTCGAACAAGGAGACTGCCTCCCCACGGCTTCCTTTGAAAAGGAGTCTGTGTACTGGCTTCCCGCCGGCTATGTGCTCCCTGACGATTTCTGCCACGTCTTTCGGTGCCACCCTTGAGTAGAAGCAGTCGTCGGGCTGCGTAATGACGATTGGCCCCATTGAACAAAGCCCAAAACAGCCTGTCATAATGACTTTAACGTCTGAAAGCCCGCTTGCGTTTAATTCTTGCCTGAAGTTTTCAATGATCTCAGGCGACTTTCCGGACGTGCAGCCCGTCCCTGCACAAACGTAAACCCTGTCGCAACCATGCTCCATCGCAATCCCCCCCTTAATTGTACATTCCCAGAATTTCCGGGAGCATTTCAGCCGTAAGCATGCCGTGGACATCTTTGTTCACGACTATCGCAGGAGCAAGGGCGCAGGCGCCGATGCAACGGCTTGACGTTAGCGTAAACAACCCGTCCGGGGTTGTCTGGTTTTCTTCTATGCCAAGCTTCCGCTTGAGTTCGTCCAAAATGATTTGCGACCCCTTTACGTAGCACGCCGTCCCTAGGCACACAGATATCTCGTACTTGCCTTTAGGCTCGGTTGTAAACCGCGCATAAAACGATGTTACCTCGAACACTCTCGAAAAGGGTATTTTCATCTCTTCAGCCACAAGCTGCTGCACGTCCTTGGGTATGTGCCCGTGCTCCTCCTGTATGGCGTTCAGGACTTGGATAAGGGAGCTGGGGCCTGAGCTGTTTTCTCTGATTATCGTTAAAATTTTCTGCTTTTCCTGTTCGTTTTTCATAAAGCCGCACCATACCCTTCGGCTATGTACTCTTCAAGCAAATCTAAGCATGTCTTGAAGTTCTTCCGGCCGTAGCCCATCCTGAAATAATCGCCCTCCTTGTCAAAGAGCGATCCATACGCAAGCAATACGCCCTTGCGCCGGATCAGGTCCTCGCAGAAGTCCTTTGAAGAAACGCCTGCGTTCAACCGGTGGAAAGCGATGGGGCCTGCCATGGGCCTGTTGTATTGGAACAGGCCTTTGTGCTTCTCAAAGAATATGTCTGAGTGCTCTAGGTTGCTGTTAATAATTCTCCTGTTTCTGGCAAACAGCTCCTCGCGGTGCCTGACTGCGATGGCGGCCAGCTTTTGCGAAGGCACTGCGCCGCAGATCGAGTTGTAGTATTTGAAATTGAGCATTTTCCCCAAGAAAGCCTTGTTTTGCGAAGCAAGCCAACCAATGCGAAGGCCTGCAAGCCCGTAAGCCTTTGACATAACGTTCAGTGAAAAAGCGTTCTCGTAAACGTCGGCGAAGGATTCGGACTCGCTTTCCGAAAGCCCCCGGTACACCTCGTCTGAGAACACCATGATGTCATGCTTTTCCGCGATGCCAGCTATTGCGTTTACCTGCTCCGCAGAAAGCACGTACCCAGTCGGGTTGTTTGGGGAGCACACCGCAATGACCTTGGTGTTTGGTTTTATCAGCTTTTCCAGCTCGCCGGCGTCTATAGTCCAGCCGCCCTCTGTCTGCACAAGCTCCCAGTTTGAGACTTCGCAGCCGATTGCGCGGCATATCTCATAGGTGGACTGGTACGCCGGGAACATGGTTATCATGTGGTCGCCTTTTTCGAGTGCCATGTTCATGAAGTTGAATATAGCTTCCTGTGCTCCCGCGAACTCAAGCACGCCACCCTCTCCGACTCGCTTGTACGTTTTTGCAATCTCCGCAAGGAGCTCCGGGTCACCCGGGGATTCGCTGTACCCAAGCCAGCTGCCCATGAACCTCTCCTCTGCCCCCGGCTCAAGCGCAAGCAGCTCGGCAAGCGGCATGGATTCGCAGTCGGAGCAGCACATCAGGTGGGGAGCGGAAAACTCGTGCTCCCCAAAGAACAGTTCCAGCTTAAAGTCGTTTATTTTCATATGTTTTGTCCTCCAAAAAAAGTATATTTGCCAAGGCATGTTTGGGCATCGCTGCCCAATGAAAAGTTAACTTGCTTATTTTGAGATGCTCTATGGCCACCGAAGATTTATTACCACATAGCCGCATGGATAATAGCTGAAAAAATACCCACTGAATGGAAAAGCCAAATAGCCGACAAGGGCCACGCACAGCAAAAATACCAAGGTCGATTTGAGAATTGTCTTGACTTTCATACGTCTCATCCTCCAAAAAATATATCTGCCATGCACCAATATACCATATAAGGCAGTGCATGGCAACAGATATCTGAAACTGGTGAGCCAATTAAGGTGTTTTGGCGTTTTTGTCAGTCGTAATTAAAGCCTGACTCCTTTGGCATTCTCCAATTTTGCTCCGTCCAAGTAGGCTCCGCTCAAGTCGGCTCCGCGCAAGTTGGCTCTGCGCAAGTCGGCATCGCTCAAGTCTGCTGTCTTGGTGTACAGGGTGCTACAATGTACAGGTTTCTATATCTCGACGTTGTTGGGTAAAAAAAGACAGAGCGTGAAGCCCTGCTAAAGATTGGATCATTCAAAGTAAGCCTTGACTTTTTCTTCGCTTGAAAAATGTAATCACCAGAGTTGTTCTTTCGCTAGTAGCTCCAGTTTTTCCGTCTGACTAGGGAAATAATGGCGTTCGATTAGGCTGTTTCTCCTCGCTAAATGCACACACGGCACAAACGGGTATTGCAATCCATCTATGGTAAGCATAAAGGCTTTGGCATTTGCGTTTTTCATTTTCATTTTTTTATCGCTATATCTACTGAGCAGCATTTTCAACACCGTCTCGCTCAGTCCAATGATTAATTTCGGGTTGAGTGTTTTTATTTCTTGCTCAAGCAATTCTGAGCATTCACTAAAAACGCTTGTCATAAAGCCTTTATTAACCTTTTCCATCTCTTCCGGCTTGTCATCAGTAAAGCACTTTAATAAATTGGTGCAATAGACTTCCTGCATTGACAATCCAAGAGGTTTAAATATACGGGAAGTGATGTAATGAAATAAAAGGCTCTTTTTTTGTCCATATTTAAAACTACCGTTGCTTTATTCTTCGATTTTGTTGTTGGTGAATGACCAATGACCATCGCTTTTATCGGGTTTGTTCCCACATATACGCTTGGCGAACAACCACACTGAACGCCAGAGATATTGGCACATTTTGTACAATCCGCTATCACCTCATCATACTTCACGACAGAATCAATCAACAATTTTGAACACCTCCTTTGCTAGAATAGTATACTCAGAAATGGAGAAAAGTCAACAGGAATTATTAAAGTTCAGAGTTCAGCAAAAAAAATCCCGACATGCCGTCAGGAAGTAATTCACACCCTATCTCAAGATAGGGGGGTGCCCTGCTTCCGCTTCTGCCTTCCACTCAGAGGAGGCTTGACATAGGCTGCAAAAACCCGGGCTCCCAAGGTCAAACTGTAGGTTGAATTAAAATCCTTAACGAACACTTCAGGATTTTCATCATGTTTCCGTGTGTTCTCAATATCGTATTGTCACTTGTCTATTCAGTCAAGTCTATGCTGCAGTTCGTGTACACTTTCTGCACATCATCGTTGTCTTCAAGGTTGTCTATCATCTTGCGCAAATTCTTGACGTCGCTTTCGTCCACAGGGGTCGTTTCCATCGAAGGCACGTACTCTATGTCCGCTTCCGCAAGCACGTACCCGGCCTTCCTCAGCGCTTCAGCGACACCGTTGAAAACGTCGGTTTGAGTCTGTATCTCGAAGCTGTCTTCGTAGGCGATCATGTCGTCCATCCCCGCGTCCAGAGCTGCTTCCATCAGAGCGTCTTCGTCGATGCTGCCCGTCTTTTCAATGAGGATGATCCCTTTCCTGTCGAACATGTAGGACACGCAGCCCGGCACTCCCAAATTGCCGCCGTATTTATCGAATGCATGCTTGACGGCAGCCGTGGTCCTGTTCTTGTTGTCTGTCAGCACGTCGACTATCACTGCCACGCCGCCTGCGCCGTACCCTTCGAAGCTCCCTGACTCGTAGGTCTCCCCGGCAAGCTCGCCCGTGCCCTTTTTTATCGCCCTTGCAATGTTGTCGTTGGGCATGTTAATGCTTTTTGCCTTGTCAATTGCATGCTTCAGCGATACGTTGTATTCAGGGTCTCCCCCGCCTTTCGCCGCCACCGTCAGTGCCCTAGCGTATTTGGTGAACACCGCCGCCCTCTTGGAATCCTGTGCGGCCTTGCGCCCTGCTATCGTCCCGTGCCTACCCAATGAAGTACCTCCGATTTGTCTTATAGTCGTCCCTGATTTATAGTATACATCAAACGAATGCCAATTACAATTTATTTCTTAGTTTTTTAGTTCCAGGTTTTTGGGTGGTTTTTGGGTTGGGTTTTGGGTTTTGGCTTCTAGCTTTAGCTCCTAGGTTTTAGTTTCTAGTTTCTAGGTTCTAGGTTTTAGGTTTTAGTTTTAGGTTTTAGTTTCTAGTTTCTAGGTTCTAGGTTTTAGGTTTTAGTTTCTGGTTCCTAGGTTCTAGGTTCTAGTTTCTAGCTTCTGGCTTCTAGCAACTACCAACTAGCAACTCCCAACTACAAACTCCCAACTACCAACTACAAACTACAAACTCCCAACTACAAACTCCCAACTACCAACTACAAACTCCCAACTACCAACTACAAACTCCCAACTACAAACTACAAACTACAAACTCCCAACTCCCCCCTACAAATTCCCCCCTCCCCTCTTCTCCATATTCCTGTACGCTGTCGCCATCATCAGCTTAATCCTGTTGAGCTGGTTCACGTCGCTTGCGCCTGGGTCGTAGTCCACCGCTACGATGTTGGCCAATGGGTTGTACTTCCTCAGAGCTTTTACCATACCCTTTCCGGTCACGTGGTTAGGAAGGCATGCGAAGGGCTGCAGGCACACGATGTTTTCCACCCCGCTGTCGATGAGATCGATCATCTCGCCTGTCAGCAGCCACCCCTCTCCGCACTGGTTCCCCAGCGAGAGTATTTTTTTCGCCTTAGCCGCAGTCTCCTCAATGTAAAGCGGCGGCTCAAAGCGGCGGCTCTCTTCAAGCGCCGCCCTGGCTGGCTGCCTGAACTTCTCAATCAGCCTTATCGCCCATTTGTTGCCCAGCATGGTGCTGTATTTGCCCGAAAGGTGCCTGAAATTGAAATCCTTGCTGTACATCCCGTAAAGGAAAAAATCGACCAAGTCAAGCACGACGGCTTCGCCGCCTTCTTTTTCAATTGTCCCGACGATGTCGTTGTTTGCCGTAGGATGGTACTTGACAAGTATTTCCCCCACCACGCCGACTTTTGGCTTTGAAAGCCCTTCTGCCAGCGGCAGTTCGTCAAAAGCCTTCACTATTGATTTCAGATGCTTTCCGTAATTGGAAAGGCTGCCGTCCCTAATGTTTTTCCTAGCCACCTTGGACCATTTCTCAAAGAGCGCGTTGGCCGCGCCCGGAACCTTTTCATAGGGCCTTGTGGCAAACAGCACCCTCATGAGCAGGTCGCCGTAAACCAGCCCCATTACAATCCTCTTGATCATCCTGACCCCGAACTTGAAACCGGGGTTCTTCTCAAGCCCCGCCGTGTTCACCGAAACGACAGGCACCTGCTCCATGCCCAGGTCGGCCAAAGCTTTCCGAAGCAGCGCGACATAGTTGCTGGCCCTGCAGCCTCCGCCCGTCTGAGACATGAAAACCGCAGTCTTGCCAAGGTCGTGCTCCCCCGACTTTAGCGACGATATGATCTGCCCCAGCGTCACGATGGTCGGGTAGCATGCATCGTTGTTAACGTATTTCAGCCCTTCTTCCACAGCGTTCTTGTCTACGGGGGGCAGCAGCTTCACGTTGTAAAAACAGCTCCCCAGTGCTGCTTCGACGAACTGGAGGTGTATTGGCGACAGCTGCGGGATCAGAATGGTGTACTCCATCCGCATCTTGAACGTGAAAATCCTCCGCCTGAAAGGCTCCTTGTTGGCAACGTGCTTCACCCTGTGCTTTTCCCTGGCATCAATCGCGGCTTTCAGCGAACGTACCCTTATCTTTGCAGCCCCCAAGTTCGACCCCTCGTCAATCTTGATGACCGTGTAAAGCTTGTTCGACTTTTTCAGTATTTCTTCGACTTGGTCTGTGGTCACGGCGTCAAGGCCGCAGCCGAAAGAGTTCAGCTGGACGATTTCCACGTCATCGTAATTGCTGGCAAAAGTCGCCGCCCTGTACAGCCTCGAGTGGTACATCCACTGGTCCAGCACTCTGAGCGGCCGGTTGACTTTTTTCATGTGCGCCACCGAATCCTCTGTCAGCACCGCCATGTCGAAGGAGGTTATCAGCTTGTCGATTCCATGGTTTATTTCGGGATCCAAGTGATAGGGCCTTCCAGCCAGCACTATCGCCTTTTTCTTGTTGCTTCTTGCGTACCTGAGCGCAAGCTCGCCCTGCTTTTTAACGTCGTCTTTGAACCTTTTGTCCTCTTTCCTAGCTTCGGCTACAGCAGCTGAAACTTCCGGCATGGTAATCCCCAGCCCCCTGATGTGCGAATACAGCTCTTTCGCCAGCATAACGTCGTTGTCGTAAGGCAGGAAAGGCTGCATGAAATTGACACCGGCCTCCTCAAGAAGGTCGTCCATGTTGTTCCCTATGACTTCGGGGTATGTTGCAACTATTGGGCAGTTGTAGTGGTTGGGGGCAGAATCGTCCTCAATCCGCTCAAAATTGACGCATGGGTAAAATATATATTTAACATCATTATCAATTAACCATTTAATATGGCCGTGCACCAGTTTTGCCGGATAGCAGGCTGTGTCAGATGAGATTGTCTCCATGCCTGCCTCGTAAACCGCCTTGCTGGAGGGCGGCGACAGCACCACCCGAAACCCAAGCTTCGTAAAGAACGTAAACCAGAACGGGTAATTCTCGTACATGTTGAGGACTCTGGGAATTCCTACGCTGCCCCTTTTTGCGAACGCTTCGCTCACCGGCTCATATGAAAACAGCCGTTTGAATTTGTACTCGTACATGTTGGGGAGATCGGCTGCGGCTCCGTCCCTGCCCACTCCCCTTTCGCACCTGTTGCCTGTGACAAATCTTGAGCCGTCGTTGAATTTGTTGATGGTCAGGAGGCACTTGTTCTCGCAGCCGCCGCACCTGGCGTGGGAATTGACCACTGTGAATACCTCCATGTCTGCCGGCTTGATAATCGACGACTCAGTGTTTTCAACATAGTTCTCCTTCGAAATGAGCGCTGCGCCGTATGCCCCCATGATTCCGGCGATGTCCGGCCTTGTCACGTTTTTGCCGAATATTTTTTCTATGCTCCGCAAAATCGCATTGCTGATGAACGTCCCGCCTTGCACTACTATCTTTTCTCCCGCTTCGTCGGTGTTCCTCAGTTTGATGACTTTGTACAACGCGTTTTTTATTACTGAATAGGAAAGGCCTGCGGAAATGTCGCCGATGGTCGCCCCCTCCTTTTGCGCCTGCTTGACTTTCGAGTTCATGAACACCGTGCACCTGGTCCCTAGGTCAACAGGCGATTTCGCGAACAGCCCTTCCTTTGCGAAGCTGTCGGAATCCATGTTCACCGATTTGGCGTAGGTCTCGATAAAAGAGCCGCAACCCGACGAGCACGCTTCGTTGAGCATGATGTTGTATATGGCGCCGTCCCTTATTTTCATGCATTTCATGTCCTGTCCGCCAATGTCTAAGATGAACTCCACCCCTGGAAGGAATTCTTCTGCCGCTTTGTAGTGCGCCATCGTCTCGATTTCACCGAAGTCGACTTTGAACGCCGACTTGACAAGCCCCTCGCCATAGCCTGTCACCGCTGAGTTGGCAATGTACGCCCCTTCCGGCAGCAAGCTGTAAAGCTCTTTCAGCATTGCTATCGTCACCTGCAGGGGCTTTCCCTCGTTGCTCCTGTAAAACGAATGCAGCAGGCAGTTGTCCTCGTCGATGAGGGCCGCTTTAGTGGTGGTGGAACCGGCGTCGATGCCTAAAAACACCTTGCCTTTTGCCCTCTTTATGTCGCGCCTTTTTATCTTGTCCCGGTCGTGGCGCTGGATGAACCCGTGGTACTCGTCAAAATTCCGAAACAGCGGCTCGATGTACTTCGTGTCTGAAATCAAGTCGGGGTTGGCGTTTTTCACCCGCAGGAGCAGTTCCGATACCTTCTGGGGCTTCTTGTTTTCAGCCAGCATCGCAGCCCCTATTGCAACAAAATACTTCGATTCTTCCGGGAATATGACTTGTTCGGCAGAAAGCCCGAGAGTCTCGACAAAGCGCAGCCTCAGTTCGGACAGGAAAGAAAGGGGGCCCCCTAAAAAAGCCACGTTGCCTTTTATTGTCCTGCCGCAGGCGAGCCCGCTGATGGTCTGGTTGACGACGGCTTGGAAGACCGAAACAGAAATGTCCTCAATGCTCGCCCCTTCGTTGAGCAGCGGCTGGATGTCGGTCTTCGCGAACACGCCGCACCTTGCCGCTATAGGGTAGATGATCTTGTATTGCTTCGCCGCCTCGTTGAGCCCTGCAGCGTCGCTGTTCAGCAATATGGCCATCTGGTCTATGAAAGCGCCGGTGCCCCCTGCGCAGGTCCCGTTCATGCGTTGTTCGACCGTAGGCCCGTAAAACGTTATTTTTGCGTCTTCCCCTCCCAGCTCTATCGCCACGTCGGTATCGGGTATCAGCGCCTCCACTGCGGTGCTGCACGCTATTACTTCTTGCTCGAAAGGAATGCCGAGCAGCGCGGAAAGGGACAGCCCTCCCGAGCCGGTTATCACCGCTTTGACTTCAGCGTCTTTGTATGCGCCATGAAGCTCCTCTATCAGGTCGGCTGCTTTGTCAAACACATTTGACATGTGCCTTTCGTATTTTCTGTACGCGATCTCGCCACCCTCGTCAAGCAGCACAAGCTTAACGGTTGTGGACCCCACGTCAATCCCAAGCCTCATAAACCCTCCAGTTCTTAAGTTACAGTTATTATAGCACAAGTTGACTAAATTGCACAAAGAAATTTGCATCAGTCAATGTTTTGCCGAGGCTTCAGAACAATCAGGACTGTACAAAACCGCGCAACAGTGTTACCATGAGGACAGGCGATTCACACTGTGTTAAATAATTTGGAATGTCAACAACATGAAGAGTTCGATACGGAAAACAACTTACGAGGCGATATACCGGCTCACGGGCATGGTTTCGCCAATAGATGGCGACTGTGGGGTGCTTTGCGGCTCGGTGTGCTGCAGCTATGGCGACGGCTGCGCTTCCGGTACTCCAAATGGTTCCGAGTACGGGATGTACCTCCTGCCAGGCGAAGAAAAGATGCATTCGCGAAGCGACAACTGGCTCAAATGGAATGCTGAATGGGCTCAAGACTACGATTTCCCGAAATCTTGGCGTGGCAAAGCGTATTTCGTCAGGTGCGAAGGCCCTCAGCGCTGCACACGGCGCCTGCGTCCAATCCAGTGCCGCACTTTCCCTTTGGCCCCCCACATTGGCAACGACGGCACCCTTAGCCTGATACTGCATTCGGACGAGCTCCCCTACTCATGCCCCCTTATTGCGCAAAAAACTCCTCTGAACGAGAGGTTTGTCCGTGCCACTTACACTGCATGGAAACGGTTGCTAATGGATCCTCTGATATTTGACCTGGTCGAGATGGACTCAAAACGCAGAGGGCTTGGAATTACTGTTATACGGTAGGCGTTCTTTTCTTCAAGTCCTCAATCAAGCTCAGTTGCTCTTGAGCAAATTGAACACAACAACTGCTGCCTCTGCCCGGGTCATAGCCTTTTCGCCGTTGAAGTTCCCGCTTGTGTCCCCCTGCATTACCCCAAGGGTTTTTGCAAGCGCTGCATAGCCTGCATAATCAGGTTCTACCGCG
Organism: Clostridiales bacterium; assembly: GCA_009782285.1. GTDB lineage: Bacteria > Bacillota > Clostridia > Peptostreptococcales > Anaerovoracaceae > WRJK01. The sequence continues at coordinate 47,577 of WRJK01000006.1, forward strand.
TCGCTGAACATGTTTTTGAAAATGCTGCCGTCCCTTGCCGCTTTTTCAAGCCCCATGAACCTTATGGCGAACTTCGCGGCGTCCTGCCTGGTCAACTCGCTGCCAGGCGCTTTTTCCCCTTTCAAAACGACCTTGCTGCGCTCCAGCATGTCGTAGAACTCGTCACTTGCGTAGTAGGCCTGCATGGGCGAATGCACGTACCTCAAGAACTCCTCTTGGGTTATCTGCGCCCCGCCTTTGAACTCTGAACCTTCCAAATAGTAACCGTTGTCCAGCAGCGACTTGACAGTCTCCTCGTACCATTTGCCTGCTATGTCGCTGTAGGAATCGACGGACCTCCTGTCTTTGTACGGCTTGCCGTCATAACCGAGCTTCCCGCCGGTGAAAGGGTCCAATGAATAGTCAGGCGCGTCCAAAAAGCCGTATGCCAGCGCAATCTTGTCCTTGCCCGTCCGCATGTAGAGCAAATCGAATTTGCCGCCTCCCGCAAATGCGCCAAAGGCTTCTCCTATTGCCATAGCCCCTGAAATACCCGGGAATTCAGCACTGTCGTACCAGTTCAGGTTGTAGTGCGCTATCTTACCGCTTGCCGAGTCCACTGATACTGAGATTGAGTTTCCGGGGAACTGTACGCCGTTCACTTCCCTCACATAGGTGAAGGTGTGAGGCAGCCTGCTCGCACGCTCCGAATACGCTGCTTTTTCCAGCTTGGCTCCGGCTGCTTTCTTTATAAAATCCATGGCGGTTTTTCTCGCGGTTTCCTCAGAAACGGCACCTTCTTTGCCGCCAGCCTCGCCATAACTGTAATATGAAATCAGCTCGCCGCTCTTGGCATCCACCGTCACGCTGCAGTTTTCAAAATTGAGGTGCCAGTAATATTTGCCCTTTTCTTCATACCTGCTGCTCAGGTTCGCGCCGGCAAGCTTTGACGCCGAGGGCAGCCCCGGCACTATTGAGCTTGCTGCGCGGACAGCCTCTTCCTTCGACATCAGCCCGGACACGCTGTCAACGACTATCTGCTCTTCCGGCGATAGAGAGGCATTGGCGGCTGCCTCCAACCTCATTATTCCGCCGGCGTCTTTTGCCGTTCCGTACGCATAGTAGTTTCTGTAGTTTTCCACTAGCTTGCCGGTCGCCGCGTCTACGAACACGCTGCCGTCAATTGAAAACGCCGGGTAGATGCACAGTTCGCGGTTTTCATAGTCGTAATGCGAGTTGTAAACAAGCGAAACGCCTGAGCCTTCGATGAAAGCTTCTTTTGCCTTGTCTTCGCTGATTTTATTCCCTGCCGCTGGAAAAACATCCTTTTTCCTGATGACGTCGCCGCTGTAGTAGCTGCCCACTTTCCCCGAAAACTTGTCCACTTCCACGGAAAACGACATGCCCACCACCGGGAACCCGTTCACATAGCAGTCGTAGGCGTAGGAAAACGACATGTCATTTGAATGGGAATCCTTCAGCCTGAAGTCCTTCATGCTTGCCGGCAGCGCCTTGGACAAAAAGGCTTCGGCGCTCTTCTGCCCCTGCTCCCTCGTCAGCGTGCCTATTCCTCCGCCTTCCCTGTATTCGTAAAAATAATAGTTCAGAATCACTCCGTCCTCGTTGACAGTGACGCTGTATGATTTTTCGTATTTCTTGTCGTTCCAGTTCAGGCTCAGCATCTTCCCGCTTTCCGGGTCGTCCCATGAACGGTAGTCGAAGATGGACGCCTCTTCTGCAATGTCGATCACTGACTTTACTTTGAGTATTGCCTGCTCAAGCTCCTTGCTGTCGCCGGGTGCCGCAAACGCAGGCGTTGCAACCGCTAAGAGCAGCGCAGCCAAAATTATGAAACTAATTGATTTTTTCATAGCAAAAATACCTCTTTCTTTTGAATTAGATTGACAGTAATTAGACGGCTGTTTCAATTATTTGTTCCTATAAAATCCTATAATACACCAAAATCTGGGAACTTGCGGGGACCGCTGGAAAAAATGTTTTGGGCAAGCCTATAAGCCGGGTTCTGTATTCGGCAATCATCTATCTAGGCCTGGCGTCGCCGCCAGGCTCATGCGGCCTACCAACCGGGCAGCGGCGGGCAACCGCTTTTTTGCGCCCTTCTTGGCCTTGCTCCAGGTGGGGTTTACACGGCCGGCATGTTACCATGCCGCCGGTGAGCTCTTGCCTCACCATTTCAACCTTGCCACAGCATTACCTGTTTCGGCGGAATGTTTCTGTTGCACTTTCCCTAAAGTTGCCTTCGCCGGACGTTATCCGGCACCCTTGCCCTGCGGAGCCCGGACTTTCCTCATGCCAAAAGGCACGCGATTGCCTGGCTTACCCAAAACATAAGACATTATAACACATTTCAGCACATATAGAAAGGTTCTAGGCCAACTTTTGACGAAACGACTTCAAGTTTGCCGCCGAAAGCCAACTCCAGCTTTCCAGCCATGTTTTCCACGAAGAACTTCTCCGTGCCGTAATGGCCAGCGTCGATCAAACATATCCCCTGTGCCATAGCGTGGTGCGCGTCGTGGTACTTGACGTCGCCTGTGATGAACAGGTCGCACCCGGAGCTTGCAGCGTTGTCAATCAAGTCCGCAGAGGCGCCGCTGCACAACCCGACTTTCCAGATTTTGGCGCCGGGGTCCCCTGTTGCAGCCATGCGTTCCAGTTTCAGCGCGTTCTTTACATAGCCGCACACTTCCCCGAAAGACGTTTTGGCAGGCAGCTCCCCGTACCTCCCGATTGGCGCCGATTCGAATTTCCTGACATTGGCCAGCGCAAGCAGCGAAGCCAAGTAGTCGTTGTTGCCGCCGTCCGCAGCGTCGAAATTCGTATGGGCCGAATAGGCAGAAATACCGTGCCGGATCAGCTCGACAACGATGTTACCCGTAGCAGTATTATGGTCAACCTTCCGCAAAGGCTTGAAAATCAAAGGGTGGTGGGTGACGATCAGGTCAGCGCCGCAGGCTTTTGCCTCTTCGACCACACCCCTCGTAATATCCAGGGCTATGATGGCTTTTTCAACCTGTTTCTTTCCAACGTCAACCTGCATGCCGGAATTGTCCCACTCGGCCGCAAGCGCAAGACTCGCTATGCTTTCAATATAGCTCGTTATCTCATCCATGTTCGTCATTGTTTTGCCTCCTTATTCTATCTTCCAAGAACCTTATCCTGTTTTCGGTCCTGCTTGTTTTCTCTGCCCCTTCAAACTTCCCCTGCTGCATTGCGTTCAAAACCTTCTTCTCAATGTTAAGCTTCCTGTTTAAGAATTCGGGAAACAAAGCACTGCTTTCGCATGCCGGGCAGCTGGGAATTTCATACTTGATGTCATCAGGGTATTCATCAAGCGAAGGCAGCCTTTTTACTGCTGCCGGCGGCACCGCAATGATAACCTCGCATATGAACCTGCCTTCAGCTGCAAGGCTCTCAGAAACCACTGCAAACCCGGCTTCCCTGAGCCAGTACCTGAGCTTTCCTGCGCCGTTCCTCGGTTGAAGCACGTATTTTCCGAAGGATAGGGTCTTGTCTGTATCACGCCCAAGTATATGCGTGATCAAAACCCCGCCCATGCCTGCTATTACAACAACGTCGACTTCGCCTGCACAAAGAGGTTCCAAGCCGTCCCCGACCCTGAAGTCGACGCAGCCAGCGCCGTCAATCCCGTTGAATGCCTTCTTTGCCTTGTTCAGCGGCCCCACGCTTAGGTCGGTCATTACGACTCTTGGGCAAATTCGCCCTTCCCACAGGAAGAGCGGCAGAAAACCATGGTCCGTCCCAATGTCGGCCATGGTTTGCCCCTTTTCGATGCCGTATGAAATAGCCAAAAGCCTGTCGCTCAATGCCGCCATGTCACCTTACTCTATCGTATGATTTTTGATTGCGCAGTCCTGACAGATGAGAGTGTCGTATGTAGTCATAAAATACGCCGGGTTGATCGGCGTGACGCCGCAGCACGGCATGGTGCCTGTCAGCAGGGACATTTCCGTTTTCACCACTTCGTCATTGTCGGCAGTCACCGTTATCTGGTAGTAATCGCCGCTGTCAGTTCCGTAATAGAACATGTCATTGATTTTCAGTGCATCGCTGCCGTAAAGCCGGCGCATTTTTTCAGTGCTGTCCCCGACTGCAAGCCCCCTTGCTGTCTCGTATGCCCCTGATGTAGTTTCAAGCGCAAGCAATATGACTCCCCAATCGTCGTGGAAGTCAGCAAACACAGCCTTTGTGCCGTCCGAATAGGTGCGTTCCTTCACAAAAAACTCCGGTTCGTACAAATCGCTTTCGGTTTCAGCCAAAAGGTCGGCTGCCATCAGTCTGTCGAACTCGTTTTCGCAGATACCAAGGGTTATGCCCCCTAGCTGCATGTCCGTTCTCTGAATGAACGCTCCTGTGGGCGCTTGCTTTGTATTTGCGCCGGTTGCAGCACCTTCAGCCAAAACCCCTTCTGTTCCGGCAGCACCGGAAGATCCACAACCGGCTGAAAACGCTGAAATTGCAGCTAGCAACACAAACAAGCAGATTTGCTTCATTTTCTAGCCCCCCTCTTGTGCCCCGATTGCCGTCAGCCAAGGCGGCAAACCTGACGAATTAAATACAGAATATCACATGTTTGAAAATTTGGCAACAACGGCTTTACATATTTGAGGACAAACGCATCAATTTTTTCTCCAAACCACTTGACAAAAAGCAAATAATATGAAACCCGTTAAAAATGCTGGGCACCAGCAAGTTTTTACGAT
>WRJK01000007.1 GCA_009782285.1 Clostridiales bacterium
TGGTGAGGTACCTAGTCGTGTCGCCAAACACGCCGACTGCCCTTGCTCCTGTCAACTCCATGGTTGCGTTGCCAAAGCCTTTGGGCGTGTAGGTGAACACCGCGATGTCAACAGGTGCCGCTGAAGTCAGCCCTTGGGTGGTCCCCGACGGAAGATCCAAAGTTACGGTTCCCTTCCAGAGGTTGTCTCCTGCGTAAATCCACAGTATCTGGTTCATTGTGTCAAAGCCGTTTAGCCCCGTGAGGCCTTTGCCCGCCAGCAAGCTGCCGTCTATCGTGAAATCCAGTTCGAGCGCAAGCAGGTCTGTCGCTTCGCGGACCGACACGGTGTACGCAACGTCGCCGCTGGTGTAGGTAACAACGTCAGTGCCAAGGCTTACGTAGACGCAGTCGAATGTAATCGTGTTGGTGAAAGCCGTATGGTCTGCCCCGCCTTCGAAGTCGATGACGATTTCCACGCTGTCCGTGGTGATGCCCAAGACCGCAGGATCAAACGTCGCTGTGTAGTTGCCACCGCCGAGGTTGTTCACGGTGACAGGCATTCCATCTACTGTGGCAGTTACGTCGCCGGCCACGCCCTTGGTGCCGTCGGGCAGCCATGTGGAGAACGGAACCGTTACAGTGCCAACAGAGCCCCAAGCAGTGTTGAAGTCGAAGGTGCTTGTGATGGCGTCGTTCAGAACGAAACCGACACCGTCAATGGTCTGCTGGTACATCGGGTCAGCGAACTCGACAGGGTCAAGACCATTTGCGATGGCTAGACTCTCGTCAACCGGGAACTTAATGTTCTTGAAATCGCTGTACTTGCCGTTTGCAACAGCCGTGATGTCCCAGCCCTTGTCAGGATACTCGCTCTGCTTTGACGGCAGTATGGACCAGTCGAACACGCCTCCTGCCACGTCGTAGTGCGGAGTGTGGTATTCTTTCCATTGCTCATTGTCGGGCCTCATGATGGTTGGGTTCGAGCCTTGGTTCGAAGTGAGGGCAACGATCTTGCCTTCAATTTCGAGGCTTCCGTTCAAGGTCGCCTCGGGGATGAGGTTGCCGCTTGCGTCTTTTATAGTGCCCTTGATGTGGTTGGCGTACTCGGTTGCGATTTTCATGTTGCGCATATAAGCGGATCTATGCCTTGACCATTGATAGTTAACGGAATCGTAGTCTTTCCTGTCAGCATTGAAAGTAAGTGTGATGGTCGGATCTGCCACCGCATGCTCATGGACGTCTGCTGCATAGCCTTTAAGCATTTGCCCCACAGGGAAGCCTGCTGTAGCTGCTGTGACGTAGCCATTGACGGTGCTTGCGCTAAGTTCGCCGTAGCCGCCATCGCTCGTGGTGTTTACTATCACCCAGCCCAAAGCGCCTTGTTCTTTCAAGAATGCTGTGATGTTTGTGTTACCGCTTGACGGGATGTGGGACATGAATATCTTGCCCTCAACGTCAAGGCCGGCAGCGACTGCCGCCTGCAGGCTGGCAAGAGTCAAACGCCTGTTCAGTGGGCCTGTGGGAAGGCCGTTCCTTGCCTCGATGTTCTGGTAGCCAAGCGCGAAATGCTCATCAGGGAGGAACACAAGCTCGCCTGTTACGTTTGAAGTAAGGTTCGAGTTGGTAGCCACAGTAGTTTTCATACTCTTGGGGTTGCCAGCGGCGTCAAGGTAGGAGCAGGTGATGTAGTTGTTGCCGCCAGACGAGCCGAGGTATGAACCGGCCTGCCATGTGCCGTACTCGTAAGTGAAGCCGAGTGCCCTCATTGAACCCCAGAGATAGTCGTTTATCTCGCCGCTCTGGGCGTACATGACGTTACCGTTTTGAGCCGTGTGCCCATTGAGGTCTGTCTGTTCCTTAGCAAGCTTGTAAAGCAATGGGTGTGCATTGTCAATGTTGCGCACAAACGCCCATGCGAAGATAACAATTTGACCGGAAGTGTGGCCAGACACTGAGGAGATGATGTTGTCGCCCCTGTAGAGGCCGGAAATGGCTTGGGTTTCAGGCTCGCTGTTGGGGGACGGGCCGCGATACGTCGCACCAGTTCCAGGTGTGCTCGACGAACCATTGTTCGATCCCCAGCGATATGCCCAGTTCCTGTTGAGGTCCACTCCATGGGCGTTGGTTCGGCGGTTGCCGCCCGATGCCCTAAAGCTTATCATATTGCCGTCTGCGTTGGTGCATGGCATCAGGTATATCCTAGTTGTGTCAATAAGGTTTGTTACGTCAGCATTTTTACCGTATTGTGTGCAAAGGTACCATGCCAAGTTTGCACACAGCTCATTGGAGTCTAGCTCGCCACCGTGGTTGCCGGCCTGATGCAAGGTGGCCGGCCTGCCGTCCCAAACACCAGGGGCACTCGAGATTTCAAGAGCGTAGAGCGGTATTGAGTACTGCGGAAAAGAGTTATAGTTGGTCGGGTTCGTTCCAGAATTCGAAATGCCATTGGTACGACCGACATATACCAGCTTTGTTATTTCCGGATAAGTTTCTGCCAAGTATTTCAACTCGCCCATATGGTCAACAGGCGTCCTGTATGTGGCACGGAGCGGGAAGCCGTCTGCGTGCCACTGAATGTTGGGGAAGAGGCTGGGATCGAACACGTAGTTCTCCATCGTCGCCGGATTCCAGCTAAAATCAGCTGTAATTGTCCTGTTTGTAACATACGCATTAGTACCCAACATGCCACCGTTAGCAAGATACGTGCCTGGGCTTACACCGTTTGTTACTACGATAGTCCGGTTAATCGCTCCGAGAGGCAGATCCTCCACCCCAGCTGATACGAAGGAGACCATAGTAAGGGACAATGCAAGCACCAACACAATAGATAACACTTTTCTCATCGTTTTTACCTCCAAATTTCTATAAATAAAATAATTTCGGACATGCCCTCTTTCTTCTGTCGTTAGGGATCGACATTTTCAGCCGCATTTTGGGGAAATGTGGTTAACCCGATCAACATTTTAAAAGCACCTCCTTTTTCTTTTATTAATGTCAATGGCTCAACATGGATACATAACCCCATTTGTTGTCAAGGCAGACCGCTGCCATCCCGTCGCTGAAACCCTCCACGCTGTCGTACTTGCACGGAATGATCTCCTTCCCTTTTTTGTCTATGAATCCCCATTTACCGCCATGAGGGAGCAAGTCTCCTTCACTGTTTTCAGTCACCGCACCAATATTGACAGCAGCAAGACCCTCTTCGAACTCTGTAGCATAGTCATATTTCATCGGTATGATAGTATTGCCGTCACTGTCGATGAAGCCCCATTTGCCGACATATTCCCTGATAGAGCCGTTTTCGTTGTGCTCGCCGACGCTGACAGCCGCCAAGCCTTCCGAGAAGCCAACTCCAACTTCGTCATATTCAAACGGCAAAATTTCATTGCCAACCTTGTCGATGAAACCCCATTTGCCATCTACCCAGATATCGTTCCTAACGGCTGCCAGACCTTCTGCATAATTGTTTATCAAATTGAATTTGCTCGGCTGGACTATTTCCGTGCCGGACGAGTCGACGACTGCGAAATCAATGTAGTCATAGAAAATATTGATAGCAATCAGAGCCATTCCGTCGCTGAAGGGAAAAACCGCTTCGTATTCAACCGGCACCACCACGTCGCCTGTTCTGTCAATAAAGCCCCACTTGCCTTTGTTTTCCACTATTGTCATTACAGCGGCGAACCCTTCGTGATACCCGTCCACGCTTAAGTTGCCGTCAGTTGTCGGAACCAAATGCAGACCGTCATATATAGTCGGCACGACCATTCTGCCTTCCTTGTCTATGAAGCCCCATTTGCCGCCTTCGGTGTAGTCGAAGCCGTGATTAACAGCGCCGACGTTTACAGCGGCAAGGCCCTCGGAAAAATCCCCTGCCGAATCGTACTCTAAGGGTATGGCTACATCGCCATTTTTGTCGATGTACCCGCATTTGCCATCAATGGTAACCCTTGCCAAGCCGTCAGAAAAACTGCCTGCCCCGTCGTACGAAAACGGCACGGCTACATTGCCCGCCTTGTCTATGAAGCCCCACTTTCCAGTGCGCCAGTCGCCGCTTTTGACGGCTGCCATCCCTTCCGAAAACTGCCGGACAACCTCGTATTCCGGCGGCACGACCTCGTTTCCGGCCTTGTCAATGAAGCCCCATTTGCCGTCAAGCATAACGGCTGCCATCCCTTCAGAAAACTGCTGTACACCGTCGTATTTAGGGGGCACGGCCTCAGTGAACCCGGCTTTCGAGCATGCGGCAGCGGGCATGGTCAAACATAATATCAGCACTATCGCTATAGCTTTTTTCTTCATGATAATTTCACATGGCATAGCTAACAGCTATGCCATAATCCTTCCCTTGATAACGTATTATACTACGTATAGACAATAAACGTCAAGCAAACTCTTCAGAATAGTATGGAAAAAAAACAGAAAAAAAGGCGTCTAATAAATATTGCATATTGCGATTTGGCTATGCGTCTAAAAGGAAATCGGTCAGCTTGATTAGCTTGATCCCGTCCTGCGTAACCGGATTGTCGCAGCTGCCTGCGATGACAAGTTTTTCATAATTGTCCCGGATCTTGCACAGAGGCGAGAGCTCGCGTTCCCTTGTCGCAGGATCGTTCATGGATTCCGTCACTTGAATGTAACGCTTCTCGTATGCGTTTGCGGCAATAAAGTCCACTTCCTTTTCGCCGACTTTGCCGATTGCCACATCGTAGCCGCGCCTGAGCAATTCAAAGTACACGATGTTTTCCATGATGTGCCCGGTGTCCATATCCCTGTAGCCGAGCAGGTAGTTGCGCAGGCCAATGTCCGCTATGTAATATTTGCCCAGTGTGCGCAGGTATTCCTTTCCCTTGATGTCGAAGCGTTTTATCTCGTAGAATACAAAGGATTCTACCAGTGCGCCCACATATGCTTGTATGGTCTGTACTGCGGGCTTGCCCTTTCGTCTGCCATTGTCAAGCAGTTTTTCGTTCATCAGCGTATTGCCGATAGAGGTTACCGAGGTAGTGTTGCCGATATTGTCAGCTAGGAACATGATGATTTTCCTCAGCAGCTCCGGATCCGTGATCTGCCGCTGGCCTCTGCGCTTCTCACGTTCCAGAATATCGCGCACTACAACGGTGGAGTATACACCGTCCAATAGCGTCAATGCCTTGTCCGTATCCAGACCCACGTCGGCAATCCCCGGCATGCCTCCGAATTTCATGTACGCTTCCAGCAATTCGCCCGGTTCGTAGCTTTCGCCCTCGGCGTCATTGATCCGCCTGCGCATCCCGCCGGACGGGTTTTTGGTTTCCCTGACAGTATATCCGTGAAAATCGAGAAACTCGCTGAAAGAGAGTGGAAGCATCTTGATCTCTACGCTTCTGCCTGCAAGGTAGGTCGCGTATTCTGACGAGAGCAAGCAGGCGTTTGAACCGGTCACGTAAATATCACAGTCAAAATCCACGCGGAACGAGTTGACTGCATCCTCCCATTGGGTGACCCGTTGTATTTCATCCAGAAACAGATAGGCTCGCTTGTCTTCGGGCAGATGTTTTTTCACATGCTGGTACAGTGATTGCGCACTCATGCTGCGGAACTCCATCGACTCAAAATTGATCTCTATGATTTGCTCATCCTCCAAGCCGCTTTCGCGCAAATGCCTTGCCATCAGCTTCATCAGGCTGGATTTGCCGCAGCGGCGGATTCCAGTGACGATTTTCACTGGTTCTGTGTCCTGAAAAGCTATCAGCCGATTCAAATAAAGGTCGCGGCTGCGCAGCCTGGTTTCATTTCTTAACATGGAAGCACCTCCTACATGGACAGCATACCACAAACTGCGCAGAACAGTCAAGTTTGTAGCATCGATGTTGAAAAACACAAAACGCCACGGGGAAAACGTCTTAATCTCCCCGTGGCAAATTTTTGCCAGCATTTAAAAATTATGTCCCGCCTGGCTTATCGCCCGGCGCAATGTTAAATGTCAAAACAGCAGTTATTTTCCAACGGAATATCCCATAACTGACTTCTACCTAAAAAACCTGCAAAACTCTATGTTAATCCCCTTTTTTTCGTCCTTTCGGACCTGGCCCGCCTGCACGGGCCCCCCCGGGCAGGCGGGCCGGCTATGTTATAGTGTGTGCGCCTCAGCAAACGCAATGCGCTGCCGGCATCACACATCTAGGCTGTCGCTTCGCTATCCGGCTCCGGCTGATGCGAGGCATGGCTTTACTGAAATTGGTTTCATCTTCCTCCCTCCTTCTATTTTATTAATCTATGTAAGGATGCCTCTTTTTTTCCGGAGTTGGGGTTCTCCTATTTCCTTAATAAAAGTATAACTCATTGTTGTTAAATATCGCGTTAGACAAGCAACGCCTGAGAAAAAATTTTTTCAACTTTTTCATCGGCGCTGCTATACTTGCAAATTTGCGTTTCCCTAAACCGCTTGCTTTTGAAGGGTTATTTCCAACATGTTTTCGCTAAGTTAGAATAACGTTAGAGAAAATTACAATTTGAATTTCATCTAATTTTTCATCATTTTTATTTTTTTTGTTGTTATGCTACGCGATAGGCGTGACGGGCTTTATCGTCGCCCTTATTATCTTCGCGCGGTCTTTCGCGTCAAGCGAATGCAGTATCCTGTTGGACAGCATCTTGCAGTTTTCATACGAAATGTTTTGGAGCATAATCATGTACTGGTTGTTGCCGGCCCTGGTGAACAAGTCCCCTTGCCGCAGGTTGTCCGGGATGACTTTGAAAAGCTGCTTCACGACGCGGGAGTCCCTCGCGCCCTGCCCCGAGGTTTTCTTCGTCTCGAAGCAGATGATGTACACCGATTTCTTGGAACGCAGTATCGATCGCGCCTCGACTTGGTAAATCGTCCTGAACACGCTGTAGTCGCAGTAAAAAGCTCCGGGAAAGTCAGCGTCGCCTCGCCATTCGTTCATGACGTTGCTTATTGAAAATTCCTCCGTGCCGCCCCGCCACAGTATCTGCCTGTGCACCTCGCGCAGGCTTTCCGACGGGCTGACGCCCATCTCTTCGTAAAACATGGATTCGATGTTTTTGAACACGTCGTGAGCCTGAAGCTGTTTGCCTTGGGCGAGCAGGGAGCGGAGGTAGTACTCGTTTATTTTTTCGTCGAAGCGGTCTATCCTGAGGGCCTTTGCGCAAAGGGTTTCGGCGTCGTCGATCCTTTTTGCCCTGGTCAGCAGCTCCAACGCAGCATGTACGCACTTGATGAACATTGACCGGTAATAGCTTGACACAGGGATCGCCCACAGCTCGCTGCTGGTGGTTGGAAGGAAATCCCCCTTGTACAAATCGATCGCCTGCATAAGCAGTTCCAGCCGGTCCTGTGCCGATGAAATAGAGGACGCTTGGACATACAGCTTTTCGAATTCCTCGATGTCGACCACGCATGGTATGGCGTTGTTCCAAATATACGCCCCGTTGTTGCTGAGGATCAGGTCCTCCCCGTGGCTTATGCCGCTCTCTTCAAGCATTGTGCGCAGTCGGTGAACCATGTTCCTCATCGCGCTTCCGCCTTCGTCGCCGTCGGGCCAAAAAGCAGTGCGGAGCTCGTTCTGCGACACCGTGTAGTGCCGGTGGGCGACAAGGTATTGGAGCAGTTTCCAGGACTTCGACGTTCTTTTCGACCTCTCTTCAAGGCATATCTGGTCTTCGACGATTGCAAAGCCTCCTAGCATTTGAATTTGTATTGGGGCACTTGACATTTGTTATCACCTCATTGCTTATGTCTTAAAGTAGTGTTAAAATTTGCAGAACCACCAGCACATGACTGCCACGACGGCAACCAGTACGCAGGATATCTTGAACGTTTCCTTTATCACGTCGTTCTCCTCGCCGACGGCGTCTATGGTCGCCGAGGCGTTCTGCAGTTTTGCCGGGGATATTACACTGGCTAGCCCGCCGCCTATGCCCGTAGCGGCAGTTACAACCAGCGCATTGAGCCCCAGCTGCTCAGATGTCAGGATGTTGTATTTTGAAAACATGGCTAGCGTCGATGCCTCAGACGACGTAATGAAGCCGCCAAACAGCCCGAGGGGGGCCACTATCAGCGGGTAGAGCGAACCAAAGGCCAGCGCTGACGAGTCCGACAGCACTGACACCATGTTTTGCATCGTGTCTTGAAGCATCCAACTTCCGTCTTCCATCACTTGGTACCCCGAATAGTTCAGAAGGTAGCCGATCACGTAGAAGACTATCGTGGTTATAACGGGTTTTGGCGCCCTGCGCATCCAGTTCGCCATGGCTTTGCCAAACTGCCCTTTTTTCGGGCGCAATATGAACATGCTCAAAAACGTGCTCAAAAATACCCAGAAATACGCATTCCAAAAGAGCCTTACGTTTGTTACTACATTTGGTATCATGGACACGGGCATCGCCATTTTTACGCGAAGGAACTGGTCGACAGGATGCACGAAAGCGACTATCAACAGCGCAGCTATGAGTATTATCCATGGCGAAAACGCTTTTGCCAAGGACATGCCCTTCTCTATTTCCCTGTCCTTTTCAGTCAGGACGCTGCGGTCGATTATCACACTGCCGCGCAGCTTCAGGTATGCAAGCATTACAAAAATTGACACTATCCCGGCGATTACGCCTGATAGTATGATCGCAGAGTTGAAAAATTCAACGTGGGCTATGGTGTATGCGGTACCGCCGACTGAGAGGCCTGTGAGAAGCGCCGGCACAAACCCTTTTTTCATCATGGCAAACCCGCCAACCATGTAGAACATGCCAAAGCAGAGTATTGTCGACACCGCCGGCAGGTAGGCCGTAAAGACTTTTGCCGCCTCCACCAGGCCGGTGCCTGTCAGGTCGCAGTAGGTGATGAGCGGGGCGGCCATCATCGAAAACGTGCACAGGGCGTCAAACCCCAGCGCCGGCAGCGCGATGCAGAGCCTGTTTTCGTAGCCTAGGCTGCGCATTATCGGCGGCAGCACGGACACCGGCGTCGCCCCCACTGAGACGAGGGAGGTTCCGGCGCTCAAGTTCATTATCATTATCTGGGCTTCCCGGTTGCCGGGGGAGAGTGTCTTGAGAAAGACGCTTATGCGATCCAATGCGCCCGCCGCCTCCATGTAGTTGATTTGCATCAGCGAAAACAGGACCATGAGCGATATGGGGAAGGATAGGAATACCCCTTGCGCCCCGGCCCTGACGCTTACGGAAAGCGGCGTCGAAAAGAACAAGTAAGCAATTACGACAGTGAGCCCTAAGCCTATCAGCGCACTGTAGTGCGTAGCTACCTTGACTTTCACCAAAAGCACAACTATTACGATTATTGGGAGTATGACGAGAAATGTTTTTAAAAGCAGCGTTCCGATCATAATAGTTACCTTATCTTACTTCCTCCAGCAGTTTTTTAAACTTCGGCAGCGAGGCCACTATGGTTTCGTGCGCCACGCAGTAGGCTATCCTCACATAGCCCGGGCAGGCAAAAGCCGTCCCCGGCACTATCAGTATGTGGTACTTCTTCGCCAAGCTGCAGAACTCGACGTCGCTCTCTATGGGTGATTTCACAAACAGGTAAAACGCCCCTTGGGGTTTGACGCACTCGTAGCCGGCTTCAGTGAGCCCATTGTAGAGAGCCTCCCTGTTTTTGTTGTAGCCGCTTACGTCTGTTTCCATGTCCAGGCATTTTGCCACAGTGCGCTGCTGCAGGGACGGCGCGTTTACAAAGCCCGATATTCTGTTGGCCACGGTGGCTCCGCTCAAAACGTCGTCAAAATCAGCGACTTCGCTTGGAACGACCAAGTAGCCGATCCTTTCTCCCGGCAGGGACAGGGATTTGCTGAAGGAGTAGCCGACGATGGTGTTTTCGTAGTGCTTCGGTATAAAGGGGACAAAACCGCCGTCGTAGACCAGCTCGCGGTACGGCTCGTCGGCGAGGAGGTATATGCTTGTCCCGAATTTCTCCTGGGCTTCCCTGAGCATGCCTGCGAGGGCTTCGAGGGTTTCTTCCGAGTAGATGACGCCTGTCGGGTTGTTGGGCGAGTTGACGATCACCGCTTTTGTCCTTGCTGTCAGCTTCCCTGCAAACTCGGCTAGGTTTGGCTGAAAATCAGGCGCGTTGGCGGAAACCACCACCAGCTTGCCGTCGTAATTCGAGGTGTAGGCCCGGTATTCGCCGAAAAACGGCGCAAACACCACAACCTCGTCATCAGGGTCAAGAAGCGTTTTCAAAATGATGTTGAGTCCGCCGGCTGCACCCACGGTCATGATGACGTTGGCGGCGCCATAGCTCGTCCCGTATTTGGAATTCAGCGATTTCGCTATCGTTTCCCTGACGTCTTCGTAGCCGGCATTGTTCATGTACCCGTGCACGAAGGTTGGTTTTTCGTCCTTCAAAATCCCGTTTATTATGCCGTTGATTTCCGCAGGGGGCGGTGTGCTCGGGTTGCCGAGGCTGAAATCATGCACGTCGTCAGCCCCGTAGAGGTCTATCATCTTCTTCCCTTCTTCAAACATGGCTCTTATCATGGAGCTCCCTTTGACGTGTTCCTTCATTTTTTTTGATATCATGCTGTTGTCTCTCCTTCCGCTTGTGCTTGGTATGCTTTTGCCTTTTCCTCACCCTTTGCGATCCTGAGCGCACCCAAGGCCAAGGCTTCCATTTCGTCTTCGCCGGGTTCGATCACGACGGGAGCTATCCAGTCGACGTATTCCTTTATCATCCCGGTGAGCAGCTTGGAATTGGCTAGCCCTCCGGTTAGTATGACATAATCGATCTTGCCGGAAAGGACCGGGGAAAGCTGGCCAATGCCTTTGGCTATCTGGTAAGCCATGGCTTCGTACATCAGCTTGGCTTTTTCGTCTCCGTCTGCGATCATCTTTTCGACCGCCCTGCAGTCCGAAGTCCCGAAATAGGCAGACAGGCCGCCCTTTCCGCGAATTTTCACTGCGATTTCCTTTTTGGTGTACTTACCTGAAAAACACATGTCGACAATGTTCATGATAGGCACGCCTCCGGATCTTTCAGGTGCGAAATAGGGGCCCGAGTCGTCGCCGATGGCGTCCACTATCCGCCCGCCTATGTGTGCGGACACTGAGACGCCTCCGCCCAGGTGCACCACTATCAAACGAAGGTCCTCGTATGCCCTTCCCTTGTTTTTCGCCACTTTCCTTGACATCGCTTTCATGTTCAGCACATGGCACATGCTCTGCTTCCGCACTTCCGGTATCCCGGTGACGATTGCGATTTCAGGGAATTCGTTGGCGGTGACTGCGTCGTAGATGTACGCGTCGATACCAAGGGGCTTCGCTATTTCATAAGCTATGAGCGGCCCTAGGTTGGACGCGTGGTTTGCGGCGACCCGCCCTTGCTGTATAGCCAGTGTCATCTCTTCGGTGACAAGGTAGCCGCCGCTTTCCATGCCGAGCAGCAAGCCGCCCCTTCCTGCTACAGCCATCAGCTCCGAAGGCTCTATGTTGTTCCGCGACAAAAAAGAGTGTATCGCTTCTGCCCGGTATCCTTTTTGCTCCAGAATATCGTCAAACCCGTTTAAATCTTCTGTAGGGTGCTCTATGTTTTCCGCAAACACCCTGTTTTCGTTTTCGTAAAGCGCTATTTTCGTCGAGGTCGAGCCCGGATTGACAACCAGAACTTTATCCTTCATCATGTTCATTCCTTTCGTCATTAGCCTTTTGGCAAGGTCACTGCTTTTTTTGCCGCAGCTGCAGAAAGCACCATTGAAAGGTATTTTTCCTCTGCCGCCGAACCTCTTGACACTAGGACGATGGGCACTTTCGCGCCGACGATCATCCCAGCCATTTTTGACCCGCCCGTGTACTGGAAAGCTTTGGCGAGTATGTTGCCGCTGGTCATGTTTGGCATCAGCAGGATGTCTGCGTCGCCGGTGACAGGGCTTTCGTACCCTTTGATCTTGGCAGACTCGGTGCTGAACATCAGGTCAAAGGATATAGGGCCTTCAACGATGCACCCTGTCAGCCTGCCGTCTTGGTTCATCTCCTTCAGGAGTGCAGCGTCGACGGATTCCTGCATCTTCGGGTTCACAAGCTCTGCCGCAGCCAGAGCCGCAACCTTGGGGCATTCGTAGCCCAAATCCCGGAGCACCCCCACCGCGTTCATGAGGATCTTCGCCTTTTCGTCGGCATTGGGGCAGGGCAGCATGCCGGCGTCAGTCAGCACCAGCAGTTTGTGGTAGCTTGGCAATTCAAAAAAGCCGAAGTGGGACATCACGCTTCCGGTGTGCAGGCCGCGTTCCTTGTTTACCACTTCCCTGAGCAGGTCTGCGGTTTGGAGCTTCCCTTTCATGAGGAAGTCTGCCGCGCCTTCGCGGATCATGGCGACGGCCGTTTTGGCTGCCTCCGAATCGTCCTTTTGCTCATGTATCTCAGCGTCTCCCAGCTGAAACCCGTGGACTTCGATCAGTTCCTTTATTTTGACGCCGTCACCGATCAGTATTGGGGTCACGATGCTGTTTTTGCACGCTAGGTCTACGGCTTCCAGCGTGTGCTCGTCATGGGCAGCTACTACGGCCACCGTTTTTTTTGCGCCTCCGCTGTGTATCTTTCCAACCAGTTCATCGAAATTTTTTATCATTCCGTCCCCCTTCCAATCACAGGCATGCGAACCCGGCTTCAAAAGCTTTTAGGTTGATGTCCTCAAACCCTTTTTTGACGTTCCTTTGGATGAGGGATTTCCAGTCGAGGTTCCCAAGGTTCATGGCCTTAGCCAGTGCGCCAAGCAGCACGATGTTCATGGTCCTCGTGTTCCCGACCTGCTTCGCGATCTCCCCGGCTTCGATCACAACGGTGTCGGCAACGGCCTTGAGCGAGTCTAGGATGCCTTCCGGGTATTTTTCCACGCCGAGCTGGATGGGCACCGTCGGGATTTCAAAATCGTTTATCAGCATTTTTCCGTCTTTCTTCAGATGGCTGATCCACCTTAGCGCCTCCATTTTTTCGAAAGCGACGATCAGATCGGCAGCACCTTCCCCTACAATCGGGGAGTAGACCTTTTCGCCGTAGCGGATTTGCGTGCTCACGTCGCCGCCTCTTTGGGACATGCCGTGGATTTCCGACATTTTAACGTCGTACCCGGCTTCAATCAGGCCTTCAGACAGTATTTTGCTTGCCAAGATGGTTCCTTGGCCGCCTACGCCCACTAAAAGAATGTTTTTAACGTCGCTCATTATCTTTCCACCTCCTTGATTGCTCCAAATTTGCATACTTGGCGGCAAACCCCGCAGCCTGTGCATGAATCAGCGCTGATCTGCGACGTGCCATCAAATGTTATTGCCGGGCACCCGGTTTTCATGCACATCTTGCACTTCTTGCATTCCTCAGCGTCAACCACGCATTTTCTTGGCTTCAAGTCAAAATCCTTGCGGTCTTGGTCTGAAAACTTCTTCAAGATGCACGGCCATTTGGTTATTATGACTGAGGGCTCGGTCCTCGCCAGCGCTGCGTCGACTGCCGCTTCCATTTCGTCCAGCTTGAGCGGGTTCACGACGGTGATGTTTTCGGTTTTGATTCCGATGGCCCTGCATATGGCAGGGATGTCAGCCTCAACAGCAGGCTCGCCCATGAGGGTGAACCCTGTCCCCGGGTTTTCCTGGTGCCCGGTCATGGCGGTGATGCGGTTGTCTGCTACGATCGTGATGTTGTTCCCTTTGTTGTACGCAACGTCCATAAGGCTGTTTATGCCAGTGTGGAAGAAGGTAGAGTCCCCGATGACGGAAACGACTCTGAGGTCTGACCCCGCCCTGTTCAAAACTTTTGCGGCGCCGTGCCCGGCGCTGATGCTCCCGCCCATGCAGAAACAAGTGTGCATCGCCGAAAGCGGGGGAGCGGAGCCTAGCGTGTAGCACCCGATGTCCCCTGTTATCATGAGTTTTTTCTGCTTCTTGCTCAATACGTAAAAGAGGCCTCTGTGTGGGCAGCCTGCGCAAAGCACCGGCGGCCTGATGGTCGCTTTTAGCGGGACGCTGACGCTTTCTGCCGCAGTGCCGAAGAAGGCTTTTCTGACTATGTCGGGGTTCAGTTCGCCGTAAGCAGGGATGCATTCCTTGCCGATGCATGGAATCCCCGCCATTTTCAAGTGGCTTTCGATGTACGGGTCCATTTCCTCCACCACGTAAAGCTTTTTCACTTTCTTTGCGAACTCCTTGATTTTTTCCATCGGCATGGGGAAGGTCATCCCAAGCTTCAGGTAGGAGGCTGTCTCGCCGAACACTTCCTTTGCGTACACGAAACTCACGCCTGAGCTTATCACGCCGATTTCGTCCCCGGCAAGTTCTTCGCAGTTAATGTCCGTCGAATTGGAAAACGCCGTCATTTCCTCCAACCGCTTTTCGAGCTGCACCCTCAGCACTTTTCCGTTGCCGGGCGTAGCCACGTATTTGCGTATCTTGTGTTCGTATGGGATCAGTTCTTTTGTTACCCTGTCTTCCAGCTCTACAAGCCCTTTGCTGTGGCACACCCTTGTGGTGGTGCGCAGAAGGACCGGCGTGTCGAATTTTTCGGAAAGCTCAAGCCCAAGCTTCACGAAGTCTTTGGATTCTTGGCTGTCTGCAGGTTCAAGCATCAGCACTCTGGCCGCTGACGCGTAGTTTCTGTTGTCCTGTTCGTTTTGCGAGCTGTGCATCCCTGGGTCGTCAGCTGAAACAAGAACGCATCCGCCCGTTACCCCGGTATATGCGAAAGTGAACAGCGGGTCGGCTGCCACGTTTACGCCCACATGCTTCATGCAAGCCATTGAACGCGCACCCGCGATGGACGCGCCGATAGCCGCCTCAAGCGCAACCTTCTCGTTTGGGGCCCATTCACAGTAAACGTCTTGTCTGTAATTTGCCATGTTTTCGAGAATTTCCGTGCTAGGCGTGCCAGGATAAGCAGAAGCGAACAAAAGGCCGCCTTCGTAAGCTCCCCTCGCCACTGCTTCGTTTCCAGTGAGAATTTTTTTCATTACATACCTCCCGTTTAAAAATCGAATGTTGTGATTTTGTTTTTACGCATCATCAGTCTAATTGTATCCGATTGCAGTAAGAAATTCAATTTTTTTTGCTATTTTTTTCGCTATTTTTCAAACTCTATGAAAAAGATGATACATTTGTGTTACCAGGTGTTATTTATTTGGGCAATCACAGCTTTTCATCAATGAATTTCCTTATGACGTCGCTGGTTCTGCCGGCGGCCTCCAGTTTCTCTTTCTGCGAGGGTGTCACCCTTATCTTCAGCACCTCAGAGTAGGTTTCACCCGATTTTTCCAACCCGTAGTACCTGTACAGGGAGTGCAGCAGCAACTGCCCGCGGAGCCTTCTCGGGTGAAAATCAGCGTAGTCCATCAAATCTTCTTCCTTGATTTCGCGGTACGGTACAACAGGGAACTTTTTCAGTTCGCCGGTCTCAAGCTCTGCAACGCAGTATTCCGGCAATTGCGGCATTATCCATACGTTTCTGATCTTCATTTCAGTTCCCTCCTCTTGTTTGTTTGAAGGCTCGCTGCTGTTGTAACAAGTATGCTATTCTAATTTGTACCACGTGTACCACGGAATGTCAATAGGCTGTAATGGGAAATGTGGGAAAACACACTGTATTTTGAGCGAATTTGTTAAATTTTTTCTCAAACCCATTATTTTTGCGGATATTGATGTATAATATAGAGGCGCAATAGCGTCTTGATTAACCAAATATCTCTTGGAGGCAAAATGAAATTCTTACACCTCGCAGACCTGCATATCGGCAAAAGCGTAAACAGTTTTACCATGCTGGGAGAACAGCGCCACGCTTTTGACCAGATCATCGGGCACATTCAAAAAGAGCGCCCCGCTGCTGTTGTGGTTGCGGGCGACGTGTACGACCGTGCGGTTCCGGGAACCGAAGCCGTTCGGCTGTTCGACGACTTCCTTACTGAGCTTTCCCGTGAGGACGTTTCGGTGATGGTTGTTTCCGGCAACCACGATTCGCCGGAGCGGCTCTCCTATGCGAGCCGCCTGCTGTCGGACAAGGGGATTCACATTTGCGGCGCATTCTGCGGCAGCCTCCAAAAAGTGGCGCTGGCTGACGAACACGGCAGCGTAAACTTCTGGCTTCTGCCGTTCATCAAGCCGTCTTCGGTGCAGGGAGTGCTTGGCGGGATCGAAATCGAAAGCTACGACGAAGCGGTCAGGGCTGCCGTCGAAGCATCCGGCATAGACTACTCCGAACGCAACGTGCTAGTCTCTCATCAGTTCTACACTTTGCACGGGGCTGCTCCCGTGCGCTCCGACTCGGAACTGAACCCAGTCGGGGGGCTTGACGCAGTAAGCTCAAAAATAATTATGCACTTCGACTATGCCGCCCTTGGGCACCTTCACAGCGCACAGTCTGCCGGCCTGCCCCATGTGCGCTTCGCCGGCGCCCCTGTCAAGTACTCGTTTTCAGAAATGCGGCAGGAAAAGTCAGTGACCCTCGTGGAAATCGGGAAAAAAGGCGACTTGTCCACAGCAGCCCTTGCACTAAGGCCTCTCCACGACATGCGTGAAATCAAAGGAAGCCTCGAGATGCTCACAGGCAGCGAGGCGCTTGCCTTGGCGGACAAAGAGGATTACCTGCGGGTCGTCCTGACAGACGAGGAAGAAATCATCGACCCCCTTGGAAAACTCCGCAGCGTGTACCCTAACATCATGAGCCTTGGTTTTGAGAATTCCCGAACCCGAGTTGACATTGCTGCTATAGCGGCGGGCGCTGAGAGAGTGGAACGTCTTTCTGCTTTCGACCTTTTCAGCGAGTTCTTCCTAGATATGCAAGGCTCTGCGATGAGCAAGGAGCAGGCTGACATCGCGATGCGCCTTTTTGAGAGGGGGGGAGATGAATGAAGCCAGTGTATCTGACCATGAGCGCTTTTGGCTCCTACGCCGGCGTCCAGGAGCTGGATTTTGAAAAACTCGGCGAGAGCGGGCTTTACCTTATAACAGGTGAGACGGGCGCAGGGAAGACGACGATCTTTGACGCAATTTCCTTTGCGCTGTTCGGCAAGGCGTCGGGCAAAGGGCGCGGCGAATACCAGATGCTCCGATCCGATTTTGCCGATGAGAACGAAAAGACGTACGTTGAGTTTTACTTTTCAATAGATCACCGAACATACAAAATCAAGCGGACTATCAAAAAAACGGGCCAGGACGTGGAACTGCAGCTGCCTAACGGCTTCATCGCGAGCGGCAAGCGGTACGTGGAACTGATGATACCCGAGATCATCGGGCTTGACCAGAGCCAGTTCGCCCAGATAGTCATGATAGCGCAAAACGACTTTCTGAGGTTTTTGCAAAGCGGGACAGAGGAGCGGCTGAAAATACTGCGCCGGATATTCAGCACGGAAAAGCTTAGGCAGTTTCAGGAACAGCTTAAAGAAATGGCTAGGCGGGAGAGCGAAAAGCGCGAACTCATTGTCCACGACTTTGAGCGCTATGGCGTCGACGTGAACAAACGGGAAGAGGCGTTTGCCGAATGGGAAGGGCAAATCAAGCGGAACAGGGTTGAATTGCTTGCTGCGGAAGGAAGGCTTGCAGAGTTGAAAGAGGCGAGCCAAGGGATAGCCGCTGCAATTGCCACAGCCGTGGAACTGGACAGGAAATTTGCTTCTTTGGCGGCAGCTGCTGCCGCCTACCATGCGCATACTGCGAAAGCGGGCGAGGCGGCGGCGCACAAAAAGCGCGCCGCGCTGGGGGAAACAGCGCTCCGCAAGGTTAAGCCTTTTGCAGACGAGGCGGGGAAGGCCGCCGCCGGCTGCAAAGCAGCCCGGGCTGGCCTGCAGGCAGCCCGGGCAGAAGAGGCTGCTGCGATTCAGGAATCGCAGCAGGCTGCGGCCGCGGCGGGGGGGCTTGCGCCCCTGGCAGGGGCGCAAGAAGCCTTTGCGGCGCTTTTAAAGGAGTGGGAAATCGCTGACAAAACCTACAAGGAGCTAAGCCGGCTGCAGAAAAACTGCGCCGAAATAACAGAAAAGCAAACCTTGCTGGACAAAATGAACAGGGAGTTGGAAAGCACACTCGATACGCTGAACGGGCTTCCGCCCCTTGAGGACTGTAAGATAGCCCTTGATCAGATAAAACGTCAGCTTGAAAACTGCATGTCACGGCTCAAGGCTCTCAAAGCCTTGGTAGAAGAATTCACAGCTATTGAGAGCAAGCGGGGAGAACTGGACAATGCACAGAAAGAATTCGAATCCGCAAATGCTATTTTCATAAGCGTAGACGAGAACCACAAGCAGCTTGAAGAAGCGTTCCTGCGAAACCAAGCCGGCATCATCGCAAGCCGCTTGGCAGAGGGCGAGCCTTGCCCTGTCTGCGGTTCTGCCACCCATCCTGCGCCAGCTTCCCAGCCGGTGGTTGACGTGTCTGAAGCGAAGCTCAAAAAAACAAGGGATACAAGAGACAAAGCGCAAGCTTTGCGTGAGGAGAAAGCCAAGGTGTGCGAATCCATCAGGTCAGCTGCCGAAACGCTGACAGGGCGTTTCATGGCGAGCCTCTCTGTGTTTTCCCCAAACGCAGAAGCTGAGACGACAGAGGCACTGCTTGCAAAAGCGCACAGGGAAGCGCAAACCGAAGCGGACAGCCTTGCCGCAAGAAAAGCCTCCGCAGAGGAAATTCTTTCAAATGTGAACGCAGCTGCAGAAAGCGCGGCAAAAAAACGGGACGAGCTTATCCCAAAAAGCGCATCTCTGCACAGCGAGGTTGAAACCATGAAAAAACGGTTTGTCAGCGATATTTCAGCTTTTTTGCCCGGTGCCGGCTGGGAGTCGGCAAAGCAGTCCCTCGCCGGGCTTGCCGCTTTGGCGAAGGTAACTGAAAACGGCTTGTCTTCACGAAAACATGCTGGCGAAAAAGCCTTGGCAAAGCTTGCAAAGGATTGGGAAACCGCCACTAAAAGAAAGACGGAGGCAGACGCAGCCCTGAAATCGGCGCAGACGTTGATCAGGGAACGTTCAGGAAACGAGCAGAAACTGTCGCTTGCGCTTGCCGAGGCGCAGGCAAAATACCGTGAAGCCCTTGAAACGGGCGAATTCGCTGATGAAGACGCATATGCCGGCGCACTTATTGACGAGCGGGAGCTTGCAAGTCTGAATAAGCAGATTGCTGATTTTGAGAGAAAGGGCGAACAGCTTTCACGGGACATCAAGCGCCTTACGGAAGAAACCTCCGGCAAAGAAAAACCTGATTTGGACAAGCTAAAAGCTGACGCTAAAGCGAAAGACGAAGAATTCAAGGCTGTTAACGCTAAACGCGACGAAATAAAGAACAGTTTGGGCAATGCCGAAAAAGCACGACTCGAACTCGGCCGCGCCGCTGCCGAGTTCGAGAAGGCGGAAAAAGCCTTCGCCGCAGTAAAACAGCTGTCAGATACGGCAAACGGCAAGCTTGATTTCGAAACCTATGCCCAGATAGCGTATTTCGGGAGGATACTTTTCGCTGCGAACGTTCGCCTCAAGTTGATGAGCCAAGACCGCTACACGCTTCACAGGAAAGAGGAAATCGGCGACAAGCGCATTAGAACCGGGCTGGACATTGAAGTTCTCGATGCGTACACCGGAAAAACCCGGCCGGCCGGCAGCCTGTCCGGCGGCGAATCCTTCATGGCGTCCCTCTCCCTAGCCCTAGGCCTGTCCGACGTGGTACAGCAGAGCGCAGGCGGCGTCCACCTCGAAGCCATGTTCATTGACGAGGGCTTTGGTTCCCTTGACGCAGAGGTTTCAGACCTTGCAGTGAAGACGCTTTCAGACATGGCTGGCCAAAGCCGCGTTATTGGTATCATCTCCCATGTACCAGAGCTAAAAGAGCGCATCGACAAGCAAGTCCGCATTGAGAAGACGACACACGGTAGCAGGATATGCATGGGGTAATACTTGACAGGCAAGCATCGCTTGCCGAAATCCGTTTTTGCTTTTAACTACAAGCTTGTCATAATCCTCGCCGAGTGCGGCTGCAATACAAGATTTGCCAAATCCACGGTTTCGCCTGTCAAAAGGTCTTGCGTTTCCCCGTCCCTGATGCTCATGGTTTCAGCACTGTCTGAAATATTGACAGCCACGAGAACCCACTCGCTCTCGAAGCGGCGCTCGAACACAAAGGGGCGGCGGTACTGCAGGTAAACCTGCTGATAGATCCCATATCTCAGGGCAGGGTGGGTGCTCCTTATCTCAGCCAGCCTGCGGATCAGCCGGGTAACGTCCGTATCCGGCGGCGCATGCTCAATGTCGATGTACGGCCTAAGCGGCTGGTCGGAGTCGCCTTCTTTTTTCCCGCGAATTTCCCATTCGCTTCCGTAATACACCGACGGGATGCCGGGGAGCGTGTAAAGCAGTGGGTACAGCGTTTTCAAGAATGCGGGGTTTGTTACATTGTCGATAATGCGTGGCTGATCGTGGTTGTCGAGAAAGTTGTAGTGGGGCAAGCCGTTGCTTGGGACAGACTGATTAACAGTATGTGCAAGCTCGTACAGGTTGTCGCAGTTGTGGCTGGAAAAAAGCGACTTGTACAGCATGTACCCTGTCACGCTGTGCAGCATGCTGTCATTGACCCACTGTGGGTAGTTTCCCGCCACCACCTCGCCCATGAGCCAAAAATCAGGCTTGATGGATACTGTGACGTTGCGGAGCTCCCTCATAAAATCAAAATCCATGACGTTTGCACTGTCAAGGCGCATGCCGTCTATGTCAAACTCCTCTATCCAAAACCGGGTTGCGTTCAGCAAGTATTCCCTTGCGGTTGCGTTGCGCAAGTTGAATTTCACGAGCTCGCAGTGCCCGCTCCAGCAATCGTAAACAAAACCGTCGCCCATCGGGCTTTGGCGGCCAAAATCCACCCCGGAGAACCACTGAGCGTTTTCTCTTTTCCCCTGCCTTAATTCTTCAAATGCGAAAAAATCCCTTCCGCAGTGGTTGTATACGCTGTCAAGCACGACGCAGATGCCACCCTCGTGGAAACAGCTGACAAGCTCTTTGAACTCAGTGTTTGTGCCTAGGCGGTTATCAACCTGAAAATAGTCCGTCACATCGTAACCATGTGACTTTGACTTGAGCACTGGGCTAAGCAGCACCGCGTTGCACCCTAGGCCTTTGATGTGGGGAATCCATTTTGCGAGTTCCCCGAGCCTGTGTGCTGCCTGTGAATAATCGTTCTGAAACGGTGCGCCTGCAAGGGAAAACGCATAAATGTGATAAATCATTAAATCATTGTGTATTAACATATCCTTATCTCCTTAAACCATGAGTATAGCACAGTCGCGAAAGAATTTCAACGATAGTTTTTTAAAAGGCACCGAGGCACCGAGAGGGACTGTTGACATTGGGCTGCCGCATGCTATAATCTTGAATTATAGCGAGTTGTCCGAAGGAAGGATGGCAGGACGTATGATGCAAATTTACGCAAAGCTTCACAGCATTGATTATGGCAAATTGTTAGCGCAAATTGAGCATGCAAAAAAAAGGCTGGGAAATACGAGCGGCTTGCTTCAGATTGGTGGGGCACTCGCGACGACTCCTTTAAGTTTGAAGATAATTGCCAAGCGTCCGTCGCTTATCCGATCCCCGGTAACGAACTTGCTCAAGGAATACGGGGTGTCGCTTTCCCCGCTGATCATCGGGAACGACACCTTGATAAGTGAAGAAAAAGGAGGCAGCAGCATGTTGAGCATTTCCGCTTCGATTGAGAGCATTGATTACGGAAAGTTGGCACGAGCCGTCAGCAGACCAAAAAAAACCAATGCCGCCAGTGAAAGCGACAAGCTGATCAAGGCGGTCAAAATCCTAGAGCCTTTTATAGACAGCACCATGGCAACAGTGCCGGCTTCCGCTATCGCCGAATTGTTTGTTTTGCTTGCCAAAGAAAGGGTCGTTGAGTTGGCAGAAGAGTACGGAGTGGCAATAGCGGATGTCGATGTGAAGCACGAATAGGCAGCTTTGGCTGCGCTAAGGAAGTTTTGTGCACTTTAAAATATTCGGCGAAGAGGTGACATTTTTATTTACGTATTCAGCGTCTTTTTGGTATAATAAATGGGCAGCAGTCTTTGCGAGATCAGAGATTGGCAGCAATAATAAAATGTTTAGCAAAACGAGGATAATGACATGAAAATAAAATCATTGCATCTGGAAAATTACCGATGCTTCAAAAACTTTGATATTGATTTCAACGATCGGCTGACTGTTCTGGTAGGTGCGAATGGAGCCGGCAAAACAGCAACCCTTGACGCTTTAAGCATTTTCCTGAAATGGGCAGGGCATCCAAAAATCAGAAACACTTCTTTCGATTATTTAGAAATGCCGCTTGCAGACATTGCGTTCGGAAGCAAATTGGAAGACATCTCGTATTGGATAGAAATAGAACCTATTGATGAAACTGGATTTGAACCCAGAAAAATCGAATTCAAACGCTTTTGGGCGGCCTCCGAAAAGAGTGTTCTGTTAAAGCCCTTGGCTGTGCGTGATGTTATTACAATGTTGAACGCCTCATCCCCGATTTTCACTTCCTACATGGCAGGGCGTTTTATCAATGAAAGTGATTCCATCATGACGCATGAGCCCTATCGTCCTTTGCTCCCTAATGAATTTGTAGCATTTGAAAATAGCTTTAGCCGTACGATTGATTTCGCTTCCACTTTGTCCTGGTTTTATGATGCGGATGCTGACGAAGCTCGCAACATGCGCGACAATGGGCAAAAAGACGAGTCACCGGAGTTGATGGCAGTTCGGGAGGCATTGTCTAAATCTTTGCTAGGGCAATACGAAAAACCACGAATGTCCGGCCATCCATCTGAATTGATCATTTATAGGAAAGGAACGAGCCAAGCTTATAAGATTGGTCAATTGAGCGATGGCTATCGCACTATGCTTGCTTTAGTCTTGGATTTGGCACGCCGTATGGCGCAAGCCCACGGTGCTGATACAAAGCAGGCTGAATCGCCGCTAAGCGCTCCTGCTATTGTGCTTATTGACGAGGTGGAATTGCATCTGCACCCTGCTTGGCAACAAACTATTCTGACAACGCTCATGGATATTTTCCCGAACACTCAGTTTATTGCAACCACACACAGCCCTCAAGTACTGACTTCAATACCACAAGAACACATACGCATACTCAGCTGTGGGAAGGCATATACTGTCAGTGAGCAAACCCAAGGTGCAGAGGCGCAACGGTTGTTGAAAAATGTTTTTGGCGTAGATCTGCGTCCAAGAGGGCTGGATATTGTCCAAATCCTAAAAACTTACACAGATTTAGTATACGCCGAACAATGGGATACGCCTGAAGCTGAAGAGTTGAAAAGAAAGCTCAACGAGCATTACGGTAATGATGAACCAGCACTTATGGAACTGGAACTGCATATAGAAAACAGCAAATGGGAGCGCGAATTATGAAACGAGTATGCAAGGGGTCGCCTCCGCAAAAATTGAATGACTATGTATTGATAAACCCAGAGGCTACTTGGGATCAGATGAAAGGGGACAATGCGCAGGGTGGAAGCCAAGCCGCGAAGGAATGCCGTGACCAAGCAATTCATGATCAGAAAGGCCTTTGTGCGTATTGCGAACAGGAAATCTCATCTTCAAAACCACATCGCTGCCGAATTGAGCATTTCCACCCAAAAATAGATAAGACTCGAACGCACAACTGGGGACTTGATTGGTATAACATGTTGGCAGCATGCGACGGTGGGAGCAGAAGTTCGCAGGAAGAACAGAGAGCGCACCCACTGCCAGGAAATCTAGCTTGTGACGCCCATAAGGATTACCTGATACAGACGGGGAAGATTCCTGTTGCCTGTGAAGGTTATCTGCTGAGCCCTCTTGTTATTCATTCGTTCCCAAACCTATTTTCATTGGATAAAGGAACTGGTTATCTTAAGCCGGATGTCGCTTCCTGCATCAATGTGGAAATCTCTGAAAATGCATTCGGCTCAACAACCGAACTGATCGACCACACTATTGCAATTTTGAATCTAAACTGCGATCGTTTGGCTGCAAAACGCAGGCATTATGTTGTTAACATCGATCAAAACAAAAAGACGCTACGCAAGAAGGGCATACCGCCAAGCGATGTACCGGAAAAACTTGTTCAACGTTATTTCAAAAAAGAATGGCCGGAGTTTTTCACCACTCTACGCTGTTGCCTTGGAAAGGTGGCTGAAGACTATCTCAAATCTGTGAATTACCAAGGTTGAAGTGTGCTTGGATATACTGCTCCATAAAACTGAAGTCAGGACTTCCGTTGCTATCCACAGGCAGCGTCAATTTGGTGTTTTTCATTTTGTCGGTGGTCCATTTTCGGCCATAACTGTACA
Source organism: Clostridiales bacterium (assembly GCA_009782285.1). Classification (GTDB taxonomy): domain Bacteria; phylum Bacillota; class Clostridia; order Peptostreptococcales; family Anaerovoracaceae; genus WRJK01. Next base: position 24,264 of record WRJK01000007.1, read on the forward strand.
AATATCGGTTTTCTTTAATAACCGTGATCAAAAACAAGGCAACGTTGCGGTTGAGTGCCCACCAATCCATTGGATACAAAACAGTGACGTCGTCCGATGCCCAGAACGGTTTTTCCTGATAAAATGCCTCACCAACGCAGCCATTATAATTCACAGTTATGCAATTGCCCTCGAAAAGCGCTTCTTCGTCAATTAGCTGCCGAACACCGTTGTTTGTTGAAATCGCCCCTATGAAAGGCGTGTTTCCGGGTTGCATGTCAGCCTTGACCAACCGCTTGCCTTTCAGGAATGTGAATATTTCGCCCATCCCTATCACTGCCCACTCTTTGTCTGATAGCAGGGTTGCGCTGCTTGAAGCCTGCAATTTCGGCCATCGGATATTGCCCTTTATATTCACTGTGAAGTTTTCCATGAAAGTCCAGTCGGGCTTTTCGTCTGCTGACGGCAACAGCAACTGTTCTTTTGCCAGTCTGCTGTCCGTTATTTCCCTTCCAAAACTGTACTTGTACTGCATGCTTTCAAATACTGGCTTTAGATACAGGGCAATGTTTTCAGTCAGCGGTACGGTCTCGTCTTTCAGTCCAATCACCGTAACGTGGTCGGAAGCCACGAAATCGTAGTTGTGGTAAAAACAATAGCCGACGCTTCCGCTATTTGAAAGTGTTAGCTTTTTGTTGTGGATCATCATGTAATCCGGCGGACTAATAAATGCGCTTATGCCATTGTTTATTTTGGTCGATGAGACATAGGCAACATCTCCAGCTGCTTGGTCAGCCTTGACAAGCCTTTGGCCTCGCTCTGGTGGAGCGAAAACATCGCCAAACACAAACAGACTCTTGTCTTTATTCATCGGAATCACCTGCCTTGGGTGAATTTTCATCGGAGTAGTACTCTGCCAGCAGCACAAGCAACGAGATTTCATCAAGCTTGGCTTCAAGCAAACCCATCTCCTGTTTTGCCGCGAACACCATATACTCCTTGACAGCGTTTGAAAAGCTCGCTTCGGATAAGTGCGAATAGTCAGTATTGCAGTGGGCTTGAATTAGCCATTCGTCATTGTCCTTAATTGTTGCCCGAACAAGGGTCAGACCATCTTCGTATTTGCCAGGTTCTGCAAGTTTTTTCAACATGCATTGTTTAATCTTGCCCCATTTGTTGTATGCGTCCGTCCTGCCTTTGGCTTTCGACAATACGAGCCCGTCGTCCTGCAAATCGTAAAAAACCACTGACTGCCCCCCGTGAGGCCTATGGGTTTCGAAAACTGCAATCGCCGTGTTTGTTGCTGCGTTTGGCATGAACAAATCTTTGGGCATGTTGACGACGCATTTCAGCGTATGCTTTGACAGAATTGCATTGCGTGTGCCTTCTTCCTTGAAAAAAGTGCTTAAGGGAGCAATGATCAAACCGTAGCGGGAAACGCGGTCCAGCATGTAAGCGAGGAACTGGATTTCTTTCTTTGTAGGGTTGTCGTGTCTGTCTTTGCCCCCATACGGAGGGTTAACAAACCCAATAGTTGGCGCAATCCCTTCTTTGGCAAGGCTGTCCAAAGCGATCTGAGCTTCTTCTGAAAAACAATCGCAATAGGTTATGTTTGATTTGCCGTCGCCTCTAAACAACATGTTGGAAATGGCCAAGGAATACATCGTGGCATTTTTTTCAAAGCCAATCAGCTGCCTTTCTTTTATGCTCTTAATTTTCGACTCTTTGTTTGGAATGCTTGACCCTTGGACGATGTCGACGAGCTTGTTCATGGCAGCAATCAAAAATGCGCCAGTTCCACAAGCCGGGTCAAAAATCACGTCGTTTGTCTTCAGTTCGATTAATTCAGTGAACAGAGAAGTGATGTGCCGCGGTGTCAGGACAATACCCTTTTTTACGTTGGCAACGCCGGCATACCGTAGGAATTCCTCATAGAACTTACCGATAATGTCGTAGTTGCTCTTGCGTTTGAATAGAGGGATGACAAAATCTCTCAACTCCATCAGAATGTCTTGCAGTATTGGAGAATTGTTCAAATCCTGGTCATGTGGAAGGAACGCCAACTCAGCTTTGATCAAAGCAATCTTTTCAATCGGCACATTTTCCGTTTTGAGGTTTTTCTCAACAGTGGACGGGATGTTGCTGATGATCGTATCTGCCGCCCAATTCACAAAATCGGCTTTGAAATCATTGCGCTGACCTTTACCCTCAAAAAGGCATATCATGAGGGCAGACAAAAGAATCGGACGCTTTTGCGAATCAACCGAACGTAACCACTTGTTGATTTTTTTTGATGAGGCTGAAATTATCGCTATGGTTTCCTCTTCATCGATATTTTCAAAAAGGTTGATATAGTCAATCTCGCAAAGAATATCAGTTATGGACTTTTGCTCCTCGATAACACCATTCACAATTAAAAAGGTACTTACCCTATGGTTGTAGTCGTCTTCGATATTTCCCGAAACAGCAATGCCGACAATTTTCCATTGGGAAAAATAGCCAGCTTGCGTAGACGAAGAAAGACTGCTTGCAGTGAAGCGTGACAAATAGTGCTTGATACCGCACACTGCGTATTTTTTCGCGTCTTCTTTGCCCGTCGGCGCAACATGGAGTGAAATGCCCGGTTTAGCTTCAATCATAATAAGTAGTTTCGCATATTCATTAACATAGATGAAATCGGGGATGCCGGCTCCTCCTGTATCAGCCTTTGAGGCATGCGATAAAATCGCAACGATTTCCTTGTTGTTAGTGTAATCTTCCCAAGTGTTTTGATACTCCAGTTTCAAAAGGTGTCTGTATATTAATTTGTCGTTTTTGTCTTGCCTTGCCATTTTTGTACCTCTAAGTTATTATAGAACAAACGTTCTGCATTGTCAAGTGTTTTCTTCAGCTAATCACGCTGTACGGGTATCCTTGTTCGGCAAGGAACAGCTGCCTGTGCGCGGCAAAGCCCTCTTCCACAGTGTCTGATGTTACCAGCATGTAAAACCAGGCTCTGTTTTCTCCGGGTTTGGGGCGCAGGATTCGCCCTAAGCGCTGCGCTTCCTCCTGCCGCGATCCAAAAGAGCCGCTTATCTCTATTGCCACGTTTGCATCCGGCAAGTCAATGGCGTAGTTGGCAACTTTTGACACAATCATTACCGGAATTTCCCCGTCCCTGAACTGCTGATACAGTTCGTCGCGCTTGCTGTTTTTCGTGCTGCCTGTTATGATTGGCGCGTTGAGCAGCTCGGCCACTTCTTTGAGTTGCTGGAGGTAAAGGCCAATGACCAGGATATGCCGTCCCGAATGCTCTTTTAGGAGCCGTTTCAAGACCTTCAGCTTTCCTGAATTCTCGGCTGCTATGCGGAACTTCTGCCGTTTGTTTGCTATGGCGTAGTCCATGCGCATGCTTTCTGCCAGCGGCACACGCACCTCAAAACACTCGGCCTTTGCGATGTAGCCGCTCTTTTCGAGCACTTTCCATGGCACGTCGCACCGCTTCGGCCCAATCAGCGTAAACACGTCGCTTTGCAGGCCGTCTTCGCGGATCAGCGTAGCCGTGAGGCCAAGCCGCCGTTTTGATTGCAGTTCTGCCGTCATGCGAAACACCGGCGCAGGCAAAGTGTGCACCTCGTCGTAGATGATCAGACCCCATTCCCGGCTGTCTATCAATTCGCGGTGCTTTTCGGACGCTCCGAGGATTTGGTACGTTGATATAGTGACGGGCTTAATATTCTTTATTTCACCGCTGTACTCCCCTATCAAATCGCCGGTCAGCGTAGTTTTGTCGAGCAGTTCCGCAACCCACTGCCTAATAGCGGTTATCGCAGTGGTTAGCACGAGGGTTTCGGTTTGCAGCTTCGCCATCACCGCCATGCCGACTATGGTCTTGCCGGCGCCGCAGGGAAGCACTATGACTCCGTGCCCGCCGTGCGCCTCGCCTTTCAAGTGGAACAGGTCTACAGCTTCGGACTGGTACTTGCGCAAGCCGAAAGGCTGCCCAGACGCCGCAGTGCCCCTCAAGGAGAACGCCAGCGGGGAGGCTTTTCGGTAACCGGCTAAGTCGTCAGCCGGGTATTCCGCCAGTATCAGGGCTTGCTTAACGTGCCCCCGGCAGGCAATGTCCACCTCAAAGGCAACCTCGTCAAGCCGCTTCAAGAGGTATTTAGCCACTGCCTTGGTGTTTTCAAGTTCTGCAGCGATGTACTTGTCGTCGCAGCGGAGGACAAATTTGCCGTTTTCAATCAACAGCTTCACGCGGCCGTACCGCCTGCCCCAGTCAAGTATGCGGCTGACCACTATCTGGGGCGGTTCATGCTTTGAGTAGCGCCGGAGTTCCTCAATGACCTGTTCCGGCAGCAGCCCTGCCGACGCTGCGTTCCAAAGCGACAGCTGCGTCAGCTTGTAAGTGTGGATGTATTCGGGGCTTTTCACCATTTCTGCAAACCCCAAAAGCGAGTCGCGGGCCTCTTCGTATAGCGGATGGTCAGTTTCAAGCAGTATCGTCAAATCGCTTTGGACTATCACGCATCCGGATTTTCTTTTGTCAGGTAGCATTTTTGCAAAACCTCTTGTTCTTTTCGATCGTTTTCTTGATTTTGTTTGTTGCGTTCCCGTCCACTACCACAGCAGCGGCTATTCTATCCCCGACCAGCTCGCCCATCCCTTTGTACCGAATCACTTCTTCAAGCAGCGTGGCATCGTCACATTCGAGGATCGTCACGTTCCTGATCTTGATGCGCCCTGTCTGTTTTTTCCAGTCATCTAGAGCCCGAACGACATTTTTGGGCACCGGCTTGTCTGATGCGGACAAATACTTGCGCAATTCATCTACGCTTACGCCTCTTTCAGTGGCGCGGGCTATAGTTTCGAAATCGAGCTTGTAGATCAAGGCCTCGCCTGTTGACGACACTTTGGTGAATATTCTTTCGAAATGCAGTTCGTGTACGGACCTGTTTGGGCCGCTTGGGATGACAATCGTGTAGTCTGGAAGCACTGTAAACCCACCCTTGGCCTTCTGCTTTGGTGCAGCCGGCGCTTCGTACGCGTCGGCGAGCCCGAGCACATATGCGCCAAGAGGGTTGATCCGAAACGCTGCCGGGAGGCGGTGCCCTTTGTCGACGTAGTCTTGCTTGCCTTCGCCCCATGCAATGTCTATTATCCCCAGCGCACCGAAAAACAACAAAATGGTCTTGATCAGCGGAGACTCGTACTGCGACCACTCAACTCCGTAATTGGAAGCGTACTTCCCTGCGCCGACGACAAGCCTTTTTTCATTCCTAGCGAATGTATTGTTAGAGATGCGCAAATACTTTTCGAACTCCTTAGTGGGAAGGAATTTGCCGATCGGGCAAAGCTTCATTTCACTAGCAATGTTTTGTCTTGCGTCGTAAGGATGATGCCCCCGTTTCGTCCGAAGCCCTTTGATCACTGATATTTCGTCAAAACTCTTGCTGTTGAGGTAAAAATCGAACAGTTTCTTTACAAACTGCCCATAAGGCAGGCCTATCAAAGAAGACGCCTTTGAACCCGGGACAAATTCGCCTTCGCCTACATAAAGAATGCCGCTGACAGTGCAAAGCACAATCAAAGGAAAGGTCACCAGCAAATCGTCTGTTGCCTTCACGCCATCAGGCTTCGTGCTCATCTCAGACGAATAATCTTCATAGCCGCAGAAATTTATTAGTTTCAATGCAGCAGGCTTGCTTAGGATGCCGTTTTTCGTAATGGCCAGCTTGTTTGAGTTGCAGAACCTGACGATGTTGGCAACATCCTCAGTCCTGTTTTCACGCGTTGAAAACACAAGGTTTTTGGGAATTTGTGAAAATGTCCGCTTCATCTCGCCTACGGCGTCGCGCAGGCTGCTGTAAAACAACTCAACATCGTTGTTTCCGGGGAACAGCAGCCACAGTGCCGAGTTCTTCCCGGCATACCTGACCTTGTATCTACGCAATCCGTTCCATGCGTATGAATAATAATAGTAGGTGCTCACTTGGTTTTCAGCAACACCAAACGCCTTGGCAACTTCGTCTGCGTAGAAATCCGGCGTAGAACCTCCGCTCCAAACGTGCAGCGAAACCATCTCGCGCTCGGCGCTGTTAAGGCTGCCCCATATTTCGTCAAACCTGTTTGTGGCGAGGTAGTACTCGCCGAGTATTGAAACTATTTGCTCTTTAGGGGCATCTTTCAACTTATTTATATTTTCGCCGATTAAGAAAGCAAGGTGCAGAAGCGATTCCGGCGTGTCCTTGTTGCCCAATGGCAGGTCGCGTAAAAAGCTTACGCGTTGGTCGAATGCCATGCGTTACTCCTTTTTTAAACTTCACAAAAACTATAATATTCGATTTCCGGCAAACATGCAAGCGGTATCTTGACGCTTTGACGCTCGTTAGCAGCGGATTCCGAACTGCCCGCTTAGCATTTTTCAACAACCAAGAAAACACTGGACTCGTCGACTTCAACAACTTCATATTCAAAGCCCGAAGCCTTTCCAATCGCATCAAGTTCTTCAGGCGAATGGGTTGTTGCGCGGAAGCCGTCCTTGCATGCAATGACGCCGTCCTTAGTGTTGCCCATGTCAATCGGGCCAAGCAAACCTATCCTTGCCTGTTCATGGAACCAAGCTAGGCGATGTTCCCAAAATTTAGCGCTGTAGCTACTGATGAATGCCCGGCCTCCCTGCGATATCAGCGCCATTATTCGGTGTATGTACTCCAATGGCCGAACCTTCATTGAAGACAATCCGTTCTGCAAGCACAATACCACGTCAAAGGTTTCGGTAAAACGCAAATCATGGGCATCCATGGCAATCAGGGTGGCATTTGGCACACTTCTAAGGTATTCGCTTCCAAATTCTACGTTTTCATGGGAAATGTCAATGCCAACGATTGATTTGCAGTTGTTTGCCAATTCTTTCATTATCCTGCCATACCCCGCCCCTAGCTCCAAGATGCGCTCAGTTCCTTGCAGGCGTTCCATTACAAACGAAATTTCCGCGTCAAGGTACCGCTTCACCCTTGATTGTCCGGTTTGATATGCTTGTTAATTCTGCCCGAACGGCGAGGCGGCGCTCATCTTCTGACAGTTCATGAAACTGTTCGGTTAGCTCCTGCCGCCGCGTTTGAATTGCGAAATACGTCTGAGCTTTGGCAGTAACCTCTTTTGACGGATCGCCATTTTGTGCAGTCAAATAGCATCCATAACGTGTCATAGCGATATCATCAACTTTACGTTGAGCGCCTTTACCCAGTTGAATCATTTTGTTAACATCAACAAAATGATCAGACACATTAAAATTACTAGTTTTGCAAGCCGCTTTTGCTTTCTCGATGGCGGGACTCGCCTGTAACAATATGTAAATGAAAAAGCGATACGGATATAAAACCTATCGCTCTTTTCACTTGCCATTATACCGAACCGTGACCGCAAAGCCGCCTTTGAAGCAATACAAGTTCGTATAATATTGATTTGGTACTCCGTCGGGGGCTCGAACCCCGGACACCCTGATTAAGAGTCAGGTGCTCTACCAACTGAGCTAACGAAGCGCATAACATAACAAATATAATCGGAATTTGGGCATGTGTCAAGCACTTTTTTCACCTAAAGGCAAAAAACGAGAAGCTATATTTACATTATATAACCGAATCCCTCCCGCGTCAATGTTTCTTTCTGTCCTTTCTACAAAACAGCAAACGGGTCGTCGTCCATGTCCGGGTTCCACACGTACTCTATCTCCCTTGCCAAGCTATTTGCGCACTCAATGCCGTGCATGTCGCTGACGAAGCCGAAAATCATGTCAAGCCCTGCTGAAACGCCTGATGCGGTGTAGTATTTCCCGTCCTTAGCCCAACGCGCTCTCTTGAGCCAATTCACTTTCGGGCCGTTTGAGCAAGCCCACTCATACACTGTTTTGTTTGTCGTCGCTTTCCTGCCATCCAGCAAATGGGTTTTTGCGAGCAATGCTGATCCGGTGCACACGGTCAAAACACTCGTCGCTTTTTCAGAAAAAAACCTCACCCGCTCAACGTAGTCTTCATTGTTGACCAATGACCTTATGCCAAAACCTCCCGGTATCAGCAGCACCCCTGAAGTTTCCATCATCGCAAAAGGCAAGGTTTCAACGGGCACTTGCTGAGTGCTTTTCACGATTCCGCCGCTTTCTGAAAGAAACCGCAGGATGTAGGACTCCGAGAGGTATCCGATGACCTCCGCCGGTCCCATGGCGTCCAGCGTTTCAAAATAATCATAGAGAATAATGTTAAAATATGCCATTGCGATGCCCCCTTTTTTCGTATCATGCTTATCTTACCATTTTTTTGCTCTGTTGACAAAGAAAAATTAGATGGAAAAGGATAGAAAAGAGCAGAATAGTTTTTTTGTTGCTTATTTCATTGATATCGAAAGTGTTTTGTAGTATAATCTAAAAGATTATACGCACAAAGGGAAAAAAATGATCGACTGGTTGGAGAGCATCATCGGAATAATGCAAACTTCAAGGGGCGGCGGGGTTGTATTGCTCGCAGTATTGGTTTGCCTTGCGGCACTGCTGTTGGCGTGGCTTTTGCTCAGGCGCCTCAAGTTGTGGTATTGGAAAGTGGACTTGCAGGTTGACGCACTCAAGGGCATCAATCAGAAATTGCACAAGCTGGAGGAAGGCATGACGGAAAGCGTGGTTTTTGCAGACAAACACGAAACAGCCGAAGAGGAAGCGGCTGCTGAGGACGGAGAAGAAGCGCATGTTCCGGACATTGCCGATGCCGTTTATTGCGTGGGCAAAACCGGGAAGATATATACAGAAGAAGAATTAGAGATGTTGATAAAGGACTAATGGGATTTGAACTGAAACGGGGGTATTAGCAAATGTTTTGCAGGTATTGTGGCAAACAAGTACATAATGATTCGATATTTTGCAGTTTTTGCGGCAAACAGCTGACGGAAAATGGTAATGGGACGGAAAATGAAGAGGCGGCTTTAAACGCTCCTTTTAGAAGCGATCCAGAGTTTGTATGGAATTTGCACGAATTCCCTGAACACAAAAAAACCGAGGACATAGATTTTTCATGGGCGCAAAGCAGGCCCAAAAATGAAATAACCGAATTCGAGCAGGAAGCCGAAGCAAAGCAGGAAGCTGAAATCAAGCAGAAAGCCGAAATCAAGCAGGAAGCCGAAGGATATCTCTTTAAAACGCCTGAGCCGCTGAAATACGAAGTTCCGGAGATTGTGCTCGGGCCACCCCAGTACGAAATGCCGGAAATCAAGCTGGAGCCTTGGCAAGACAGCAAAATTGACAGGTTTTATACATTCAACAAGAAGAATGAAGAATTCCAGAAACTTCTCGACAAGGAATACGAAAGGGTTAAGAACAAGGAGTTTTCAGAGCCTGCGGAGGAACCTGAACCCGAACAGGCACAGCAGCCAGCTCCAATGCCGGAGCACAAGCCGCAGCCCACTCCAATGCCGGAGCATAAGCCGCAACCCGCTCCAATGCCGGAGTTTGAACCGCAGCCAGCTCCAATGCTGGAGTTTGAACCCGAGCAGGCACAGCTTGACACGCAGGCAGAAGACAGTTTGATCTATGACAACGACACTTTGTCAAAAAGGTTCGACACAAGGGAGTTCAACAAAGACCTAATAGAGGTAGCTCTCGAAAAAGCCGGGATCATAATCGACAAAGAATATGAAATAAGCCAGGAAAGGGATGCTTACAAAAGCGATTTCAAGCCGAGGTTCATTGAAGAAAGCCACGAGCTGGAGCTGATGCCGGAACCCGAACCGAAGCCGGAACCTGATCTGCGGCCTGAACCTGAGCTGCGCACGGGGCGGCCTGAGCCGGGAAGAGAACCCAGCAGCATAATCACGGACATTTTGCCCCTTGCAGACCCTCAAAAGCAGGAAGCGTTCAAGGCCTTGGAAAAATTGTGGGACGCAGAGGAGCGTAGCGCAAGAGAAAAAAAAAGCGTCAGAAAAACCGAAAAATCCGAAAAGGCCGAATATTTTAAGGGGGCTGAGCAGACAGAAGGCGAAAGCGTAAAAGAAGAAGGCGGCAGCGAAAGCAAACGAGACCCGAAGAAAATCCTGTTGACTGTTTTGCTGATTGTGTTTTCTTTGGAAGTTGCGGCTCTTGGGCTTAAATACTTTGCCCCAAACAGCATCGGCGCAGCTTTTGTAAACAGCAAACTGAGCTTTGCGGTTACTTGGTTTGATAGTTTTTTCCACAAGGAGCCGCTTGATGAGACGGGCAGCGAAGACCTAGGCATTTTAGAGGGCGAGGACGAGGACGATGGCGATGGCGACGGGGATGCAGAAGACATGCCGGCCGCCCCTATAAGGGAACCGGAAGCCAACAAAGCGTTCCTTATAGCCAGCCAGCTTTACGTCAACAGAAACATTGAAGCAGTCGGGGCAGACGACGACCTCAAATTCAACTCGGAAAACACTTACAGCGAGCCAGGCGTCGCAGCCTCAAAGCCGATAGAAGACAATATTTGGAGGATGGAAGACGGCAACGCGGTTTATTACGACCAAGCGGTTGTTGCTTCGTTGATAAGCTTCAACTCCAAATGGATAGACTACGTCAATAGCGGTGATGAGACCATTTTAGGATTGGTAAAGGAGGGAGGTCAGGCAGAAAAAAGCATACTTGACTTTAAACGAGGCAGTGGGGTCAAAAAGGCGTTCAAGCTGCTGCAAATCGGCGAATTACGGCAGAGCGGCGACACTTTTTTCATCTGGACGCGTGAAGTGATCGAGGACACGGTAAACGGCAAAACAACTGAAAACACGTACAATTGGGTCTACCAGATGGAAGCGGCTGGTGATAAAATGCAGGTGGTGGGTTATTTCAGGAATTAGCAACTATTGTTAAATAAGAGCAAAGGAGTCAAAGATGTCAACCAGATCGAATTACAAACGGGAAGAGATCAAAACAGGGGATATCGCTTTTTCTCCGTCGAGAAGCACTATTGAAACTGCTTTTTACGGCAACAACGTTGAAAAAATAACTGACTTGAAGCTTATTTACGAAATGGCCAAAAACGCGAAAGGCACGATCGTTACAGACATGCCGGTGCACGAGCCTTCCGCAATCGGGCTGCCCGAAGGCGCTAGGGTGCTGCTTTTCAACGATGGTGAAATCGTTGGGCGTTTTGCCGGAGCTAGGGTGATCTTGGGCGAAGCCGGGGTTGACGAAGGCGAGATGGCAAAAGTCCTGCGGGAAGCGGCATTTTTGACAAGGTACAAAAAGATGTACCACACCCAGAGCTATATCGGGCTGGACAGGGATTTCATAATAAGGGCCCACTTGCTCGTTCCGCAGTCCTATGAAAACACCCTTTACAACTGGCTTTTGAATTTCCAGAACATCACGCCTTATTATGACGAAATGTACGCGAATTCAAAACCTATAGGGAACGAACCTGACATTTACATACTGTCCGACCCTGACTACTGCCACCCAAAATTCCCGGACGGGCTGGCTTATTTCGACCCGGCGCACAATTGCGCCTGCCTTCTGGGCATGAGGTATTTCGGCGAGCACAAGAAGGGTACGCTGACCCTCGCTTGGAGCATTGCCAACAGAAACGGCTACACGTCGTGCCACGGTGGACTGAAAAGGATGGCGAAGGAAGACAGCGAGCCGCACGTTATGGGCGTCTTCGGGCTTTCGGGCTCTGGGAAATCAACACTGACCCACGCCAAGCACGGGGGCAGGTACGATGTTACCGTGCTGCACGACGACGCTTACATCATATCAAACGAGAACGGTTCAAGCGTGGCAATGGAGCCTTCGTATTTCGACAAGACCCAAGACTACCCGCTGACGTCAGAAGACAACAAATACCTGATCACCGTTCAGAACTGCGGCGCCACTATAGATAGCGATGGCAAGACTGTGATCGTCACCGAGGACATTAGGAACGGCAACGGCAGGGCGATAAAGTCCAAGCTGTGGGCAGCAAACAGGGTCGACAAGATGGATGACCCAGTCAATTCAATCATCTGGCTGATGAAGGACGCTGCGCTGCCGCCGGTCGTGAAACTCGACAACCCAGTAATAGCCTCGGCAATGGGCGCCTGCCTTGCGACCAAGCGAACCACGGCTGAGAGGCTTGCGGAAGGCACCGACATGAACGCCTTGGTGTTTGAGCCATACGCAAACCCGTTCAGGACGTACCCGCTCCGGGAGGATTACGAAAAGTTCAAATCGCTTTTCAAGGAACGCGGCGTTGACTGCTACATTTTGAACACAGGGCATTTTATTGATAAAAAAATACCTAAAGAAGTCACTATCCGCATCATTGAGACAATCGCGGACGGAACAGCCGAGTTTAACAAACTCGGGCCTCTGGGGGAAATCCAGACGATGGGCATCGAAGGGTTTGTTCCTGATTTCAAGGACAAGAATTACCTCGACATTTTGGATTCGAGCATGAAAAAAAGGATTGATTTCATCGACTCGTTGATTGAAGCAAAAGGGGGGAGGGACCGCCTGCCTGAAGAAGCATCCATTGCGCTCAATCTTCTTTTGCTAAAAATAAAATCATTGTAACAAGTTAAAAACTCAAAAAGGAGGAGTAGTTTTGAAGAAAAAGAAAAAAAGGGGGCTAACCGGAGTAGTTGTCGTATTGGTGTTGCTGCTCGCGCTGTTTGTGGCTCTGATCAATTTTATCACCGATATTCTCTGGTTCATAGAGATGGGGTACTTAAGCGTCTTCTTGCGAAAGCTCGTCACGCAGCTGGAGATAGGGGTGCCGGCATTCTTGATAATCGGGCTCTTGAGCTTTCTGTACCTGCAGGCGATTAAGAGGGGTTACAACAAGAAGATTGAATCCCACAGCAACGATCCTGGCATCGGCAAAAGGCTGAACATGTACGCTTTGGCCGTAGCTGCTGTTTTTTCCGGCCTAGTGACGTTTTACGCGGTTACGCACGTTTGGTTTGAAGCCCTTAAGTTCAACTACAGCACGAGCTTTGGCATTGCAGACCCGCTTTACAACTTGGACGTGTCGTTCTACATTTTCAAGCTGGAACTGATCAAACAGCTGAACAACATTGCGATCGGGGTGATAATAGGGTTTGCGGCGATCACGGTCCTTTACTACATGATTTTGATATCGTTCCGGAAACCGCAAATATTTGAAGAGGTCCCGCCGGAAGAAGACGAATACGAAGACGACGAGGAACGGTACAGCGGCGAATTCAAACGCGAGAGTTCAGGTGCCGGCAACTTTGGATCATACGGGCTCAACGACATTCTTGAGAAACTCAACAAGTTCATGGCAGGCGGCGGGTTCGCGGGAGCCGGGGCGCAGCAGAACATCAACAGGGCGCAAAAGCCGCAAAAAAGGCTTGACGACGACAACTTCCTGAGCCTCCTGGGGATAGCTTCGAAGCAGATCATCTTTTTCGGGGTGCTGTTTTTCCTGATGCTTGGCGTGAAATTCTTCCTCATGCAATACGACTTGCTTTACTCCAACACGGGCAGCGTGGTGTACGGGGCAAGCTACACAGACGTCAACATTACGCTTTGGATGTACAGGGTTTTAATAGGGCTTTCTGTCCTAGGCGCCGCCGGTTTTGTCTGGGGGTTCTCGAAAAAGAAATTCCGGAACATCCTGGCAGTGCCGGTAATCATGGTGTTGGTGGGTCTCTTTGGCATGGGCGGGGCTTGGCTGGTTCAGAACTACATCGTGTCCCCGGACGAGCTCAACAAGGAGCGCCCTTACCTAAAAAGAAACATTCAGTTCACGCAGACCGCCTATGGCTTGAACCATGTCACTGAAATGAATTTCCCCGCCAGGACCGACGTGCTGGACTGGAAAGACATCGATAACAACAACGAGACCATATCAAACATCAGAATAAACGATTACCAACCTGTGAAGAAATACTACAACAACGTTCAGACAATAAGGCCGTACTACTTGTTCACCGATGTTTTCGTCGATAGGTACATGATAAATGGGGAATATACTCAGACTTTCATTTCTGCAAGGGAAATCAACGACTCAGGAAGCTCGCCAATACCGCAGACTTGGCTGAACAAGCACATCAAGTATACCCACGGGTACGGGATCACTCTTTCAAGGGTTGACAAAATAACAGCAAACGGCCAGCCGGACATGCTGATAAGAAACATCCCCCCGATGTCACAGGTGAAAGAAATTGACATTAGAAGGCCAGAAATATACTTTGGGAGGATGACGAACGATTACATCTTGGTAAAAACCGATGAAAAAGAATTCGACTACCCAATGGACGCAGAACACAACGCCGAAACAATCTACGCAGGAACTGCGGGGATACCGCTCAACTTTTTGAACAAGACCATGTTCTCCATACGCGAGAGGAACCTGCGAATACTCGTGTCGACCAACTTAACCAAAGAGTCGAAAATTGTGATCAACCGGAACGTCATCAAGCGAGTGCAGACAATAATGCCGATGCTCACCTACGACCCGGATCCGTACATGGTAACAGTCGACGGCAAGCTTTACTGGATCGTGGACGCCTACACGTCCAGCAGCTACTACCCGTATTCCTACCCTTACTTCAGGGGCGGAAACTACATCAGGAATTCAATAAAGGTCGTCATCGACGCCTACAACGGCGCAACAAACTATTACATAGTAGACCCTCAAGACCCCATTGCCGCCACCTACAAGAAGATATTCCCGGCGCTGTTCAAGGATTTTGACGACATGGACAGGGATTTCAGCTTTGAGGACAAGGATGCGTCACTGAGGGCTCATGTTAGGTACCCGAGCATGATGCTGAACATTCAGGCAAACGTGTTTCAACGTTACCACATGAACGACGAAGTGATGTTCTATCAAAATGAAGACTTGTGGGACATCGCTCAGGAAATTTACGAGACAAGCTTGGTTTCGATGGTGCCGAATTACTACATCATGAGGCTGCCCCACGAAGAAAAGGCAGAGTTTGTAAATTCAATACCTTACACGCCTAGGGACAAGCTCAACATGACGGCGCTCCTTGTGGCGAGGAACGACATGCCGCATTACGGAGACATTGTCCTATACAGACTGCCGAAGGGCGAAATAGTGTACGGGCCGATGCAGATAGAGGCGCAGATAGACCAGCACACTGAGATATCCAAAGAATTCTCCCTTTGGAGCCAAGCCGGGTCGACCTACAACAGGGGCAACATGTTCGTAGTCCCGATAGAGGAGTCTTTGCTTTACATCGAACCTGTTTACTTGGAAGCGACCAACTCCAGCATCCCTGAAGTCAAAAGGGTAATAGTGGCTTACGGTGACAAGATCGCCTACCGGGCCACATTGGCAGAGGCGCTGGATGAGCTGTTCCCGGTATTGAATGAAAAACCGGTGGGCAGCGCACCGCCCGACACCCCGGGCAGGCCCATCACGTCCATGCCGCCGGGGCAAGGGGCGTACACTACGGCAGAGCTGATCAACCTTGCGTCGGAAGCCTTCGACAAGGCGCAGGCTGCGCAAAAGAACGGAGACTGGGCGGCATACGGGCAGTACCTGGATCAACTGGAGAGGTACCTCGGCATGCTGAAAAACAACGAGTAGCAATATCAGTAGCATGTGGGCGCGGCCCACTTCAAAGAGAGGTCAACGATGCTTGAATATGACAGGATGTTGTTTGTAATACCTGCGGAATGCCATGCCGAAGATGAACTGAAAGGCATGCTCGAAAAGCACAGGGAAGTCAAATTTGTGTCCTTGGTCGGCTTCGACATAGGCGGCCACGACACCGACGAAAAGATACCAGTCGAGCTGTTCGTGCGCGACATGGAAAGGTACCTTAGAAACGGCGTCCAGACTGACGGCTCCAGCGTGGTCCTGCCGAAAATCGCGGACCTCAACAACGCTAGGGTCGACATTGTGCCGGATTTGTCGGTTAACTGGTATGTTGACTACAATTTAAATTACTATGACAAGGAAACGGGGCTCCCGGTGGGAACGCTGAGAATCCCGTCTTTCCTTGTCCACAACGACACTGACGTCATCGGATCTAGGGCAATTCTGAAAGACGCGATTGCTTTCTTCAAAACAGAGGTGCTGAAGCTCATAGGGGAAAACCCTTACGTATGGGAATCCATCGGCATCAAAAGCGCGGAAGACATCATGGAAATCATGGTGACCTGCGCCACGGAGCTGGAGTTTTGGGTCAAAACGCCCGACGACAAAGCCGACAGGGAGCAGCTTTCCACAGCGCAGATATTGAAGGAACAGTACTGGAAAAGGACGATAGGCCCAGTCCGGACCGCCCTCGAAAGATCGCTCACAACGCTGGACAGGTACGGGCTCGAAGTGGAGATGGGACATAAGGAAGTCGGCGGCATCAAGGCTAAGATGGGGAGCTCCGGAAATTACGACCACGTCATGGAGCAGCTGGAAATCGACTGGAAATACTCTTCGCCCCTCCAAGCGGCCGACAACGAAAACCAAGTCAAATACGTGATAAAAGACGTTTTCCGCCACCACGGCCTCGACGTAACGTTCATGGCGAAACCCATCGAGGGGATAGCAGGGAACGGCGAGCACACCCACATGAGCCTCTCCGCGAAGCTGATGGACGGCAGGATCATCAATCTCTTTTCTCCGAAGGACATCCGGAAAGGCTATTTAAGCCCCATTGGTTTCGGTGCGCTGATGGGCCTTCTGAAAAACTACGAGGTAATCAACCCGTTCATCAACTCGTCAACGGACGCCCTCAACCGGGCTCAGCCGGGCTACGAGGCGCCAGTCTGCATCGTTACCTCAATCGGGATCGGTGAAGACCAGCCTTCGAGGAACAGGACGGTGCTGGTGGGCCTCATCAGGGACCTTGCCGACTCTTTTGCCACTAGATTCGAGCTCCGCTCTCCAAACCCGAAGAGCAACACGTACCTAGTGATAGCCACATCGTACATGGCGATGCTTGACGGCATAAGGGAAGCCTTGGAAAACGCAAAAACATCTGAGGATCTGCTTGCTTCCCTGTCAAAAAAATACGGCGATGAGGATTTTTACCTTGAGAGGCACAGGGAGTACCGCAGCGAGAAGAACGTCTTTGACGAATACACTGAGGAAGAAAGGGGCAGGCTGTTTGGCTACGCCCCAAGGACTGTTTGGGAAAACCTTTCAGCCTTTGACAAATACCCCGACAAGCTCAAGATATTCTCAAGGGGCGGCGTAATAGACGAACTCACGCTGGAGTCCTTTAAAGAAGCCACCTTGTCACAGTGGGCAATGGAGCTATACAGCCGGATCATACCAAACACGATGGATTTTGTCAGAGAGTGCAGGAAGCTTCACGACGACAGCGACTGTACCGACTTTGACGTTGAAAACTGGGAGAAAATACAAAACCTGCGGATATACCTTGGGCGGGATTCGATAGGGGAGAAAAGCTTGCTGACTAGGATAAAGACTGCCCTCGACGAAAAAAACTATTCCCATGCGTCCCGGCTGCAAATTGAAATGTACGAAAAAGTGAACGAGCTTAGCGATATTTATTATTTGTCGTATAAAAAGAATTTACTTTAGAGGTGAGGTGAGGTTATGTTAGATATCAGGAAAATCAGAGATGACTTTGAAACTGTAAAAAAGGCGGTTGAATCAAGGCAGCAGGGCGATTTCGGCTTGAGCAAGGCACTTGGCCTCGACGAAAAGCGCAGAACAATCCTGGCAGATGTCGAACAGAAGAAAAACAGGCAAAACCTGGCATCGAAAGAAATTCCAAAGCTGAAAAAAGAAGGCAAAGACACTGCGGAAATCATGGCTGAGATGAAGCTCCTATCGGACGAAATCAAGGTGCTTGACGGCCAAGTGGGCGATATCGAAAAGGAACTGAAAGGTGTGCTGCTTGGCATACCAAACACCCCAAGCCCCGATGTGCAAATAGGCGCAGACGACACGGACAACGTCGTCATCAGGGAGTGGGGTACGCCTAGGGAGTTCGATTTTGAGCACAAAGCCCACTGGGACGTAGGCCTCGATTTGGGCATCTTGGATTTCGAGCGGGCTGCAAAGATATCAGGCACCAGGTTCACCGTGTACAACGGGCTTGGGGCAAGGCTGGAACGCAGCGTGGTCAATTTCATGCTGGACCTGCACACTAGGGAGCACGGGTATATGGAGATACTCCCGCCCTTCATGGTGAACAGGGACGCTATGACCGGCACCGGCCAGCTCCCAAAGTTTGAAGACGACATGTTCCACGTCCCCGCGAAGGATTTCTTCCTGGTACCGACAGCCGAAGTCCCTCTGACGAACCTTTTGAGGGACGAAATCATCAGCGCCGAAGACCTTCCGGTCTACTATACGGCTTACACCCCCTGCTTCAGAAAAGAAGCAGGCTCTGCGGGCAGGGACACGAGGGGGCTCATCAGGCAGCACCAGTTCAACAAGGTGGAGCTGGTGAAGTTCGTAAGGCCAGAAACCTCCTACGAAGAGCTTGAAACGCTCACCCTCAATGCAGAGGAGGTCCTAAGAAGGCTGAACCTTCCGTACCGGATCGTGCGCCTGTCCACCGGGGACATGGGGTTTTGCTCAGCAATGACCTACGACATTGAAGTCTGGATGCCCAGCTACGGCAAATACGTTGAAATATCTTCATGCAGCAACTTTGAAAGCTACCAAGCCAGGAGGGCGAACATCCGCTTCAGGCCACAGCAGGGCGGCAAGCCCGAGTTCGTCCACACCCTGAACGGCAGCGGCCTCGCCGTGGGCAGGACAGTTGCGGCAATCTTGGAAAACAACCAGCAGAAGGACGGCTCTGTTGCGGTTCCTGATGCACTGAAGCTGTACATGGGAGAAGTCAGTATAGGATGACAAAAGAGGGGGATTGAAGTGAAGAAATTGCCACTTGGGATGCAGAGTTTTAGAGAAATTATTGAAGGCGATTATGTTTATGTTGACAAAACGCAATATATCTACAACTTGGTTAACGACGCAAAGTACTGTTTCCTTTCGCGGCCCAGGAGGTTCGGGAAGTCGCTGCTGCTGGACACCATCGGGGAAGTGTTTAGCGGCGACAGAGAGCTTTTCAAGGGTCTTTCCATCTATGATTCCGATTGGGGTTTTGAGAAGACACTGCCCCGATATGCAAGGGCTGCGCGGCGCCGATGGAAAACCTTGGCGCAAGGAGCAAGAACATCGTTAGCCTGCTCGGGGAAGGGACGCTTTCAAGGAATTATTATGGATGCAAATGCGGAAAACACATGATTCCCAAAGATGAATCGCTTGATATCGCGAATACGTCCTTTACCCCAGGCGTGCGCCGCGTTGCCTCATGGCTTTCCGCCTGCGACTCTTTTGAGCGCAGCAGCGCAACGTTGGAAGAAGCATGCGGCATTTACGTTTGCGCCAAGGATATGGAAAGAATCGCGGAAGCGGCCGGTGCGGCCATTGAGGCTGAAAAAGCCATGCAGATTGAGGAAGCGTTTTCCACAACCGAAAAAACGCAAACCGGAGAACGGCCTGTACCGGTTATGTATATTGAGTACGACGGGACCGGAATACCAGTTGTGAAGCGCGAGTCCTCCGGCAGGCAAGGCAAACAAGAGGATGGGACAGCCAAAACGCGTGAAAGCAAGCTTGGGTGTATTTTCACGCAAACGAAGACGCGCAAGGTAAAGGAGAAAACATATCCTGTCCGGGATGAACACAGCACCTCGTATTTTGGCGCTATTGAAACAAGCGAGCTTTTCGGCAGGCGGCTTTATATGGAAGCTGTGCGCAGGGGTGTGAATTTAGCTGAGAAAGTGGTAATCATCGGCGATGGCGCGAAATGGATTTGGAACCAGGCACAGGAACATTTCCCGGAAGCCATACAGATTGCCGACCTTTATCACGCTAAAGAGCATCTTTGGGAATTCATACGGGAAGCGGTTTCAGAAGCTGACGAACAGGCAGAGGTTAAAAACAAATGGTACAGGCTTTTGGACAATGGCAATATTAAGGAACTGTCCGATGAAATGGCGCATTATGTTACAGGGGATGATGACAAGCAAAATGAACTTCAGCGCGGAATAAACTATTTCATCGAAAACAGGGAACGGATGAAATATGCTGATTTCAAAAAAAGAGCCTCTTTGTCGGTAGCGGCGTTATCGAAGCGGGCTGCAAGAACGTAATTGGAAAACGGCTCAAACAATCCGGTATGCACTGGTCGGTTTGTGGCGCCAACTCAATTATCGCCTTGCGTTGCGCTATCCTCTCTGATGATTTTTTGTTGGGCAAATCACAAACCGGTTGATTTTTACCCACAAATATGTCGCACACCCCTGCTGCTTACACACGAAGCCTTACACGAAGCGGGGGCGGGGATATTACAACAATATCAAGCAATAGCACTGTGATATGGAGAAATTCAGCAATCTATCGGCGAATCTCCGCAGCCAGCGAAAAGCCCCAGCAACAACTAATGCAATAATCTTCATTTTCATAGGCCTTCATCCGGCTTCCGTGCGGACGTTCTTTTTCCTCCTTGTGCCGCTGCCCACTCAACGTGGCGCTGTTCGGAATGACAATTGAATCGGAGGGCAGGATTAACGTACTGAAAAAAATAGTGCGTTGTTCTGCCCTCTGTCTAACTAATTTGCAGTTGTCATTTGGTGTAGTGAATGAACAGGTCGAGCAAGTCAAGCATGTCGATCACTCCGTCCCCGTTCACGTCGCACATCCTCGCCGTGACCGGCTTGCCCCTCGAATCGTTGACTTTGACCAAGACACCCCAATCCGGGGAATCCTTGTCAAACCCGCAGTACAGGAGCATGATCCCCAGATCCAGAGCGTCAACTGCGTTGTCCCTGTTAAGGTCGTATTTCGAGAAGACGCGCTGGTCGATGTTCGTGGTGGCTTCCCCTGCTGCAATTGCACAGTCAAGGTATCTTGTCGTCCCTTCCCTAAGCCCTGCGATCCTGACGCTTGCAAGCTTTATGGTTGTGTCTCCTGCTGCCCTCGGGGCGAAAACGAATTTGGCAATGACTGCTGGTATATAAGACGTAAAGCCTTCGTCCTCTCCTGCCTGATAAGCCAGCGTGGCTGTGCCTTTCCACATGCCGCCGCCTGCGTAGCTCCAGAAGATTTCGTTCATGGCTGTAAATCCAGAAAGCGGCTCAAGCCCTATGCCGGAAAGCATGTTGCCGTCTACAGTCAACTCGGCCTCGACTGTCAGCACATTTACCGCATTGCTTACAGACAGTGCAACTTCAACATTCTTGCCGATATCGCTTTCCGCACCCACCAAGATGCTTACGCTTACCGGATCCGGGCTGTAGACGCGTACTCCATCGTCCCAAGACCACTTTGAGAACCAATCCTCCCATTGCAGATAAGCATCTGAAACGATGCCGTTGTGAGCCCTGGCAAGGCAAATCACGCTGTTGTACATTGGTACGTTGTAGTAATCGCCCTTGCCGAACCAAGTGTGCTTAGTGTACCTGTCACCTGGGAATTCCGCAGAATTTGGATGCACAATGTACCCAAGGCTGTTGCTGAATTCGCTTGGCAGCGATTTTTGCCTTGTTACCACATAGCCGTCAGCAACTGGGCTCTTCAGCACGTCTGCGTTCCTGGCAAGCCAATAGGCTATACCGATCTCATCCTGAGTGGTTCTGTTGTCGTGCTCGCCGCAGATGATGTAAGAAGGCGCGGGGCCCGGATTCAGCGGATTGTACGCAGGATGGCCCTGGGCTGGCGATGTTGCGCTGAAAGCTGTGAACAGGTTGGGGTTGATGTTCGACAGGTAGTCTGTGAACGCGCCTCCGGCAGACTGCCCGGTGACATAAAGCCTATTCATGTCAACTACGTTGCCATATCTTTGCTCAACGTCAGCCATAACATTCAATACGTAATTGTAGTCGTTGTTCACATTGTTGCCGCCCTGGCTCCATGATGCGGTGACCCCGTTAGTCCTGCCGCAAGGGACAACAATAATTATCCCGTAATCCTTGGCGACGTCGGCCCACCCTGCTATGTCAAAGAACAGATGGCTGGGCTGGCTTCCACCGGCGAACAGGTAGACAGCCGGCGCACCAACTGGGTTTGCCACCGGGTCCAGTGCGTTGTCCGGGATGTAAATGAGATATTCGTTCTTGTAGACTGTGCTGCCTTCCAAGCTGCTGATTTCGTGGACATAAACGCCGTTTTTGCCTGCGCTGTCATAGGTGTAGCTGACCCTGTCGGCAAGGGCGTTGCCCCATGCGCTGGTGTTGTCATAGCGCGTATAGCGCGCAAGGAAATCGTATACCTCACGGGATGTGCCGTAGTTCGCATAATCGCCCGAATACCCTTCAAGCACAGCCATCTGCGAAACCACTTTGGTATAGGATGTGGCAAGAGCCTTTGAACTGCCGTCCTTCAGTTGGGTGAACAGTTTGCTGCCCAGCGGGCCGCCCGACGCGCCGCTGTCCGGGCACTCGTTTGCATTCTTCCAGTAGCTTGCTGCGCTTGCCGGCACTGTATCGCCGATCAAGACAGTGGGGACAGGAACTTCGCTCTTCTTGACGCTGTCAAATGTGTATTTGTTTACGGTGGGGGTTGTTACGGTAATTGCCTCCTGCGGTTGCGTCGGCGGGCTGGTAATGTTGGGTATCTCGTAGTACCCTGCGCTTCTTTCCGCCAAGTCGGCTCCCTGCACCGTCGAATCGAAATACGCCTGGCCAATGACAAACAGAGGTTCGCTTGCTGCATACTGCTGCAGTACGTCGCCCCCTTCGCCGTATCCGACGAAATAGTAAAGGCCGAATACGGAATACCAGCCTCGGGCTGAACCAGCCGCTTTAATCAAATAGTTGACGTAAGCTGCGTTGTTTTCATAGCTGCCCCATACGCCCTTAACGTCTGCGGGGTTGCTGTCGTCATAGCCTGTGGGCAGCAGTATCATCAGGCAGACATTGTTTGAGTCGGCGATCCTTTTCCATCCGCTGTTTATCAAAAAGTCTGTGACCCCTGTCTTGTCAGGCAATGCCAGCGTTACGAAATACTCCCGCATGCGTGCGCCTTCGGGTATGTAAAACCTGGCCTCGCGGCCGCTTGCGGCGCCGCTGGTGAATTCCTGTCCGAAATACCCGTTGTACGGAAGCCTGTTCCCCTGGACCGCCCTTTGGCCTGCGGTAAAGCTGGTGCTCAGGCTGCCTGCGTCCTTTAGCACAAGAGCCGAGTCGTCGTATACTCGCACGCCGTTGTTCCAAGACCATTTCGAGAACCAGTCTTCCCATTGCATGAATGCATCGGAAACGATGTTGTTGTGAGCGCGGCCGTAGCAAACTCCAGAGTTGACCATAGGAAGGCCGCCGTAGTTGTCATCGCTGGCATCGTACCAAGTGCGCACCGTGTACCTGTTGGGGCCGTCCACATAGTCGGGTTTGACAATGGCTGCAACATCGTTGTTCACGGTTTCCGGCAGCGTGTACGGTCTTGCATACACTCCGTTGTCGCTTAAATCAAACCCGTTCCTGTTGCGCCAGTAGTTGCGGGCGTTGTTGCCCATGCTCCCCTCTTCATAGTCGTTGACTATGAAATAGGCCGGGGCTTTGCCCGGATTGACGCTGGGGTTGGTGAAAGAGCTGAATATGTTGGGGGACGTAGCACCGAACGCGGCGAAGAGGTTCGGATTCATATAAGAAAGGAACGTTGTGAACCCACCGCCCGTGGACTGGCCGGTACCAAATATCTTGTCCGGGTTGATAACGCCACCCCACTCTTCTTTCATTTCAGCTATGATGTCTACCACCATTTGATACTCCTCATGAGGTGCAGTCTGGCTCCATCTGGCGACTACGCCCCCATCGCCGGTGAGGGTGTTGTTGTTTGCGCCGGGCTGCACCCTGGCGCACGGGGCTACTATGACCAGCCCGTGCTTTTTCGCTACGTCTGCCCATCCCGTGATGTCGAAGAACAGGTGGCTGGGCTGACTGCCTCCCCCAAACAGGAAGACGACCGGAGCGCCGGCTGTGCCCCATCTACCGTCTCTGGCTTCAGTGGGGATATAAACCTGGTACTCGCTGTTAAGGGTGGCTGTTTCGTACTTGCGGACGTAAATGCCATTGTAGCCGTCCACGTACCCTTTGTTCCCTTGGCTGAGGTAGTTGATCCTTTTGGCAAGCGCGTTGCCAAGCGAGCTGGTGTTGTCGTAGCGGGTGTAGTAGGTCAGGAATTCGTAAATGTCCGCCGCGCTGAAATCCTTTGCGTAGTCCACTGAAGCACTGTCCATCATGGCGACTTTCGTCTCCACATCGGAAAACGACGTGGCAATAGCGTTGGAGTTTGCTTTGTCCTGCGAAAAAACCGCGACAGTTGTTCCGCCGGGGTACGTATGGACAAGGGGCGGCTCGCCGTTCCACTCGTTGACTCCGAGCCAGTATGCTGCTATACCTGTATTTCCAACCTTGTCGCCGATGAGCAGCGTAGGAACAGGAATCTCGCATTTCTGCACGCTCCTGAACGTCTTGTCCGTCTGCGGCTGCGCTGCGTCCACGTTTGTGTTTTGGGAGCTGTCCCTGTTGTAATAACGGTTTCCCGCAGCTATTAAACTTGCCGGATCAAGGTCTGCCTCTTTTACGCCGGCGTATGCCTGGCTGATGACAAACATCGGGTTGTTCGCGGCCCACTGCTGCAGAATGGCTCCGCCGTCCCCATAGCCGGCGAAATAGTACATGCCAAAGGTAGAATACCAAGTCCGCGCAGGTCCGGCAGCGTTGACCATGTAATTCACGTAAGCTGCTTCTTCTGCATAGCTTCCCCATTTTGCTGCCGCAGAGTCTGCGCTGTAGCCTCTCGGCAGCAGGACTATCAGCCCGACGTTGTACTTGTCCGCGATCACGTTCCAACCGCTGGATTCCAGAAAGGTGTCGGCGTTTTCCCCGCTGGGCAGGGCCAGCACGATAAAGTACTCGCGAAGCCTTGCGCCTTCAGGGATGTATATCCTCGCCTCGCGGCCGTTCACTGCGGCGTTGGCGCCGGTCAATGTGGTGTATTTCTGTTCAAAATAGCCTGTATACGGTAGCTTGTTCCCTTGCAGGTACTTGTCAGCGTCACTGATCACGCCGGCGTTGAACGCACTGGCGTCCACCAGTGCAGGCAAAGCCTCACCGGCTGCGTATGCGGCGCTGCCGCCGGCGCCAAACCCCAACGGCAACACTAGGCTGAACACCAGCAGCCAAATCAGCACCGGTTTCATTAGTTTTGATTGTTTTAGCATTATCCTTTCCTCCTTTATGTCAACAGCGGAGACGGCATTTTGCGACATCTCCGCTGTTTCTTAGGTGTCTTTTATTTGGTGTAGTGAATGAACAGGTCGAGCAAATCAAGCATGTCAATCACTCCGTCGGAATTCACGTCGCACATGCTCGCGGTAACCGGCTTGCCTTTGGAGTCGTTGACCTTGACAAGCGTGCCCCAATCCGGGGAATCCTTGTCAAACCCGCAGTACAGGAGCATGATGCCCAGATCCAAGGCGTCGACTGCGTTGTCCCTGTTCAGGTCGTATTTCGAGAAGATGCGCTGGTCGATGTTCGTAGTAGCCTCCCCTGAATCAACTATGATCTCAAGGTATTTTGTCACAGTGCCCACAAGCCCCGTTGCTTTGGCATTTGTTAGCATAAAAGTTGTGTCGCCTGCAGCCCTTGGAGCGAAAACGAATTTGGCAATGTTTGTTGAAACTGCCGACGTGAAGCCTTCG
>WRJK01000008.1 GCA_009782285.1 Clostridiales bacterium
TTTGCATATAGTGTTTCAAATATAAAGGAAGGGTGAGACTGGCAACTCGAGTAAAAACCATGCTATACGATCAAGAACGATTAAAAAACTTTCTGCTGTCAAAAGGCGGTGCTGTTTTGCTGTCTGAACTGTACCAAGGCAGCGCTGAACACCAGCAGAGGCGCTACGTGCAAGCAGTGGAGCGGTTCGCTGGACGTTTTGGCGACACCCTCGCCGCTGTTTTTTCTGCCCCAGGGCGCACCGAACTCTGCGGCAACCACACCGACCACCAGCGGGGCCGGGTGCTGGCTGCGGCTGTCACGCTCGACATCGCAGCCGTTGCTTCTCCTACTGAATCAAGGGTAATCCGCTTGTTTTCAGAGAGTTTCGACCGCATGTACGAAGTCGGCATCGACTCGCTTTCCCCGCGAGCTGATGAAAAAAACACTCCTGCCGCCCTCATTCGCGGTGTAACAGCACGGCTTTCTGAGCTCGGGTACAAAGTGGGCGGGTTCAATGCCCTTGCAGCGTCTCAGATTCCAGTGGGCAGTGGCTTGTCCTCGTCGGCGGCTTTCGAGGTTTTAGTCGGCACCATCCAAAACCATTTGTACAACAGTGGGAAAATTTCCGCCCTTGAAATCGCAAAAATCGGGCAGTACGCTGAAAACGCCTACTTTGGAAAGCCTTGTGGGCTGCTGGACCAAGCGACTTCTTCCATTGGCGGTGTCGTACACATCGATTTCAACGAGCCTAGCGCACCAGTGGTTGAAAAACTGGACATGCCTCGCTGGGGCTTTGACATTTGCATAGTGAACACCGGCGGCAGCCACGCAGGACTCACCAGTGAATACGCGGACATTCCCCGCGAGATGCGCGAAGTCGCCGCTTATTTCGGATGCGAGGCTTTGCGCGAGGTGGATCGCGAGAAATTCACGGCAGAAATGAGCACTATAAGAAAAACCATGCCTGACCGGGCTGTTTTGCGTGCCATGCACTTTTTCAGCGAAAATGAACGCGTCCTTCGACAGGTGGAGTCGATCAGGGAGAGGCGGTGGGGGGACTACGTAGCAGCCATGATAGAATCGGGGCACTCCTCGTTCATGCTGCTGCAAAACGTCTACCCCTTAAGCAGTTCGGCGGAGCGCGGCAACGCCTTGGCACTTGCAGTGTCGGAAAAGCTGTTGAAAGGCAAGGGGGCTTGGCGCATCCACGGAGGCGGGTTCGCTGGGACGGTTCAGGCATTGGTTCCTTGCGATTGCACAGATGATTATCAAGAGAAAATGGAGAGCCTGTTCGGTGAAGGCAGCGTTTGCCGACTGGCCATACGCCCATGCGGCGGGCACATGCTCGCATCGTTGAGCCCTACAAGACAGGAGAGCAGCCATTGGTTATCAAGTACATAGACGGACTGGTCGCATACGGGATCAGCAAAAACCTGATCAAGCAGCAGGACGAAACCTATGCCCGCAACAGAATACTGGAGCTGCTGCGCCTGCAGGGCAGCAGCGGCATGTGCGAATCGGCCTTCGAACGGCAGTCGGAACCGTCAGATTTGCACGATTTGCATGAGTTGTTGTCTGCTTTGACGGGCTATGCGTCAGAGAACGGGCTTTGCACGGACACCGACGCCTCGCGGGGGCAGTTCAGCTCGGCCTTGATGGGGCTGTTGGCGCCGCCGCCCTCTGTTGTATCCGGCCGGTTTCAAAAACTGTACAAAAAATCGCCGGAGGCGGCCACAGACTACTTCTACGAGTTTTGCCAAGACGTCAATTACATCAGCCGCTATCGGACCGCCCTTGATGTGCGCTGGAAAACCATGACAGAGTACGGCGAGCTTGACATCACGATAAACCTTTCCAAACCCGAGAAAGACCCCCGCGACATAGCGGCGGCGGTTGCCGCCCCAGTGGGCGGCTATCCGGCGTGTTTGCTCTGCGCAGAGAACGAAGGCTACGCCGGGAGCGCGAGCCACCCTGCGCGCCACTGCCTCAGGATTGTCCCTGTGCAGATTTGCGATGAAGCTTGGGGTTTCCAGTATTCGCCATACACCTATTACAACGAGCATTGCATAGTGCTGAATATGCGGCACACGCCCATGGTTATCGACCGCTTGGCGTTTGACAAGCTGCTTTCTTTCGTTGCGGCTTTCCCGCACTACTTTGTGGGGTCCAACGCGGACTTGCCGATAGTGGGCGGAAGCATACTCTCCCATGAGCATTTTCAAGGCGGGCGCTACGTGTTCCCGATGGAGCGCGCACCTGTCGAGCACAGTTTCCAAGTCGAGGGGTACGGGGACGTGGACGCCGGGACTCTACGGTGGCCGATGTCGGTGATACGAATAGCTCACAGCGACCCCGGCAGGCTGGCTGGTTTGGCGGACCGCGTTTTGAACAAGTGGCGAAACTACTCTGACCCGTCTGCCGGAATTTTCGCATGCACAGGAAGCGTACCTCACAACACTGTCACGCCGATTGCGCGTTTCCGGAACGGGAAGTACGAATTCGACCTCGCGCTGCGAAACAACATCACGACGGCAGAGCACCCGCTTGGAGTGTTCCATCCCCACGCTGAACTGCACAACATCAAAAAGGAAAACATAGGCTTGATTGAAGCAATGGGGCTGGCTGTACTGCCGCCACGCCTTCACGCAGAGATGGAAACGCTCAAATCCGCACTGCTCAGCGGACAGGGCATTACCGGCACAGAAAGCATAGCCAAGCACACCGAATGGGTAGAATCGTGGAAGAAGCATTACAACATAACCCCTGAAAACGCAGACTGCATACTCCGCAGCGAAATCGGAAAAGCCTTTGCGCAGGCACTGGCGCACTCCGGAGTCTTTAAGCGCGACGCAGCCGGAAAAGCCGCGTTTGCCAGGTTTGTTGAAGCGCTGGGCAACTGACATGCGCTAATATTTAACACAATTGTCATTATTAAAACCTGCTCGCATGTGTTAATATAGTACTGTTATGAAGAACATATTCACGAAGAAAAACAAGCAATTCAAATACGAAAGCAAGATGCGAATGTTCATCAAGACCTTTGTGATGACTTTCACGCTGATCCTCATCGTTGTGACGCCTGTCCTTGCTACGGTGACGAAGATCGGCGACCTCAACCCCGGAGGCCGGGAGGCTCCTGTCATTGAAGAGGAGCTGGATTTTCTGATTTCCTCCGACAGCCCGTTCTTCGACGCTTTCACTTATTCCAAAAGAGTCAACATACTGGCGCTTGGGGTAAACGAGAACGAGGGCCTTACAGACACGATCATGCTCGCCAGCTTAGACATCGAAAACAAGCACTTGGACCTGATATGGATTCCCCGAGACACGTACTACTACAGGGAAGGGTACAAGAGCTCCGACTTGGCCCAATTCAAGATCAATGCCGCATACCGCAAAAATCCGCTAAATTCAGCCAAGGCTGTTTCAGAGGTGCTTATGGGCATCCCGATCAATTACTACGCAGTGTTGAGCTACGACGGCGTCGCGAGGATTGTGGACTCGATGCGCGGCGTGCCGATGGACATACCGTTCCACATGAAGTACGACGACCCCCTCGACAAGCCGCCGCTGCACGTGAACATACCAAAAGGGGAGCAGGTCCTTGACGGGGATCACGCCATACAGTTCTTGAGGTACAGGTCAGGATACGCAGACGCAGACCTTGGCCGGATCAAGGCGCAGCAGCAGTTCATGAAAAACGCGTTCAAGCAATGCCTGAGCTTCGAATTGCCCAACATCGCAAGAACCGTTTTCAACAACGTCACCTCTGACATCAATCTCAGGACAGCGCTTTATTTGGCGGGCAAAGCGGTAGGGATCAGCAGCGATGACATCACTACCTACATGATGCCTGTAGGTAAAGTGGACCACTATGTGCACCCCGACGTGGAGAAGATTTCGGAGATGCTTGAAGAAATCTACTCTATTGGCCAACATGCTGAAGAAGAAGCCGAAGAAGGAGAAGGTTCAGAAGCTCATTGAATTTAAGAACCGGAGCAGCGCCTTGGCGGCGTTAAGCGGTTTGTCGCCGCTTGTGCACATCGATGCCGCGCTCAAGCCAGGGTTCCGGTTTTTAAGGACAGCCCATTCGCTTTCTTGCAGGCTTTTTTCTATTGCCGAAGCGTCGCCTAGGCCTTCTTCAAGCAGTGCGGACAATTCGCGGGCGAGCCCGTCGTCGTTTGACGTAACGGGCGAGATTTCGTTTTCGGTGCATGCCATGCCTGAAAGCCAGCATATTGACTTGATGGTTTCTGCAAGATCTTCCGCTGTGTCAGCAGTCAAGCTTCTGGCATTGATGCCGGCTGAAAATATGCCTGTGTGGGTGGAAACAGTGCCAAGAGTGGAAACGGAAACAAGTGCGCCGTCTACGCCTGCCTGCCGCGCACCGTCGGGCGCCATGACAAGAAGGCTTGTGATGCTGGCAAAGTCTTCTTCGGATATGACCTTGGCGGGAAGCGGGACTTCCGTGAACTCGTACGTCAAGCCCGGGTTCGCCTCTGCGCTGGTGTCCAGGTATTTTTCGCGGGCAGCTGACACCCTCTCCGTGAACCGGCTTGAGTCGCCATCGCTTACCAGCACTGTCATAGTGGCAACGGAAGGTGGGGCGGTTATGGAGTTCCCGCCGTTGAGCGCCGCCAGTTCGAGCTTTACACCTGCTCCTTTTGCGCCGGAAACAATGCCAACAAGAGCTTTTATCGCGTTTGGCGCCGGGTTTTCCCCCTCTAAAAACCCAGAGTTTGAAACATCAAGGCCGTCGATGGTTATTTCATACGCGGTTTTGCATGTCGGGGCGACCCACCTGATTTTTCTCGTCAGGTAGTAATCAGAAATCCCTGCGCTGGCTGTCGTAATCGTGTTTTCCTTCTGGTTGTCGAGGTTGATGAGCCTGTCAGCCATCAGGTATTGCCCGTTTATTTTCTGCACACCCTGCATGTCCCCGGCTTTGTCGGCCGTCAGCAGCAGTTCCAAGGCACCGTGGTTTTCCGCGTTGGCGAGGACGAACAGTGCCGTCGCAATGGATTTAGTGCGCTTTTCCACCTGATCCAAGGAAAGCGCACAGTGCAGTATCGTCGATTTTTCCTTTTCAAACCCGGCTGAGGCGCTTTTCGAAATTACGACGTTGTCGTATGCATCTGAATACAAGGCATATTTATGGCTGCCAGCCCATTCAGACAGGTATTTCTTCACATCCGAAAGCGAGCCGGCTGCTTCCATGGTTTTCGACAAGTTCTTGTATTCGGACTGGAAGCTTTGGTTCACCCTGCTTCCGACAGCGACCTCGCGGGGGTCGTCGCTGAAGCCGATTGCAGCAATAAGGGATATGACGATTATAACTAACATGACCTTTTTCATCTTTTCACCATGAATTCCTTTTAGGCAGGCGTTCCGCTTGCGAAAGCCTTCTCAAGCAGGCCCAGGTAGTCCTCTTCGCTGACGTCGCGGCAATTGTCTGGCGTCGAGCCATTGACGAACGACGCCTCTGCCAGCCGGCCAAAATCGGCGCGGTCAACTCCAGGCACGTCTTTCAGCTGCGGGATGCCGATATCGTGAGCAAGCCGGCGCAGTTCCGCTACCAGCGCCGCAGATGCCGCCAGATCGTCGAGCCCCTCCACGGGCAGGCCGCATATTCTGGCTGCTTCGGCATGCTTGGCAGGGTTTGCCGGCACGTTGAATTCCGTCACAATGGGCAAAAATATGGAATTGGCCACCCCGTGCGGCGTGTCGTACAATCCCCCCAGCGCTTCTGCCAAGCAATGCACCGCTGCAACGTCTGCATGGGAAAAGGCCACGCCAGCCATTAGGGAGCCCAGCATCATCTCGTCCCGGGCCTTTTTTGTCCCGTTTACCGCCGCTTCGCGCAGGTTCGGAAAGATGCGCCTCATCGCCTCTCTTGCCCACGCGTCCGAAAAGGGCGACGCAGCTTTGCAGGTAAACGCTTCGATTGCGTGCACGAAAGCATCCATGCCGGTTGAGGCAGCAATCGCCGGCGGCAGGGAATAAGTAACCTGCGGATCGACAATCGCCAGCCTTGGCGCCATTCTTATGTCCTTTATCGTCATTTTGAATTTGCGGCCAGTGTCAGTAATCACAGCAGAACGAGTCACTTCCGAGCCGGTGCCGGCTGTCGTCGGCACTGTGACCAGCGGAGTTACGGCGTTTTGCACTTTGCCGCGCCCTTCGTACTGCGCAAGCCGCCCTTCGTGGGTGTGCAGCATGGCTATTGCCTTGGCGGCGTCAAGCACTGAGCCGCCGCCCACGGCCAGGACAATGTCAGCGGCAAACTCCCTTATCAGCTCGCCTCCGGCTTCGCAGTCGGCGTCTTTCGGGTTGGGCTGGACCCGGTCGAAAAGCTCTGTTTCATATCCGTTTGATTTCAAACCGTCCAAGACAGGCTCGACAATTCCGGCCTGCATCAAGCCCGGGTCGGTCACTAGGAACACCCGCTTTCCTTCGACAGTGTTTTTTATCATTGAAGCTGCTTCGCATGCGATGCCGGCTTGAAACTCCACTTGCGTTGGCAAGGAAAAACTGTAACGCTCAAACATGTCATTTTCACCTTCCTTATCTCAATATGATTTTTGAATATTCACATATAGCGTATCACATGCGTTGAGAAGATTCAATGCAAATTTTTCGCTTTTTCAACGAAAATACAAAAATAAGGGGTTGCTGTGTGGTATAATAAGCTATTGTGTTGCTAAAACCGAGCAAAGCAATCGGTGTAAGGAGGAAATCAAAAATGGGCAACCTGAAGACGAAATTGAAGCAGAACGATTTGATAATTGGCACTTGGATTACAATTGCCAGCACCGCCGTCGCTGAAATACTGTGCCAAGCAGGCTTTGACTGGGTTGCGATTGACATGGAGCATTCGCCAATATCGTTTGCTGAAGCCCAAGAGCTGATAAGGACAATCGATCTTTGCGGGAAAGCGCCTGCGGTCAGGGTTGGCGAAAACAACGAGTACCAGATAAAGAACGTTCTTGACGCCGGCGCACGGGCGATCGTCGTGCCTATGGTGAACAGCAAGGAAGAAGCGGAGGCGGCAGTCCGTGCAGTCAAATACCCTCCGGCAGGCAAGCGGGGCGTGGGGCTCGGCAGAGCGCAGAAGTACGGTTTTGGATTTGACGAGTACAGGGCTTGGAATGAACGGGAAAGCGTGGTTGTTGTTCAAATCGAGCATATAGACGCTGTACGCAACTTGGAGGGCATACTGGAGGTTGAGGGCATTGACGCAACTTTTGTCGGCCCCTACGACCTTTCAGGGTCGCTGGGCCAGCCCGGAAATTTCCACATGCCTGAATTCAAACAGGCGCTTGCAGAATACGAAACGCTCTCCAAGAAGCACAAAATGCCCATGGGGTACCATGTCGGATCACCGGATGCAAAGCTGGCGGAAAGCAAGGCAGCGTCGGGCTACAGGCTGTTGACAGTAAGCTCGGACGCCATGTTCATGGGGCAGAAATGCAGGGAAACGCTTGCAGGGATGCTATATTGAGAGCGGAGGGGATTGAAATGGAATCAAGGAACATATTGCTGAGAAATACGCGTTTTGACGATTTTATACACTTTGCCGAATGGGAAAAGCAAAAACAGGTCACGGACTTTTTGAGCATCGAAGAAGGCAGGTCGTATGAGGAGATTGTCAGGGAATCAATACTGCGGGAGTCGGACCCGTCCAAGCTTCAGTTCACAATCGTCCTGAAAGAGGAGGGCGAGCCAATAGGGAGGGTGTACATCAGCAGGATCGACCGCGAAGCGGATTCGCTGGACATCACGAGGATTTACATTGCCGACATGAAGCACAGGGGGCGGGGCTTTGGCGAGGAGGCCATGCTGCTAATCCTTGAATACAGTTTCATGGGCCTTCACATGGAGCGGGTCACCCTTGACCACTACACGGGGAATTCGGTCGCATCGTCGCTTTACCTGAAATTGGGGTTCCAGTACGAAGGCGTGGCAAGGAACGCATGCAAAAAGGACGGAAAGTACTACGACCTTAATCTTATGTCCATGACAAGGGCAGAGTACTTCGAAAAAGTCCATGTTAAGAAATACTAAACAGTAAAATTATTATGTAAATTTCGTAGTGCCGTATGTAGCATTAATAGCGATGTTTTCCTGCTTGTGCAGGAAATTTTGCGACTTGCAGGAAGGCTGCCTGCTTAAGTAACCAATAAAAATGCGTGTTAAAAACCAACTTGACAAGCAATGTAAAAAATAAATATGCAAAAAGTAAAAACCATATTGACTGTTTCCCTCAGAAGACTTATAATTTTTAATGCACCTACAATATATAGTATATACATTGTAGGGCATTCAGGAAAAAGCACTATGATAAAACGTAGGGGGCATCATGAAAGAAATAAAAGCTATAATCAAAAGAGACGGAAGGCGCACCAATTACAATATAGACAAGATAGTAGGAGCCATTTTCAAAGCGGCCAAGGTTCTTGGAGGGACGGATATTGACACCGCAAGGTACCTTGCCAGGCAGGTCGAGGCGTACATCCTTGAAGTCATGCACAAAGACACGCCTACGGTGGAGGAGATACAGGACGCGGTCGAGAAAATCCTGATCGAAAACGGCCATGCTAGGACTGCAAAGGAGTTCATCCTCTACCGTGCGGAGAGGACCCGCATTCGCGAGATGAACATGAGGCTCATGAAGATTTACGAGGACCTCACTTTCAAGGACGCAAGGGACAACGACATCAAGCGCGAAAACGCCAACATAGACGGCGACACGGCGATGGGCACGATGCTGAAGTACGGTTCGGAAGGTGCCAAGCAGTTCTACGAGATGTTCGTGTTGAAGCCGGAGCATTCGAAAGCCCACACCGAGGGCGACATCCACATACACGACATGGATTTCCTGACATTGACGACCACATGCTGCCAGATAGACATAGAAAAGCTGTTTAAAGGCGGTTTTTCGACCGGCCACGGGTTCCTCCGCGAGCCGAACGACATACAGAGCTACACCGCCCTCGCCTGCATAGCGATACAGTCCAACCAGAACGACCAGCACGGCGGCCAGAGCATACCGAACTTCGACTACGGCATGGCAGCCGGCGTGAGGAAGACGTACAAGAAGCTGTACCGCACCAACCTTGGCAAATTGATGAACATGCTCTACGATGTCGAAGACGGCGTTGAAAAGGCGAAGGATATCGCAGACAAGCTGGAAAAGGAGAAGGGCCTTTGCCCGGCTATGGGGTGCGGGAGCGGCTACTGCCAAGAAGAAGCGGAGCTGCTAAAAGAGTTCGTCAACGAAAAGGACATAGAAAAACTCCAAGCGGGGGCAAGGAAATACGCCGACCAGGAGATAAGGAGGGCTACGTACCAAGCGATGGAAGCCTTCGTCCACAACCTGAACACCATGCATTCCCGCGCCGGCGCACAGATACCGTTTTCATCGATCAACTACGGGACGGACACGTCGCCCGAGGGCAGGCTGGTGATCGAAAACATCCTGCTTGCCACGGAGGCGGGACTTGGCAACGGGGAAACCGCAATTTTCCCCATACACATTTTCAAGGTCAAGGAAGGCGTGACATTCAACCCGGAAGACCCGAACTACGACCTGTTCAAGCTGGCATGCAGGGTTTCAGCCAAGAGGCTGTACCCGAACTTCTCGTTCATCGACGCGCCTTACAACCTGAAATTCTACGTTCCGGGGGACGTGGACACGGAGGTCGCCTACATGGGGTGCAGGACGAGGGTCATAGCCAACGTCCACGACGCGGATAGGCAAGTTGTCGGCGGCCGGGGGAACCTGAGCTTTACGTCGATAAACCTGCCGCGTATAGCGATTAACGCCAACGGCAACACCGATTTGTTCTTCGACGAGCTGGACAGGAAGATCACGCTGGTGATCGACCAGCTTCTGGAAAGGTACGAGATACAGGCGTCGAAAAAAGTCAAAAACTTCCCGTTCCTGATGGGCCAGGGGATTTGGATGGATGCGGACAAACTGGGGCCCGAGGATTCGGTTGGCGAGATTTTGAAGCACGGGACTTTGACGATGGGCTTCATAGGCCTAGCAGAATGCCTCAAATGCCTCATAGGGAGCCACCACGGGGAAACCCAGGAGGCTCAGAACCTAGGGCTCAACATCATAGGGTACATGAGGAAAAGGCTTGACGAAGCCGCTGCGGAAAAGGGGTTTAATTTCACCTTGATTGCAACTCCGGCTGAAGGGCTTGCCGGGAGGTTCGTCCGGATTGACAAGAAGAAGTACGGAACCATTGATGGCGTGACCGACAAGGAGTACTACACCAATTCCTTCCACATACCTGTATACTACAATATTTCCGCTTTCGAAAAGATAAGGCTGGAGGCGCCTTACCACGCATTGACCAACGCGGGGCACATTACCTACGTTGAGCTTGACGGCGACCCCTGCAAAAATCTCGACGCCTTTGAGAAAATCGTCCGGTTCATGAAGGAGTCTGGGGTGGGCTACGGCTCGATAAACCATCCGGTGGACAGGGACCCCGTTTGCGGCTACACGGGCGTCATCGACAACGAATGCCCGTCCTGCCACAGGAAAGAGGAGGACGACGGCATCAAGTTCGAGAGGATCAGGAGGATAACGGGCTATCTTGTGGGCACTGTGGACCGTTTCAACAACGCAAAGAGGTACGAGGAGAAGGACAGGGTGAAGCACACGGTTGCGCTGGAGACGGAAGCGATATGAGCGCAAAGCCTGGCATCATAAGGGTTGCGGGCTTAGTCCGGGAGTCCATCGTCGACGGACCCGGCATAAGGTTTGTCGTGTTCGCTCAGGGCTGCCCTCATAGGTGTGAAGGCTGCCACAACGAGGCTGCCCTTGATTTTTCCGGCGGCTATGAACTGGAAACAGGGAAAATCATGCTTGAGATCGAAAAGAACCCGCTGCTCTCCGGGGTCACCTTCAGCGGCGGGGAGCCCTTCTGCCAGCCGGAAGGGTTTTTGCGTCTTGCACGGAAACTGAAAGAGAAAAACACCCACATCATTTCCTATTCGGGGTACTCCTTTGAGGATCTCGAGGCGCTGGCTGAACAGGATGAGGACGTCAAAGAACTGCTGGGCAGGATTGACATACTGATAGACGGGCGGTTCGCCATCGAAGAGCGGGACTTGGCCCTCCAGTTCAAAGGGAGCGCGAACCAGCGGTACATCGACATGAACGCCACTAGGGAGAGCGGGGGGCTGGTGGTGCTGGACAGTTTGTAGAGAATTATACCACAGTACGGCTGTTCTCGCCTGATTTAACCTGATCACCGCAGACAGGCGTAATCCCATGCTGTTTTAGCATGGGTTCTGTTTGTGCCTTGATATGCGCTGTTAATTCCGAAGGCGACATATTTTTCGTTTCCTCAAAGAGCGATATGCGGATTGCATTTAAGTCTTTTTCAATCGTGTTTGGGCTCTTCATTTTCCAATACCTCCATTGGCGTACATATTATTACAGTCTTATAACCCTCCCGCAAACAGAAGCACAGGCGATATGAGTACTGTCAAATCTATATTTTGCCGGAATGATGCCCTCATGTACATTATATGCTGAAAGTATAATCAAATCAATACAGAACAGCAAATCTTAAAACCCAATTATCCTGCTCTTTTCAAGCACTGACTGCCGCGAAAATTTGATGCAAAATATTGTAAAACAGGCAGATGCATGATATCATAAAATGTCAAGCAATTAGAGGCAATCTATCGAAAATTCATGTAGCGATAATGGTAATGTAAAGTGATTTGCTGAACAGAGCAGGAAGGTTGAGACATGAAAACATCCAGTATGATATTTGCGGCTGCTTCAGCATTAGCGATCCTGATTTTTTCAGGATGCGGACAGGTTGGTGAACAAACTCCAAGCGACAGCCGAGCTTCAAGCGACAGCATTTGTCTAATCAAGAATTATACTACCGAAATACCGAGGACTATGTGGCCGGTGTTGGACGAAGGAAGATTCATTAGCTTTGAAATAGTTTCCGAAGGGGATGACGATGCCTATACTATTGGGTATTCGACGATTATTAACGGCGTCAAAACCGACCATGCTTTGTTTTCAGACGACCGGCAACAATTGGAACGATGGGAGGGGACGGTCGGGTATTCATTTTTGATGACAGGAAAGTTCTTTCGTGGCGATGTAACGCTGAACTATGGGAGTTATAAGGATTCGGCAACTAAAAGCAGAAATGCATTAATGCTTGAAATACCAGGGCGGCAGGATTGGAAAGGCGTGTCTTTCGCGACAAGAATGGAGGGGTTTGGCAGTGAACTGAACAAAGGAGAAGGCTGTATCCTTGCTTATTACTGGGGTTGGTTCAGTGATGAGGAACCCCCTCTCGATGACGGCGCCAGCACAAGGCTTTTTGAATATAAGACAGTTGACGAGTTTGCACAAGACCCTGACATACGAAGGTTATCCTTTTGTTTGGTTTATTACATCGAAAACAGTATGGAGGTCGGTCATGAAAGACAATTATGATTTTTCAACAGAGGACAGCAATGAAGAAAAATCTAATGAAAAATATGCGAACGTGGTGCGGGAGAGTTTACAGGAATATAAGGTCAACACGCCATAAAAGCAGCAAATTCTGCGATTTACGATTGAAATAGATCCGAATGAGTACCCGTGCGCGAAGCGGTTAGCACGATGCTTTTTCCGTCAATAAAATAAACGAGAAGCCAATCTGGAAGGATATGACATTCCCGAAACCCAGCATAGTCACCCGTTAATGCGTGGTCATGGTGTTTCGACACGCTCAATCCTCCATATCCTCTAAGCCTAATTCCTCAACCATCTCCTTGACAGAAGCATAGGACTTTGTTTGTATCCTACCGCTTGCAATATCCCGCGCTTCCTTCATTGCAGCTAATGTCTCATTGTTGTATTTCGGCAAAGTCATATCGAAAGGCAACCCGCCGACAATTATTACCTTATGCAAAAAAATATTTACAGCGTCTGCTACGGTTAGCCCGAAATGAGAAAAGATTCCGTCAACAGTTGATTTCACATCAGGTTCAACACGAATATTTATGTTTGCTGTTTTAGCCATATCAAATCACCTCATTTTTAGTATGCACTATTTCGGAAGCGAATGCAATACAAACGCAACCATTTTGGAAATATATTTTCACAGTTTTTCAAAAAACGATTAACCTCCGGTGCCGTCCAAAGCTCAAGTCGAGCTGTGGCAATGAAGAAAATTCTTATGAAAAAAATGCGAACGTGGTCGGCTTTTTGCGTTGTCATAGTTTTGGTCTCTCGTAGCTATGGTCTCCAGACGGAGGATTTTCATGTGAGTATTCATGTTTTTTCAATTAAAGTGAATTGTTTTGAATTGTATCTTGAATACTATTGACTTATAAAATCAAGGTAAGTATAATATCTATTATCTATGTATATTGTAATATTAAAGTTTGATGAGCAATGCTTTTTGAAACGGGGGATAATTCAAATGGATAATGATCGGAAATTCATTCAAAATGGCAAATATTTGATTGAAGAGGCTAATCTAGATACAATGCAGAGCATCGACAACTATGAAGATTTTTCATTACAGTACATAGGTAGCCCTGATGCAAAGAGAGAATGGGACAAAAATCCAGAACTTACAGGTGATATGTTTATTCACACAAGAGCATATCACGCTTTCAAGGATGAAGACAATTTAATTTTGCTTGGAAGAACAGGCACTGGAAAAACGGCGATACTTCGGTGTCTCGAATGGGAAGTTAGACATAATTCTTCAGATTTTGGAATGGCATATAACATCGCAGTTATGATTGAAGCAGAACAATTCCTAAAAGTTTTAGCATTGTATGAAATGTTAGATACAAATAGCACTGCGGCGAACCTTCAAATTTCTGAAGCATTACGGCGGATAGTTTATCTGTCCATCATGGAAAAAATACTTGATAGCTGTGAAAAGCCAACTCAATATCAGGCGATTTATCGTTTCTTAACATCAGCACACGAGTTGAGAGGGAATTTGAAATACACTAAAAGCCAACAAGCCAGGGATAAAGCTAGTATTTTTGCGCAAGCAGAGATACTCGGTACTGCGACAGAATTTGGTACAATTTTAAAAGATGTGCAGACTGTCACACGTCTTTTCGATATTTTGTACGCGACAAATTATGAAGCCGCAAGAGAGGAATGTAAAGGATACCTCAACAATAAAAAAGTGCTTGTTCTCATTGATACATTTGAAACATATGATTTGTCGAATGCGAAAATGATACAAATAATACGAAACCTTCTTGAGGTTTGTTTTGAGTTTTATAATAATCCAACAAAAAATATATTCGTCAAAATTGCCTTACCAATTGAGATTTACAATAGGGTTCTTTATGGGCTGCCACCAAAAAAATCTTCAAACACTGTCGTTATAAGATGGACAAATAGAGAACTGCTTGCCATGGTTGCATTGAGAATTGTGGCAGGCTATCAGCAAGGTAAGCTGAAAGGAGTGCTCGAAGATCAGGGGAGGGAAATTCTTTTTGATTATTGTGAGCAGTTTTCATTAAGTGACTTTTACGCAGATAGAGAGAAAGGGATCAGTGTGGCATATGAAAACGCTCGAAATCTATTACAAAACATATTACCAAAAGAATGTGTAACAAGATGTGCTTATTCATGTGATGCAATACTCTATTGCATGAAACACACATTGAAAAAACCAAGAGAGCTAATGAAGATGTTTGATGGTTTTATTTCTCAAATTATTAAAAACAATAACCGCGATTACTATAAAATAAATAACGGGGAAAACATACGAGATACTGTTCATGCCATGGAAGAATATATGATCAGATCTGCATTAAGCGTGTATGAAGATTCTTACCGAGGATTGGGAATAGCATGTGACGAGTTTTTTACTGACGCCGTATTTGTTTTTGAAAAAAACACACCAATAGTAAATAAGCTCAAGGCAGCTATCGTTAAGGCAAAAGAAGCAAATTGGAGACACTTAACGCCGGCAGAACAGCATACTGTTGAGTCATTGTTGGATGAGACAACTTTTATATCAGTCTTAATGGAAAGTGGCTTGATTGGAGAGATTAACTCAAAAAAAATCCAAGTTAACGAAAAATTCTTCGACGCGAATGAACCTACATGCACTATTATTGCTGATTTTGAATTTAAAATAACAAGACCAAACAATTATC
This sequence comes from Clostridiales bacterium, assembly GCA_009782285.1. Lineage (GTDB taxonomy): Bacteria > Bacillota > Clostridia > Peptostreptococcales > Anaerovoracaceae > WRJK01. The sequence continues at coordinate 15,156 of WRJK01000008.1, forward strand.
AGTTATTTGCAGGTAGACAATATGTTATACATCCAATGTGTTATGAATACTATTCGTGTAAAGTGGACCGGAATACATTTGTTTATCTCGAAAAAGGAAAACGCGAGGCACCCATTTATCACTCCCAGTTGATAGATCTCTAAAGATATCTAAAAAAACACTTGAACTCCCACCCCTTCTTATGGTACAATATTTATCGTGCTTGAATCGACACGAAATAAGCAATTACAGCGAAAGAGCGATTTGATAGAAGGAGGTGCGGCAGGCATGTCAAGAAGGTGCGAGGTGTGCGGGAAAGGGCAGGTTTCAGGGAACAACGTGTCCCATTCCAACAGGCATACGAGAAGGAAGTGGAATGCGAACATCCAGACGGTCAAGGTTACCGAGAACGGGACTACGAGAAGGGTAAAGATGTGCACGAGGTGCATACGCTCGGGCAGGAAGGTTAGCGGTGCCAACTAATGACGGATGAGGCCAGGTAATCAATCTTGGTCTTATTTTTTATTGTGTCAGAAGCCACGTTTTTATTCTTAAGCGGAAGAGGGGCGGCAGTTTTGATATACAGGGTGGAGACTCCCACTGGAAGCATATCTTTTTCAAAAAACATCATAGGCAGGATCGTGCTTGAGGCTGTCCTGCAGTTTGGCGGCAAGGTGATGGTTTCAAACCACAAAGGGAAAACCGTTGGGCTGTCGCAGAAGCGCGGAGGCCTCGACGCCATTGGCACCATGGACATAACCATGGGAGCAAAGGGCCTTGACCTTCGGATTTACGTCGTGATACGTTTTGGCACCAGCATAGGCATGGTGACGGACAGGCTCATCGAAGGCATTTACATGCGCACCAAGGAACTGACAGGGCTTGCGCCGAACAGCGTTGCAATCGTGGTCACAGGGATGATTTCAAAGCAGCAGATGGCGCGAAGGAACATCGAGGTAATAAAATAATGGGCATCGGCGAGCATGTGACAACTGTGGCAGGGGTCGGTAAAAAGAAAGCCGAGGCGCTCAAAAAACTGAAGGTAGAAAAAGTTGAAGACTTTCTCTTTTTTTACCCAAGGAGCTACCAGGACAGGAGGAACGTTTCAAAGATAAGCGAACTGTCCCCCGGCAGGGCCTTTCTGATCAAAGCCACAGTGCAGCGTGTGGAAAAAGGCAACCCATACAGCAAAAAAAAGGTCCTTAAGCTTTTGGTAAGCGACGAATCTGCGGCGCTGGACGTGGTTTTTTTCAATGCGGGGTACCTTGCGAGCTCTTTCCAGCAAGGTTGCGAATGCTTTTTTTACGGGAAAGCGACAGCTGAAAGAGGCAAGCTGGTGATGGCCCACCCGGAATTTCAAGCAGCGGGCAAGCCGGATGAAACCGGCATAATACCCGTGTACCCGCTGACGGCCGGGGTTTCCCAAGCGGAGATGAGGAAATGGCAGAGGGCTGCCGTAGAATTTGCCCAAGACATGGACGAACACATGCCAGAAGGCATCATCAAGAGGAACAGGCTCTGCGGCATACGTCATGCGCTCAAGCACATACATTTCCCCGGCGACGGGCAAAAACTCAAAGAAGCAAAATTCAGGCTCGTCTTCGACGAACTGTTTTTCCTGCAGGCAGGGCTGCTGTCCGAAAGGCCCAAAGCAGACGCAGCAAGCGGGATACAGTTTTCAAAAGACGCAGACGCGGGTAAGTACGTATCGGGCCTGCCATACAATTTAACAGGCGCACAGGCCAAGGCTGTCTCAGAAATAACGGCAGACATGGAATCGGCGAGGGCAATGAACAGGCTGCTGCAGGGGGACGTGGGCTGCGGAAAGACTGCGGTCGCCGAGGTTGCCCTGTACAAGGCTTGCATGAGCGGTTACCAAGGGGTCCTGATGGCTCCCACCGAGCTGTTGGCAAGCCAGCACTACGGAGCGCTTAAAGAAAGCTTTTCCGCTTATGGCATACAGGTCGCTTTCCTTTCCGGGAACATGGGCGCAAAGGAAAAAAGAGAAGCGTTGGCAGCGCTTGAGGACGGGCGGGCAGGCATCCTGGTGGGCACCCACGCGATAATCCAGCCCAGCGTCAAGTTCAAGAATTTGGGGCTGGTCATAACCGACGAGCAGCACCGTTTCGGAGTGAACCAGCGGCTTCTGCTCGCGCAGAAGGGGACATGCCCCGACGTCCTTGTCATGTCAGCCACCCCGATTCCGCGCACACTGGCTATGATACTCTACGGCGACCTTGACATTACGGTAATCGACGAACTGCCCCCAGGCAGGCAGAAAACAATTACAAAGGCTGTAGGCAAGGGCTCGAGGGAGGCGGCTTACGAATTCATCAGGCGCGAGGTGCAGTCCGGGAGGCAGGCCTACGTGGTCGCCCCGCTGATAGACGATTCCGATGTCATCGACGCGCGTTCAGCCGAGAGCATCTTCAAAGACTTGGAGCAACGCTTTTCAGGGCACAGCGTTGCGTTGCTCCACGGCGACATGAAGCAAGTTGAAAAAGACGAAACGATGAGGAAGTTTTACGAGGGCAGCGTGGACGTCCTCGTGTCCACTGTCGTCATCGAGGTGGGCATCAACGTCCCCAACGCCACTGTAATGCTCATAGAAAACGCTGAAAGGTTTGGCCTTTCGCAGCTCCACCAGCTGCGCGGCCGGGTCGGGAGGGGGAGCGGAAAATCCTACTGCATCCTCGTGACGGAAAACGAAACGGAGCTGGCTGCCGAAAGGGCGAAGGCGATGGTGAGGACACAGGACGGGTTTGAAATAGCGGAAATGGACCTGTCCCTGCGGGGTCCGGGAGAATTTTTCGGCACTAGGCAGCACGGCCTGCCGGATCTTAGGATAGCAAACCTGCTCAAGCACGCCGGCATGCTTGAGTCTGTCAGGGAAGAAGCTAGGATGCTGCTCGCGGAAGACCCGGACCTGTCCCTGCCAAAACACTCCTTGCTGAAGGAAAAAATACAGAAGCAGTTTGATTTGACGCTTTGAGGGGCCGGGCATGCGGATAATAGCGGGAAATTACAAAGGACGGGTGCTGGGCGCCCCAAGCGGAAGCGGCATAAGGCCGACCGCCGACAAGGTCAAAGGAGCCGTATTTTCAATGATCGGCGAAATCTTGGAGGGCTGCGTCGCCGTGGACCTGTTTTCGGGCACCGGGAGCTTGGGCATTGAAGCCTTGAGCCGGGGCGCTAGGATATGCTACTTCGGCGACGTTTCGCCCGAAAGCGTTGCGCTTACGAAATCAAACATAGGCATTTGCGGCGCAGGCAGCCGCAGCGTTGTCATTGCAGGGGATTTCGAGAAAACGCTGATGAAAATCCCCGAAAGGGCAGACTTGGTTTTTTTGGACCCCCCCTACAAAAAAGGCTTGATGGAGAGCTGCTTGAACCTCATTTGCAGGCAAGGCATCCTTAGCGAGGGCGGCATAGTCGTCTGCGAGCACGAGGGGGGCGAGGATCTGCCGGACGCAGTGGCTGGCCTCCAAAAGCTAAAAGAAAAAAAATACGGCAGAACTCTAATATCGTTATATGGTTGAATTATTCATCAAATTGTGTTAAGATTGTTTCATCCGTTTTGGCAAATGCAAAGGGAGGTCACTCAATGATAATAAAAGCCTTATATGCAGGTTCTTTCGACCCAGTCACCAACGGGCACCTGGACATCATAAACAGGGCGGCGAAGCAATACGACAGACTCGTGATAGGAGTGATAGCGAATCCAGCGAAAACACCGTTTTTTTCCATCGAGGAACGGAAAGAAATGATCAAAATCGCCACATGCCACCTAACCAACGTGGATATTGTCAGCTTTCAAGGGCTTTTGGCAGATTACGTGAACAGCAACAATTTCGACGTGGTTGTCAGGGGGCTGCGGGCTATCACGGATTTCGAGTACGAAATACAGATGGCTCAGATGAACGCGCGGCTTTTCAACGACAACGTCGAGACTATATTTCTGATGACCAGCCCGAGCTACTCTTTTATCAGTTCAAACCTGATAAGGGAGGTCCATCAGCTTGGCGGAGACATAAGCGGGCTTGTGCCTGGGAAAATACTAATGATCATGAATCATAAAAGGGGGATTGTGTCAGAATGAAAGTTTTAGAACTACTGGACGAGCTTGAAGAAATCGTCGACACTGCGTCAGGTTTTCCGCTGACCGGGAAAATAATGGTTGATGCCGGGGAGCTGCTGGAAATAATAAAAGAGATCAGAATCGAGTTGCCTGACGAGATTCAGCAGGCGCAATGGATAAAAAACGAGCGGCAGAGGATTTTGGACGAAGCCAAGCGGGAATACGAGACTGTGCTCCGGGACGCGCAAAGGCAGGCGGAGATGCTCATCGAGAACGACGACATAATCGTCAAGGCGAAGGTCCGGGCAGACGAAATTATCAAAATTGCCGAAGCGAACGTGAAGCACCTGAAAATGAGCACTTTCGACTACATCGACAGCATACTGTACAATTTTCAGGAGAAGATGGACCAGCTGAACGCCCAGTATTTCGGCGACATGTTCAACAACTTGGAAAAGACCTTTGAATCCATTGGCACGACGCTGACCGACAACCGCAACGAAATCAAGGAAATGGCGTACAGGACCAAAATGGAGGGCGATTATTAGCCCTTTTCCGGCGAAGGCGGCACCATCCAAAATGAAAGTTTTAGGCATCGTAGCTGAATACAACCCTTTTCACAAAGGGCACCTTTTCCATCTGGCAGAGTCGAAAAGAATGTCGGGCGCCGGTGCCTGCGTCGCCGTAATGAGCGGAAATTTCACCCAGCGCGGCGAAGTGGCTTTTTTCGACAAATGGGAAAGGGCCAGGATCGCGGTGGACTGCGGCGTCGATCTTGTGCTTGAGCTGCCTTTTGCCTACGCTTGCAACACTGCGGAGCATTTCGCCAAGGGAGCTGTCCAGATACTGGACGGCCTTTCTTGCGTAGACGCCATGTCTTTCGGCAGCGAGTCGGGGGATTTGACAAAACTGTCAGAATCCGCAAGCTGCCTTCTTAGCGAAGACGAAAAGTTCCGGGAAAACTTGAAGAGCGGCTTGGAGAAGGGGGATTCTTTCCCAAAAGCAAGGGCTGGCGCCCTTCGCCTTGCCGCAGGTGAAGAAATCGCGGAGATGCTTAGCAGCCCGAACAACATCCTTGCTGTAGAATACTTGAAGCAGCTGATGCTTGCCGGCAGCAGCCTTGCCCCGCTTACGGTTAGGAGGGAAGGCGCTGGCCACAATTCAAAGGCGCCGTCGGGCGGGTTTTCCAGCGCGGCTTCGATAAGGGGCATGCTGGGGGCAGGCGGCATGAATGAAGCGTCGAAATACGTCCCCGATGAATGCTATGATCGCATAAAAAAAATTAATATAGGCTTTAATGAAAAAATTAATAACCTATTTTTGTTGATATCAGCGAAAATATTTTCTGAAACTGAAGAAAAACTCGAAGAAACCCTGTCGGCAGGCGAGGGGCTGGGCTGCAGGCTGAAAAAAGCGGCAAGGGGGGCGGACTGCCTTGAAAGCCTAGTGTCAGGAACAAAGTCAAAACGCTACACCAGGACGCGGATTCAGAGGCTGCTCGTGCATGCGCTTTTCGATCTGAAAGCTGCAGATTTCCATGGGATCCTCGACGCTGGCTTGAACTATGCCAGGGTGCTGGCTTTCAACGCTGAAGGCGCCGCCCTGCTCAGAAGGGCCAAGGGCGCCGGCACAAGGATACCGGTTATTACCAACATCAACAAGCAGGTGCGCGACGGGGACGAAATATTCAGGCTGCTGAAGTACGATCTGCTCGCTTCGGACCTGTACAATTTGGTTTCAGGCAGCGATACACGCGTGAAAAGCGATTTTGTCGTTCCGCCTTACCACAAATTTTAACAAAAGGCTTGAAAATATTGGTGACAGCATTATAATTAATATAGTGAAGCCTTGTGAAAATTATGTAAAACGGAGGAATACAGGAATGAAAATACTGGTAATCAACTGCGGGAGCTCTTCTCTGAAGTATCAGGTTTTGGACATGACCGGCGAACAGCTGCTGGCTAAAGGCCTCGTTGAGAGGATCGGAATCGAGGGTTCCGCCATCACCCATGAAAAAATAGGCTGCGAAGACAAGCTAAAGTTCACCACCCCGATGAAGGATCACAAAGACGCCATTGGGCACGTGCTGGATGCCCTTGTTCATGATGAATACGGTGTGATAAAATCGATGGGCGAAATATCAGGGGTAGGCCACAGGGTGGTGCACGCCGGGGAGAAATACGCAAGCTCCGTTCTGATCACGAAGGACGTAATCCAAGCATTGGAAGAATGCAGCGACCTTGCGCCCCTGCACAACCCGCCCAACCTTTTGGGGATCAGCGCCTGCCGCGAGCTCATGCCCGACACTCCGATGATCGCGGTGTTCGACACGGCGTTCCATCAGACTATGCCCCCCGAATCCTACATATACGCGCTGCCATACGAGTATTACAAGAAATACGGCGTCAGGAAGTACGGTTTCCACGGCACGAGCCACAAATACGTGGCAGAGAGGGCTGCGGACATTTTGAGCATCAACATCGAAGACTTGAAGATAATCACCTGCCATTTGGGGAACGGGGCTTCGATGGCAGCGATCAAAAGAGGCAAGTGCGTCGACACTTCCATGGGGTTCACGCCCTTGGAAGGGCTGGTCATGGGGACCCGCTCCGGCGACATAGACTCGGCAATAGTCAATTTCATCATGGAAAAGGAAGGGCTTTCCTCAAGCGAGCTCAACGACATACTGAACAAGAAATCGGGCGTGCTGGGGATATCAGGGATTTCCAGCGATTTCAGGGACATCGGCCTTGCTGCGGAAGAGGGGAACGAGAGGGCGCTTCTGGCGCTCAAGATATTCGCCCACCGGGTCAGGTTCTACATCGGCGGCTACATCGCCGAGATGAACGGTGTTGACGCTATTGTGTTCACGGCCGGCGTTGGCGAGAACGACATTTCGATGAGGGACATCATCTGCAACGACCTTGGGAACCTGGGGATCAAGCTCGACCTTGTGAAGAACAAGGTTAGGGGCAAGGAGATGATCATATCCCGCGACGATTCAAAGGTCAAGATACTGCTGGTCCCCACAAACGAGGAGCTCATGATTGCAAGGGACACTTACGACATCATTAAGAGCAAAATATGAAAACGCGAAAATAACATTTGACAACCGGGTTTTCAGCAGATATAATTTAAGAGTTGCATTTCAGTTGGAATTCAAACACAAAACGAGCAAAAGGAGGTGTAGAGTATGGCAGTTCCAAAGAGAAGGACATCAAGCTCGAAAAGAGACATGAGAAGGGCTCCGAACATGAAGAAGACCCCGCCGGCGCTGTCGATTTGCCCACAGTGCCACGAACCGAAGCTTCCGCACAGAGTTTGCCCGAACTGCAATTACTACAACGGCAGGGAAATAGTAGCTTCAGAAGAAAAAAGCAAAGCAGCTAAATAAAAACATCCGCAGGCGCCGGCGCATGGCTCCTGCGGATTTTTTAGTTGCAATGATTTGCAATGTTGAGCTTTCGTTGTTTCACTGCGCCTGCTTGGCCAGCACCTCCGCTATCTGCACAGCGTTGGTCGCAGCGCCCTTCCTCACGTTGTCAGCCACCACCCAGAGGTTGAGGCCGTTTTCAACCGAGAAGTCGCGCCTTACCCTGCCTACGAACACTTCGTCCCTGCCGGATGCGTCCCTGGCAAGGGGGTATACGCTGTTTTCCGGGTCGTCTTTCAGGACTACCCCTGGCGATGACGCCAGCAGGGCTTTTACCTCTTCAATGTCAAAAGGCTTTTTCAGCTCCACGTTCAGCGATTCGCTGTGGGAATTGAAGACGGGGACCCTCACCGTGGTCGCGGTTATGGCGATGCTGCCATCCCCAAGTATCTTGCGCGTTTCGTTTATCATTTTCATCTCTTCCTTCGTGTAACCGTTCTCCAGGAAGGCGTCTATGTGCGGCAGGCAGTTCCCGGCGATAGGGTGGGCGTAGGCTGTGGTTTCAACGCTTCCGGTGAGGCCGTTTTCAAGATCAGCAATGCCTTTGACGCCAGAACCCGATACGGCTTGGTACGTGGAAAAGACCACCCGCTTGATCCCGTACCTGTCGTAGAGCGGTTTCAAGCAGACGACTGCTTGGATCGTGGAGCAGTTGGGGTTGGCGATGATGCCCTTGTTCCACAGTATGTCGCCAGGGTTCACTTCGGGTACCACAAGGGGGACGTTTTCGTCCATGCGCCACGCGCTGCTGTTGTCGACTACAATTGCCCCGCCCCGCACAGCTACGGGGGCGAATTCTTTGCTGACCTCCCCGCCTGCGGAAAACAGGGCTATGTCGACAGGCTTGTCAAAGGAGCGCTCCGTCAGTTCTTCCACCACGTAGCCCTTCCCCATGAAAGTCACTGTTTTTCCGGCTGATTTCGCTGAAGCCATGATGTGCAGGCTGCCAAAAGGAAACCCTCTTTCCTCGATAACCTGCAGAAACGTACTGCCTACGAGGCCGGTTGCGCCTACGATGGCAAGGTTCGGTTTCTTGTCCACTGCACTGCCCTCCTGTTCGTAAAATGTAATACAAATAAAATTATAGCACCTTGCTGGGCGGTAAAACAAGAAAAACGTTTCAAAACGTAGGGAAATTTTAATACTTATTTGCGGATAATTGTGGTATAATATACCAAGATTTCATTGAACAGAAGGGGGTTTTGCGTTTTGAGCGTTGCAGAAGCCGTAATACTTGGGTTGGTTCAGGGGCTTGCCGAGTTCTTGCCGATCAGCAGCTCGGGCCACTTGGCGCTGCTGGAAAAACTTTTCGGGATAGAAGGGGAGAGCGTCCTTGCGTTCGCCGTCCTGCTCCATGTGGGTACGCTTGCCTCCGTGCTCGCAGTCTACTGGAAAGACGTGCTTGCGCTTGTTTACGAGCTGTGCATGGTGTTTAAAGACCTGTTCACAGGCAAAGGGCTAAGGCCGGATGCAAACCCTACGCGGAAGCTGGGGTTTCTGATAATCGCCGCGACGGTGCCGACTGCATTGATGGGCGTCCTGCTTGGCGACGTGTTTTCAGCGATGTACCTGTCGCTTCCCGTCATCGGGGCAGGGTTCCTGATCACCGGGACCATACTGCTTGCCGCAGAGAGGTTGGGGCAAAACCGCAAGAAGATAAAGGACATGAAGTACCGCAGCGCAGTTTTTACAGGCATATGCCAAGGCGTCGCAATATGTCCGGGGATATCCAGGTCAGGGGCGACTTTGTTCGGCAGCCTGATATGCGGGCTGGACCGCGCCAGCGCAGTGAAATTCGCGTTTTTGCTGTCGCTGCCTTCGATAATGGGCTCGGCTGTGCTTGAAGCCCCCAAGGCGTTTGCGGAAGGGGCGGGGCCGTCTATGGCGGCACCGATCGCTGTTGGGGCGGCAGTTGCTGCAATTGCAGGGTTTTTTGCCATAAAGACGATGATAAAAGTCGTGTCAAGCAAAAAATTGTTCGGCTTTTCCATTTATACGTGGGCATTGGGTGCTGCTGTTTTGGCGTACGCGTTCATTTTGGCGTAGAAAGGCGGGTGGCTGCTGGCATGGCTGAAAAAAAGAAAAAAAGCAATAATACCGGCAAAACCGACAAAGCTGTCGGCAAGAAAAAGGCCGGTGGGACTGTCGCGTCCCGTGTGAAGGACGAAATCTGGGCCATCGTCATCATGGCTCTGGGTGCCTTCCTCATCATCGCGCTTCAGACCAGCGCCGCCGGGAAGCTTGGCGGCGCCATAGCCACGCTGTTTTTCGGGGTCTTTGGGTTTATGGCTTATGTCCTGCCGTACTATTTGATACTGTACGGGATGCTGCTGTTCGCCAAAAAGGCTGCCCACGTCGGTGGGCGCTCAGCTGCATTCCTCGCGCTGATTTTCTTGATGCTTACAATCATCAACTCGAGCAGGTTCATCGACCCAGAGGGCTTGAATTACAGCTTTGCCGGCATTTTCAACGCTGGCGTGAAGCTTTCAGGCGGAGGGGTTTTCGGCACCTATGCGGGTAACGTTTTAGTGAAACTGACAGGCAAATCAGGCCTTTTCATATTCTCCTTCGTTGTCATCCTGGCATCGCTGCTTCTGGTGATCAACACGCCCATATCCCAATTCTTGGACAGCCTTAAGCTGAAGAGGGCCGAAAGGAGGGAAAAGAAGGCGGGCGAGGCATGGGAAGAACCGGCGGAGGGCTCGGCGGCTGCCGCAAAGCCGCCTGCCGCAAAGCCGCCTGCCGCCCCGCCGCTTGCCGGGGCGGGGCGCCCTGAGCAGCCTCTGCCGGCGGAGCCGGAAGAGGCTGCGGCAGAAAACGGCGCTCCAAGGAAAAGCCCTTTCGACGAGCTTTACGGCGGAATGTCTGTGAACCAGATGAAAATAATGGATTACATGAGCGACGACAACCTGTTTGAAAAAACGGAAGCAGCCAACAGAGCCGTTGAAGAATTCAGTAAAGCCGAAGAGGCTGCGGAGGCAAAACCCCCGATCGCCGGCGGCGCAAAGCTCAGCAAGCCGGCAACAGCGAAGTACCAGCTGCCGTCCATTGAGTTCCTGAACAAGGGCATCGACGGGAGCAGGCTCAACTCAGACGCGGGCCTCATGGCGAAGGCGGGCAAGCTGGAAGAGACGCTAAGCAATTTTCACGTCGACGCCAAAGTGCTCAGGGTCACCCAAGGCCCGGCGGTAACAAGGTACGAAATCCAGCCAAACACAGGCGTCAAGGTGAACAGCATCGTAAGGCTGGCAGACGACATTGCGCTGAACCTCGAAGCAAGGAGCATCAGGATCGAGGCACCCATCCCCGGCAAGGCTGCCGTAGGCATCGAAGTCGAAAACGACAAGGTGACGATGGTCACGCTCAGGGACATACTGGCGTCAAAGGAATTCAAGGACTCGAAGTCGAAGATCGCTTTTGCCATCGGCAAGGACATCTCAGGCAACTCCATAGTCGCCGACCTGAAAGAGATGCCCCACATGCTGATTGCCGGCGCCACGGGCTCGGGCAAGAGCGTTTGCATCAACAGCATCATCATAAGCATCCTGTACAAGGCGCTTCCCGAGGAAGTCAAGCTGGTCCTGATCGACCCGAAAGTCGTCGAGCTGAGGAACTACAACGGCATCCCGCACCTCTTGATCCCTGTTGTGACGGAGCCGCCGAAAGCTGCTGCGGCACTGGGCTGGGCCGTTTCCGAGATGACCGACAGGTACAAGAAATTTGCTGAAGAAGGCGTGCGCGACCTGGATTCATACAACGGCTCAGTCAGGAAACGAAACGAAAACGACATGGTGCTCCCTCAGATTGTCATCATTATCGACGAGCTCGCGGACCTTATGATGGCTGCGCCGTCCCAAGTCGAAGAATCCATATGCAGGCTGGCGCAGATGGCGCGGGCGGCGGGCATGCACTTGATCGTCGCCACCCAAAGGCCTTCCGTAGACATAATAACCGGGGTTATAAAAGCCAACATCCCGTCAAGGATAGCCTTCGCCGTTTCATCCCAGTTCGATTCCAGGACGATTCTGGACATGTCCGGGGCAGAGAAGCTCGTTGGCAAAGGCGACATGCTGTTCAACCCGATTGGCATCCCAAAACCTGTCAGGGTGCAGGGCACGTTCATATCCGACAGCGAAGTGCACAGGGTCATCGAATTCGTGAAATCCCAGTCCAAGGAGGTCGAGTACGCGGACGACGTGATCCACACGATAGAAAAAGGGGACGCAGAGGGCAGCCAAGGCGGCGACGAGCTCCTGGACGAAGCGATAGAAACAGTCGTAAAGACCAAGCAGGCATCGGCTTCAGGGCTGCAAAGGCGCTTCCGCATAGGGTACAACAGAGCTGCCAGGATAATTGAAATAATGGAAGCGAAGGGGATTATAAGCAGGGCCGACGGGAGCAAGCCCAGGCAGGTGCTGATGACCGAGGAAGAGCTTTACGAGGCCGGAAACGAGAAGAAAGGGCTTGAATAGTGGACGTATACATCGAAACACTGGGGTGCCCGAAAAACATGTGCGATTCGGAAGCAGCAGCCGGCTTGCTTGAGCGCGCCGGGCACCGGGTCACAGGCAATGCTGCGGGCGCCGGTGCGGTGCTGGTCAACACCTGCGGCTTCATCGACGACGCGAAGCGGGAGTCAATAGCAAAGATATTCGAAATGGCGCAGGCCAAAGCCGAAGGGGCGCTTTTGATAGTCTCAGGCTGTTTGCCGGAGAGGTACCGGGAAAAGCTGTACAGGCAGATGCCTGAAGTCGACGTGTTCATCGGGGTCAACGACTACCCCGCACTGCCGGGGATCATAGAAAGCTACAGCGGCAAGAGAGCGAAGTTTTTTTCGGAGTGGGAAAAGGAATACGCTGAAATGCCCCGCAGCAGGTGTTTTGGGAAGCCTTTCAGTGCTGCCGTAAAAATAGCAGAGGGCTGCGACAACGCCTGTGCCTACTGCGTCATACCCTCTATCAGAGGGGGCTGCCGGAGCAGGAAAAAAGAAAACATTCTGCATGAAGCGGCGTGGCTGGCCGAAAACGGGTGCAAAGAGCTGATACTGGTGGCTCAGGACGTAACGGCTTACGGTGCCGACATATACGGCAGGCTCGAACTCCCAGGGCTTCTCAGGGGCATTTGCAGGATAGACGGCATTCACTGGGTCAGGCTCATGTACTGCTACGAGGACAGGGTTACCGACGAGCTGGTTGAAACGATGAAATCAGAAGAGAAGATATGCAAATACATCGACATCCCGGTGCAGCACTGCAGCGACAAAATACTGAGTGCCATGAACAGGCGTTCAACTAAAGCCAGCATAACGTCCACAGTGGAAAAGCTCAGGAAAGCCATGCCTGACATCCACATAAGGTCCACTGTAATAACCGGCCTGCCGGGCGAGGGCCAAAAGGAGTTTGCTGAACTTTTTGAATTTGTCGAACAAATGCGGTTTGAACGGCTCGGGGTGTTTACCTATTCAAAGGAAGAAGGGACGCCTGCCGCGAAAATGAAGCCGCAGGTCAGGGCTGACGTGAAGGAGTCGCGAAAAAATGCGATAATGCTTAAGCAGCTCGAAATATCCCTTGAACAAAACACGGAGAAAATAGGCAAAGTTTTTGAAACGATTGTCGAAGGCACCGACAGCGAAGGCGCCTGCTTTGGCAGAAGCAGGTACGACGCCCCGGAAATAGACAATTCCGTCATTTTCTCTTCGGACAGGGAGTGCAGGCCAGGGGACATCGTCAATGTTGAAGTCACTGATGCTTTCGACTACGACGTAATCGGCAGGGAGGTGCGGGGATGAATTTGCCAAACAAGCTCACGATAGGCAGGGTGCTTGCCGTTCCGGCATTCATAGCGGTTCTGATGCTCGGGCACTATTACGCTTCTGCCGCCATATTCGTCCTTGCTTCGCTTACTGACATGCTTGACGGCATGATCGCCAGAAAAATGAACCTAGTCACAAATTTCGGGAAGATAATGGATCCCCTTGCGGACAAGCTGCTTGTAATGTCCGCTTTGGTCTGCCTAGTCCAGCTTGGCGACGTGCCTGGATGGATGGCGATTGTTGTGCTGGCAAGGGAGTTTACCGTAACAGGATTACGTTCAGTTGCCGCTGCCGGGGGGGCAGTGATTGCTGCCGGTACAACAGGCAAGGTAAAGACCATACTGCAGATGGTCGCGATTACAGCCCTGCTGCTCCGCAACTGGCCCTTTAGCCTGATCGGGCTGCCGTTCGCTGACATAATGCTCTGGGCGGCGGTTGCGATGACTGTGGTTTCGGGTGTTGAATACATCGTAAAAAACAAGGAAGCCTTCTCATAGTTTTTAATGGATAGTAAAGGAATTGAATAATGAAAGCAGCAATTATAAGCGTAGGTACGGAACTCCTCTTTGGGCAGATAACGAACACGAACTCGGTCTACCTGTCGCAGCAGCTCAACACGCTGGGTTTTGACGTGATGTACCATTTTACAGTGGGGGACAATCCCGCAAGGCTCAGGAAAATGATAGAAACCGCATATGAGGACTGCAGCCTGGTAGTCACCACGGGAGGCCTCGGGCCGACGCAGGACGACCTGACAAAGGAAACCGTAACGGCTGCATTAGGCGACGAAACCATCTTGGACAGCGAAGCTTTAAACAGGATAAAGAAGGCTTTTGCGAAAATGAACCGGGAGATGAGCGCAAACAACGAAAAGCAGGCGTACCTCCCGTCCCGGGCAGAAATATTCTACAACGACGCAGGAACAGCACCGGGTTTCGCCCTTGAGGACGGCGGCAGGACAGCCATCTGCCTACCCGGCCCGCCCCGTGAAATGAAGATGATGTTTGAGCGCCAGGCAAAACCTTACCTTGAGTCAAGGTCCGACGGCAAGATCCGCTACAGGATGATAAGGACCTTCGGCATAGGCGAATCGTCCCTCGAGACTGCGGTCCTCGACCTGATTGACGGCCAGACGGACCCAACCCTTGCCACCTACGCAAAAGACGGTGAATGTGCGCTTCGGGTAGCGTCAAAAAGGGCTACGGCAGAAGAGGCCAGCCAAGCTGTGGACGACATGGTGGAACTGGTGAAGGAGCGCGTTGGCGGTTACGTCTACAGCTGCGACAACGAGGATCTGTGCGAGGCGGTGGCGCGGAAGCTGATTGAAGAAAACATATCAATATCATGCGCGGAATCGTGCACCGGCGGGCTGTTTGCGGAAATGCTGACGAAAACGCCCGGCGTGTCTGCAGTTTTCGACCGGGGGATCGTTACATACAGCAACCGCTCAAAGACAGACGAACTCGGGGTAAAAGAAAGCACACTGGAAAAATACGGCGCCGTAAGCGTGGAAACGGCAGCAGAAATGGCACGGGGTCTGAAAGCGAAGACCGGCAGCAGGCTTTGCGTGTCAATTACTGGGATAGCAGGCCCCGGCGGCGGTTCTGCGGAAAAGCCGGCAGGGACGTTCTGCACCTGCGTGATATTCGACGAAAAGGAAGAGCTTCGGGAAGTCCGCCACCGGAACGTTGACAGGAACGTGAACAGGAATTACTTCATGCTTTACATGATGAACATGGTGTACAGGGTTATTTCTTAGACAAAAGCATGCAAAGCGTCAATTATGCTGTTGACAACAAAGTGCATTTATTGTATAATATACCATATATTACCATGATAAATAATGCTTGACCTTTTAAAATATGTGTGGTAGTATAAATAAAGAACAATTGTTCGTAAATGGAGGACAATAAATGAGCACAAACAAAGACGAAAAAGAAAAAGCCCTTGAGGCAGCGCTCAGCCAGATTCAGAAGCAATACGGCAGAGGCGCCATCATGCGGCTGGGCGACGAAGGAGCGATGGCGAACATTCAGGCGATTCAGACGGGATCCATCAGCCTTGACATCGCTACAGGGATAGGAGGCGTCGCACGTGGCAGGATAATAGAGGTCTTCGGCCCCGAATCCTCAGGCAAGACAACCCTTACCCTGCACATCATAGCACAGGCACAGAAAGAAGGCGGGAAAGCCGCGTTCATAGACGCAGAGCATGCGCTGGACCCCGAGTATTCGAAAAACCTCGGGGTAGACGTGGACGAGCTTCTCGTTTCGCAGCCGGACACAGGTGAACAAGCCCTTGAGATATGCGAAATGCTCGTGAGGAGCGGAGCGCTGGACCTCATAGTGATCGACTCCGTCGCTGCCCTTGTGCCGAAGGCGGAAATCATGGGGGACATGGGCGACAGCCATGTTGGCTTGCATGCAAGGCTGATGTCTCAGGCTCTGCGCAAACTGGCAGGGGCCATCAACAAATCAAACACCTGCGTCATATTCATCAATCAGCTGCGTGAAAAAGTCGGGGTAGTGTACGGGAACCCCGAGGTTACCACCGGCGGAAGGGCGCTGAAGTTTTACTCAAGCATGAGGCTTGAAGTCAGGAAGTCGGAGAACATCAAATCCGGCGACGAGATATTGGGAAGCAGGACGAAAGTCAAGGTCGTGAAGAACAAGCTGGCTCCACCCTTCAAGCAGGCCGAGTTCGACATCATGTACGGGACAGGCATTTCCAAGGAAGGAGACATCCTAGACTGCGCAGTCGACTCAAAGATCATTGATAAAGCAGGCTCATGGTACAGCTACGACGGGAACCGGATCGGGCAGGGCCGCGAGAACGTGAAGAATTTCCTTACTGAGAACAAAGACGTCTTCGCCAAGATAGAAAAGGAGCTGCTGTCCAGGATAAAAAACAAAGGCCCTGTAGTGGACGAAGACGGGGTAATCATTGAGTAGGCAAGGTATTTGTTAATATGACAGCAAAGGTATTTCGGCGAGAGCCTTAATATATCCACCATGCCCTATGCAACGGGTTTTCTCCCCGTGCGGTGCCGCCGGACTTTGTCCCTCGGTATGCCGGGTGCAGCGGATTTGGGATGTGCCGGCGTCGGCGCACCCCCTAACTGTAATGCGAAGGTTCGACTCCTTCACTTCTCTTGAAGTTAGCTCAGTGGTAGAGCGTACAGAATGTATTCATGGGTTCGAATCCCATACTTCGTTTTGCGAAGTTTGCCAAGTGGTTAAGGCGCAAGACTGAGGGATCTTGTATACGAAAAACTGATTGGAAAAAGCGGAACCGCCCCGGTGCATGGCGTCGCCATGCACCAGCGCAGCACCGGGCTTGCCGCAGCTTGGATACCGCAGCAAGGCGCGCACCCCATCCCCCTAAAGTGTTTTGGTGGGCCCCGGGAGCGTTCCGAGGCTGCTCAAAAGCCGTGCCCCCGAGCCCTGCGCGGGCGCTTTCGCGGATTCCGAAAAAAACGAGGTGTAAGAAATGAAAGTTGTTATAAACGAAAATGAAAGAGGTTTCATCTTCAAAAATGGCAGGTTCCTGCGGATGGTCGAGCCAGGCAAGCACAGAGTCAGTTCTCTGTTTGGCGAAACATGTCTAAAAACGGAAATATCCAAGGAGGCAACTGTCAAGGGCATCGACATCAATGTCCTGCTCCGCGACGAGAAATTCTCATCCAGCATAACTAAAATTGAGGTGCCTGACGTTCATTGCGCACTGCATTTTGAAGATGGCAGGGTTGCAGAAGCCCTGGGGCCCGGCGCGCATTACTTCTGGAACGTGTTTCACAAACACACGTTCCAGCTGCTTGATGTCAGCAAGCCACAGGTTGAGCTGCCAAAGGAAATGATGTCAGTCGTCCCACTGAGGCTATACAGCAAAATCGAAGTGCCGGAAGGGGAAACAGGCCTTCTGTTCTTTGACAGCAAATTTCAGCGGCAGCTTGAAAGCGGGAGCTATTATTTTTGGAACGGCTCGGTAAAAGTGTTTTGCCAGCTCGTTGATTTGCGCACCCAGCAACTTGACGTCAGCAGTCAGGAAATACTGACCGCCGACAAGGTGACTCTGAGGCTGAATTTCGTATGCAAGTACAGGATAACAGACGCTGTGCGCATCTGTACTTTGCTGAAAGACTACAAGGATCAGACATACGTCACTACGCAGCTCGCGCTAAGGGAATACGTCGGGCGCCTGAAGTTCGACGAACTTTTAGAGCAAAAGGACAGCATTGCAGGCATTGTCCTTGAAAAATTGAGGGAAAAGCAAAGCGGACTTTTTGTTGAATTTATAGATGCAGGGCTCAAGGACATAATTCTGCCTGGGGAAATCCGCGACATCATGAACACTGTATTGATCGCTGAGAAAAACGCCCAAGCGAACGTCATTTCGAGAAGGGAAGAAGTCGCTTCCACGAGAAGCCTCCTCAACACGGCTAAGCTCATGGAGGAGAATTCTACGCTCTACAAATTGAAAGAGCTTGAGTATTTAGAGAAGATCTGCGACAAAGTTGGCAATATTTCAGTCGGCAATGGCGACCTGCTCGGCAGCCTCAAAGAATTGATGAAGCATTAGTGCTTTGGGGACTCTGCCAGCAACATTAAAGCCCCTCTAAGGTTTGCACGGCCAACAGGGGCTTTTTTGATGGAGCTGCATCAGCCAGATTAAGAAATTCTACGAAACAGGTATAAAAAAAACCGTTTTGAATGGCTAAACTCTAACACTTTGGGGAACTGTTACAAAAAAGGTTAAAAAATTATTATTTTTTATGAAAAGGTATTGACATTCAAGCTGCTTTATCATTTATGATTAAGGTAATAAAAAAGAAAGGAGGGCCATGAAGTGACTTTGATGACAACAGCAGAATTCAACAGGGATTTCATAATTTCCAAATTTGACTATTATGAAAAAGTCTTGTATGGGCAGGAAGAACCAAATATGCAGACACCGCCAACATGGACAGCAATACCAGCGGCGCCGGCAATGCCAGCGGCAGCGGCTATGGCTGTGGCACCTGCAAGGGCAGATGAGACTTCGCAGCTTTTTGCACAGGCAAATACTTCTTTAGTGGCAAAACTTGCCATATTGGCCGACGAAGCGGTGCCGATGAAACCCACGCCAGTGGCAGCGCCGGTTCGTGCAGCCATGCCTGCTCAGGAAGCGCCGGTTAGAACAGCCGTGCCTGCCCGGGAAGCGCCGGTTCGTGCAGCCATGCCTAAAAAGGCGCAGATTCTCGAATCGCTTGCTAAGCTGAAAGCGCCGAAGCCTACAAAGAAAAAAGCAGGCGTGCTTGCTTCAATATCAGATTTGATATTTTATGTGGCGATTTGCGTGATACTGGTTACCGCGATATTTTCAGGAGGCGGCGTAGGCGCACCCAAAATGATAATGGGGTATTCCTACTTCACAGTCTTGACTTCCAGCATGCAAGACGAAATCCCAAAAGGCTCATTTATATTGGTGCACAAAACAGACCCGCAAGACCTTCAGATAGGGGACAACATAACCTATCTGCGCGACCAAAGCACATCAGTGACCCACAAGATTATCGGCATACAGGAGAATTACCAAGACAGCGGCGCCAGAGGGTTCATAACAAAAGGCGTAAACAACGAGAACCCTGACAACGACATCGTCCATGCAGCAAACGTAGTTGGCAAAGTAACGCTTTCCTTGCCGGGAGTAGGGGCGGCCATATCATATCTAAGAGCCAACATATATCTAGTGTTTATCATGTTTGGGCTATGCGTAGTCCTGTCATTCTGCATCCGCGGGATGCTGGAAGAGGCCATGCGCCGAAAAAAATTCAACACTTACGCCAAGCAGCAGCAGCCGGCCTAACCAAAGGAGGAAACGAAATTGATGAAGATAACCAGAATGCTTTTAATAACCGCGCTTACGCTGGTTATCTGCCTTTGCGGGCATCAGCTTTGGAAAATAACCGATCAATACGCCAAAGAAGCGCAGATAAAGGATGAAATGGCGAAGTTCCTTCCCGAAGTAGAGGCTGCCGAGGCAGAGCCTGCCTTGAATGATGAAACGCCCAAGGGCAACCAATGGATTGCCGACATGCAGGGCGACGTGAACAGCGACATAGCCGGCTGGCTGAAAATACCGGAGACCCAGATAGATTACCCCTTTGTCCAAGCAGCCGACAACAATTACTACCTGCGTCGGGACTTGCACGGCAAATACGCGGCAGCAGGGAGCATCTTCATGGACTACCGCAACAAAGAAGATTTTACCAGTTTCAACACGATTATCTATGGCCATTACATGAAAAACAACAGCATGTTCGGCAGCTTGATCTTCTTTGCGGATGAATGGTTTTTCAAATCAAACCCAACAGGGACGGCATACCTGAAAGACAACACGTATTCTTTGGAGTTTTTCGCCTACATGGTCATACGGGCAGACGACGAGATTGTGTACAGCACAGACATGGATAAAAACAGGTTCTTCGAATATGTGAAGCAAAACTCGCGAAATTACAGAGAACCTCAAACCCAAGGCAACGTAGTGACGCTTTCGACCTGCTCGTATGAATTCGACGACGCGAGGATAGTCCTGCTGGCAATTGCCAGCCCCAACTGAGAAACCGAGAAAACCGAGAAAAAATGCTTGACATACATCGATGCATATGCTATTATTAACGATTGTAAGCCGCTCAAAAAAGGTTATGAAAATGCGCAAGCTGCCTTGTTTTGGCGAGGCTGGACAGAGGAGGTAATAGAAACAATATGTATGCGGTGATCAAAACCGGAGGGAAACAATACAGAGTTTCCGAAAGCGACGTGATTACGGTCGAAAAACTGAACGCCGAAGTCGGCTCAACGGTCGAGTTCGACAAAGTGATGCTGATCGGGGACGGCGGAGACATCCAGGCGGGGACACCCTACCTTGATGCAGCAAGAGTGTTTGGAAGCGTCCTTGAAAACGGCAAAGGAAAGAAGGCAATCATCTTCAAGTACAAAGCCAAAAAGGACTACAGAAAGAAACAAGGGCACAGGCAGCCCTACACTATGGTTCAGATTGACGCCGTTTCGCCGGATGGGACGTATACAGCGAAAAAAGCTGAACCAGCGGAAGAAGAAACCCCGGCAGGCTTGGATGCGAAAGCTGCAGATGCCGCTCCGGCGATGACAAGCCAAGCGGCAGCCGAAGCTGAAACTCATGAAGATGCTTTGGCGGCAGAGGCAACAGCTGAAAAAAAACCGGCAGCAAAGAAGAAGCCAGCCAAGAAAGCAGCAGATGAAAAGCAGGCCGGCGAAAGCGAGCCGGATGCTGCGGCAAAGCCGGCGGCGAAAAAGGCCACTGCAAAAAAGGCAGCCGTTGAAGAAGTGAAAACCGAAGAAGAATAGCGCGATTTGAACAAGGCTGCAACGTGCAGCAGGGAGGTGTTTTTCCATGGCAAGCAAAAAAGGGGTCGGCAGTTCGAAAAACGGCCGGGACAGCGAATCCAAACGGCTTGGCGTAAAAAGAAGCGACGGCCAGTATGTGAGTGCAGGAAGCATTCTGGTCAGGCAGAGGGGGACCAAGTTCCATCCCGGCAACAACGTCGGCAGAGGCGGAGACGATACGCTGTTTGCGAAAGTTGATGGAAACGTCAAATTTGAACGATATGACAAAAAAAGGAAGCAAGTCAGCGTATACACTAAGGAAGCTTAGAATTACCGGCTTTATGACCCCTATGAAATAGGGGTTTTTTCTTTGACAACAAGGGTAGGATTTCACCCAAAGAAAGGAATTGAGCATGTTTGTTGACAGAGCCAAAATATCGATAAAATCAGGAAAGGGCGGCGACGGCTGTGTTTCGTTCAGGAGGGAGCCCTACGTGCCGGAAGGCGGGCCTGACGGCGGCGACGGCGGCAAAGGCGGCGACATAGTCTTTGTTGCCGACGGCAATTTGCGGACGCTCATGGATTTCCGGTACAAGAAAAAATACGAAGCGGAAAACGGGCAAAACGGCATGAGGAAAAAGAGGTTCGGAAAAAACGGAGAAAACTTAGTCATCAACGTCCCCCCCGGCACGATGGTCTTTGACGAAGCGACGGGGTACCTGATGAAAGACCTTGTGAACAGCGGAGACAGGTTCGTCGCTGCAAAGGGGGGAAAGGGGGGAAAGGGCAACGTCAATTTCAAGACAGCAGTCAGGCAGGCGCCAAACTTTGCCGAGGCAGGAGGCTTTCCAAAAGAGCGCACAGTTTTGCTGGAGCTCAAGCTTATTGCCGACGTGGGGCTGGTTGGTTTCCCCAACGCGGGAAAATCATCGTTGTTGTCGGTTTGCACCAGCGCCAAGCCAAAGATCGCCGCATATCATTTCACTACGATCGTGCCCAACCTAGGGGTAGTGCAGATATTTGACACAAGCTTCGTGATGGCAGACATCGCGGGGATTATAGAAGGCGCCAATGAGGGTGCAGGGCTTGGCCATGAGTTCCTGAAGCACGTCGAACGGACGAAGCTGCTCATTCACGTTGTGGACGCAGCAGCGACAGAGGGGAGGGACCCTATCGGCGATTTTGAGAAAATCAACAAAGAGCTAAAGCTGTACAGTGAAAACCTGTCGAAAAAACACCAAGTCGTCGCAGCAAACAAAATCGACCTAATAGGTGAAGAAGACGATAAGTACGCTAGGCTGAAAACCCACGTTGAAGAAAGGGGTTTAAAAATCTTCCCAGTTTCAGCCCAACTGAACATAGGCGTCCACGAGCTTCTGGCAGAAGCGGCGACGCAGCTCGACAGGCTGCAGGCTGTTAAGAGTGATGAAACATACGACTGTCCCGACATTGACAGCAACGAATACGACGAGGGTTACCGCCAAGTTCGCGCTTCCGTAGACAATGGGGTTTTCGTACTGGAGGGCAGGCAGCTTGAGAAGATATTCAATTCCACTAATTTCAATGACACAGGCTCGCTCAGGTACCTCTACAAGTACATCGAAAAAAGCGGCGCCCTTGAAAACCTGAAAAGCATTGGCCTCAAAGAAGGGGGCACGGTGAGGATTAAGGACTTTGAATTCGAGTACACCGAAGACTAAAGGTACACCGAAGACTAAAGGTCGACTTTAAACGAGGCCACTTTGCCCACATAGTCGATTTCGTCAAAGGAATCCAGTATCAGGATTTCCGAGGTTCTGTCATCGGGGATCAGCAGAATTTTTTCTTTCACGAGGTACATCCTCCTCAAGATCAGGATTTTCCTGTTCCCAGGGTAAAACGCGATGATGTCGCGGTCTTTCAGCAGGTCTGTCCTTGTCCTTATAATGTACAGGAACGAATGGATGGGGATTGTAGGCGCCATGGCGTTGTCGCCGAGGAACACCGTCATGATTTCGCTGTCGTTATCTTTTACAATGCCGCCGCTTTCGAGGGTTATCCGCTTTGCGAGGTCGTTTTCGATTTCTGCACCGCCGTCCTTCATGTATTTGCTGGACATTTCAATTGCGGTCAGCACGTCCATTTCCCGCAGGTACGCCAAAGCGCTATCTGACACGTTGCTTTCCTGCGCCTTGTACAAGGTCTCAAGCATGATTTTGTTCAGGTTTGACGACGCAAACATGTATTCCTTTATCACGTCCGGCGCCTTTTCGAGATACCCTTGGAAAATAAGCTTCGACTGTTCCTTTGATTCGCAGGCCTTGGCAAGGATCATTGATACTTCAGGCGAAGGCGGGGGAAGCTTCCCGTTCTTCAGCTGAGAAACGTACGACGGCGTTATGCTCAGCCCAAAATCCGCACAGCGTTTTGTTATCTGCCTCAGCGACAATTTGCTTCTGTCTATCATGTCGCACAGCATTTCGGCGTAGCTCACTATTAGCGCCTCCTTTGAATATATTATTAAATATACCATTAAACAATATCTTTAGTCAAATTATATATTATGGAAAAATATGGCTTTGTGCAAAAACTGCCACTAGTTGAACAAAATGTGATATAATATTTGCTGAAAGGTGGGATTTGGTATGGAGGACAGGCACCCGGGAAGGGAAGAATGCTTGGAATTGCTGAAAAACTACGGAACCCCTGCCCATGTAGTCAGGCACTGCATAGCCGTTGCGGACGCAGCACTGGCGATTGCGCGGGCGCTTGTGGAAAAAGGGTTCGTTTTCGACTTGGCGCTGGTGCAGTCAGCCGGCTTGCTGCACGACGTTGCGAGGGCCGAAACCGAGCACTGGGTGTCAGGGGCGGAATACGCCAGAAGGCTCGGCTTCGCGAAGGAGGCAGAAATAATCAGGAGGCACATGAACCATTCTTTCGACCCGGATCCGGCGAAGCTGAGAGAGCTGGACCTGGTGTGCCTCGGCGACAGGATAGTCCTTGAGGACAGGTACGTGGGCTTTGACGCTAGGATGGATTACGTGATAAAAAAAGCCGGCGGCGGCGAGCGGATTGAAAAAATGATTAGCGAAAGCAAAAAAGTGAACAGCGCGCTGGCTAGGAACATCGAAGAAGTTATTGGCGTTTCCATTGATGAGCTTATGCTCGAAGGGAATAGCAGGAAGGCCGCAGATGAACATTGAGTACGAATTTGAAAAACTACTGAAAAGAGTTGAAAAACCAGCCCGTTATACAGGCGGGGAAGTCAACGAGGTGCAGAAGGACCCCGGCAACTGCAGCTTGCGGTTCGGGTTCGCTTTTCCCGACATGTACGAAATAGGCATGTCGTACCTAGGGCTCCAGGTTTTGTACAGCGTTTTAAACGAGAGGGATGGGACCTACTGCGAGAGGGTGTTCGCTCCGGCGCCTGACATGGAATCCTTGATGAGGGAACGAGGGGTGCCTCTTTTCACCCTTGAAACCAAGACCCCCGTCAGAGAGCTGGACATTTTGGGCTTTACGCTCCAGTACGAGCTTTCTTACACTAACGTCCTGAACATGCTGTCCCTTGCAGGAATCCCTGTTTTCGCCAAGGACAGGGGCGAGGGAATGCCTTTCGTTGTCGGAGGGGGGCCGTGCGCTTTCAACCCAGAGCCTGTAGCAGGCATTTTTGACGCATTTTTGATAGGGGACGGCGAAGAAGCAGTTGTCAAGCTGTGCGGCCTGTACGAGAGCTGGAAAGCGTCGGGCGAAGGCAAAGCAAGCTTCCTTGAGGCGGCATGCCGAACGGAGGGCGTCTACGTCCCGAGCTTCTACGAGCCGTGTTATTTGGAGACCGGAGAAATCGGCGGGGTGAAAAAGCTTTTCGATGGGGCGGCAGACAGAGTGAAAAAAAGCGTCCTTTGGGACTTGAACAGCACAGTTCCACCGGAAAAATGCATTGTGCCGTTGATTGAAACCGTGCACGACAGGGCGGTTGTGGAAACGTTCCGGGGCTGCACGAGGGGGTGCCGGTTCTGCCAAGCAGGCATGATATACAGGCCAGTGCGCGAAAGGTCCTCAGACAGCATAATTGGGTCAGCTGAAAGGCAGCTCAAGGCTACCGGGCACGAAGAGCTTTCGCTGCTGTCGCTTTCCACAAGCGATCATTCGGAATTTGAGCCGCTTGCAACCCGCCTTATGGCAATGTGCAAGGAAAACAACGTATCGCTTTCGCTGCCTTCGCTGAGGCTCGATTCTTTCTCTTTCAAGGCCCTTGGCGAGATCGGAGGGTACAAGAAGTCAGGGCTTACCTTCGCCCCTGAGGCGGGCACTCAGAGGCTCAGGGACGTCATCAACAAGAACATCACGGAGGAAAGCATATTTGGTTCCGTCAGCCAAGCGGCTGAGCTGGGCTGGGGGACGGTAAAGCTGTACTTCATGGTTGGCCTTCCCACCGAAACCTACGAAGACCTTGACGGTATTGCCGAAATAGCCAGAAGGATAATGGAGGCCTGCCGCAAAGGCCGCATGAAACTTACAGTGAGCGTTTCCAATTTCGTCCCCAAGGCCCACACGCCTTTCCAGTGGGAGGCTCAGGACGCATACGAAGACTTTGTCAGCAAGCACGACTACTTGAAAGAAAAACTGAAGATTAAGGGCGTTTCGTTCAGTTACCACGACAGCTGCATGAGCGTTGTCGAGGCAGCTCTTGCAAGGGGCGACCGCAGGGTGACGGCGGCGCTGGTGAATGCGTGGGAAAAAGGCTGCAGATTTGACGCATGGTCGGAGCATTTCAATTACAGCCTCTGGAAAGAGGCGTTTGAGGAAGCGGGGGTCAGCATGGGCTATTACGCGTCAAGAAAACGCAAGTATGACGAGGCACTGCCTTGGGACGTCATAGACTGCCTAGTTTCAAAGGAATACCTCATCACGGAAAATGAGAAGTCGAAATCAGCCGAAACAACGGAAGATTGCAGGCAGGGGTGCAGACAATGCGGAATAAATACGTAATAAAGCTCGCGAAGGGCGGATACCTTAAGTACATATCGCACCTAGACATGGTGCGGCTCTTCAAGAGCGCTTTCAAACGGGCCGGAATCAGGCTAACCCACTCCCAAGGGTTCAACCCCCACCCGAGGCTCAGTTTGGCGCAGCCGCTGCCTTTGGGTTACTCTTCAACGTGCGAGCTGTTGGAATTTGAAATTTCAGAGGACATGAAGCCTGCGGAAATACTGGACAAGATGCGCCAAGCGGTGCCGGAAGGGATCAAGCTCTTGGGATGCGGGAGGGCGGCAGAAGGCAAGAGCCTTGCAGCCAGGGCCGTCGCTGCATCGTATGAGGTGCGCATCCCGCTTGATGCCGGGTTTGAGTGCGATTTTGGCGAGCTTTGCGAGAATTTTATGAAACAGGAAGCGATTCCGGCTTTGAAGCGTCAGAAAAAGGCCGATGTGAAAAAAGAGACAGATATTAAAGGCATGATAAGGGAGCTTCAAGGCGAAAAAGTTGACGATAACCTTATTCTGTATATCAAAGTTGACGCAGGCAACCGCTCAAATTTAAGCCCTGAACTGCTGATACCTGCGTTCGCTTCTTTTGCCGGCATAAACACCGCACGTGAAGAGATGGACGTCACGAGGACAGGGCTGTATTTTTTGCGCTAGCAGGAGGTGGCGTCAATGCCAGAAACAACATTTGTATCATCAGACAGGCTGCTGTTCATGTTCATCACGCTGGGCTTGTCCGTTTTGTTCCCCATTGCGCTGTGGATTGTGTTTGCTCTGCGGAAAAAGCGGGTCACAGCTGCTGTGCTTGCCGGGACAGTGGGGTTCGTAGTCCCTCAGTTGTTCATTCGGGTACCTGTCTTGCAGCTGATGGCGCTGAACCAGCAGTGGGTTGCGTTCTGCGCCAGGAACACCGTACTTTCGTGCGCGTTCTATGCCTCGACGGCGGCATTGTTTGAGACTGCAGGGCGCATACTGGTCCTGCGCGGGCTGCTGCATAAAAGCCTGTCCTACGACACGGCCTTGGGCGCAGGCTTGGGGCATGGCGCCGCCGAATCCATAGGATTGATCGGCATGACTTATGTCAACAACATCATACTCAGTTTTATGATTAACGCCGGCACCCTGCCGGCTGCACCTGAGCTGCAGCCGGCTGTAGAAGCGCTGACCCAGACCCAGCCAAGCCTGTTCCTGCTGGCTGGGCTTGAGCGCGTGTTCACCATAGCGTTCCACATGGCTCTGACCACGGTTTTATCCCTATTCATCTTGAAGAAAGACCTGTTCAAAGGAGCGCTGCTGGTTATTGCCATGCATTTTGCCGTTGATTTTATTGTTCCGCTGGCAATGGCGAAAGGGCTAAACGCTTGGGCGGCAGAATGCATCATTTGCCTTGTTGCGCTAGGAAGCGCAGCACTCATCGCACTGCTCAAATCGAAATTCCCCGTCGTCGAATCGCCAGAAGACCCAGCAGCCATCGCCCTCAGAGAAGGCTACTAACTACCAACTACAAACTACCAACTACCAACTACCAACTCCCCACTACAAACTAACAACTACCAACTCCCCACTACAAACTACCAACTACCAACTCCCCACTACCAACTAAAAACTACCAACTACAAACTAAAAACTACCAACTACAAACTACAAACTACCAACTACAAAAGGAGGAAAAAAACATGTTAATGACAACTACAGAGATTATTCCAGGCAAAGAGTACACCATCATAGGCATTGCAAAAGGCGGGACCATCCAGTCGAAGCACATTGGCAAGGACATCATGGCCAACTTGAAGCAGATCGTCGGAGGCGAGCTTGTAGGCTACAATGAAATGATGAACGAGGCGCGGGCGCTCGCGACGAAGCGCATGGTTGAGGAAGCGGCATCGATGGGTGCCGATGCCATCGTCTGCCTTCGGTATTCGACATCAGCCATAATGGCTGCTGCCGCTGAAGTCATGGCTTACGGCACGGCAGTCAAATTTAAATCCTGAAAAAAACAGTATTGACATTATATGGTATGATATGCTATAATAACCAAAGAAGGTGAGGAGCAGTCGTCTATCGGCTCCTCATCTGATATCACAAGGAGGAGAGGTTATGAACATCAGTACCATTAAAGCGTACATACTGGAAAACAAAAGCAAATCAATGAAAGCAGGCGCCGTTGTTTTTGTGTTGGTTGTAGCGCTGACAATTTTCCTGACAGGGAACTCAGGAAAAACCAACGACATCACAGTGGTCGAGGCGAGTACGGCAGGGCCTGCCGCAGAGGAGGAGGTTGCCGTTTTAGCTGAAGAAGAAAAAGAGGCGTTCATTGTTGTGGACATCGAAGGCGCCGTAAAGGCACCCGGCATAGTGCGCCTGCCAGAAGGAAGCAGGGTGAACGACGCCGTTGTGGAGGCTGGCGGGCTGGCAGCCGGCGCAGACACTATGGAAGTCAATTTGGCTGCGCGGCTTTCGGACGGCGACAAAGTGTACATCCCGAAAGAAGCAGAACAGCAAAGCGATTCGCCGGCAGCGGTGGGCATCGTCACAAGCGAGGTTTCCGGCCAGCAGCCGGGCATCGCATCAGGCAGCATGATCAACATAAACACAGCGAATTCCGAACAGCTTCAGGCATTAAACGGGGTAGGGCCGGCTACCGCCCAAAAGATCATCGACTACCGCGAAAGCTCCGGCGGGTTCAAAAAGGCCGAAGACCTCATGAATGTGAGCGGCATCGGAAGCAAGACCTTCGAGAAAATCAAGGACAAAATTATAGTGTGAAAAACCGAACAGAATATTGCAATTCAGGCTAACTTGGATTAAACTGTGAGATAACGGCAACAAAAACGATATGAAGCAAAATATCTTAAGGAGGTTATATGTCACAGGATAACAATCAAGCAAACGCCCTGGAAAGGGTTCTCGTCAAGGACATCTGCCAGAACTGCCAAGAGTGGCTGGGGCAGCGTCTGAAGGTTTCGGGTTGGATAAGGACCGTGCGGAAATCGAAAAACTTGGCTTTCATCGAGTTGAACGACGGCAGCGTATTCAGCAACCTGCAGATAGTGGTAGAGGACGTGGACATGGCTGAGAGCCTGAACCTATCGGCAGGGATCACCGCAACCGGGGTTTTGGCAGCCACTGAAGGGGCAAAGCAGCCTTTCGAGCTGAAAGCCGAAAGCTTGGTGGTCGAAGCGGACTGCAGCCAAGACTACCCCATACAGAAAAAGCGCCACACCTTTGAGTACCTGCGCACGGTATCCCACCTGCGGCCGAGGACGAACACTTTTTCGGCCGTGTTCCGAGCCAGGTCGGTGCTGGCTCAAGGCATCCACGATTATTTCGCAAAAAGGGGCTTTATCTACGTGCACACCCCGATCATTACCGGCAGCGACTGCGAAGGCGCGGGCAAGATGTTCCGCGTTTCTACGCTTGAGCCGGGGGAAAACCCGCGCACGGAAAAAGGCGGGTTCGACTACAGCCAAGAATTTTTCCGCAGGGAGACCAACCTGACCGTCAGCGGCCAGCTCCAAGGCGAAGCCTACGCTTTGGCCTTCGGCAACATCTACACCTTTGGCCCGACATTCAGGGCAGAAAAGTCGGTCACGGCGCGCCACGCTGCCGAATTTTGGATGATCGAACCCGAAATCGCCTTTGCAGATCTAAACGACAACATGGCTCTGGCAGAGGACATGACCAAAAGCATCATCAGCTACTGCTTGGACAAAATCCCTGCTGACATGCGCTTCTTCAACGATTTTGTCGACAACGGCCTGCTTCAGCGCCTAGAAGGCATACTGAACAAGGATTTTGGGTGCCTTACGTACACAGAAGCCATCGGGATTCTGGAAAAAGCGGACAGGAGCTTCGAATTCCCCGTCAGCTGGGGCATCGACCTGCAGACCGAGCACGAGCGCTATTTAACTGAAGCAGTATTCAAAAAACCTGTTTTCGTCATCGACTACCCCAAAGACATTAAAGCCTTCTACATGCGTGGCAACGACGACGGCAAAACCGTTGCAGCCATGGACATGCTAGTGCCCGGAGTGGGCGAGCTGATCGGCGGGAGCCAGCGAGAAGAGCGCTTGGACAAGCTGGTCGCGCGGATGGAGGAGATGAACATGGGAACGGAGGACTACGAATGGTACCTTGAGCTGCGCCGCTTCGGGGGTGTGAAGCATGCAGGCTTCGGCATGGGTTTTGAACGCCTTCTGATGTATTTGAGCGGCATGGCGAACATCCGCGACGTAGTGTCCTTCCCGAGGACATACGGCCATTTTGAACTGTAGAAAGGGGCAGCAAGCAGGGCGTTTTGTTTTAGTTGATTGATTCAAATCGGAGGTGAAAATGTACAAAAACCAGTACCGTACGCATCATTGCGGAGAGCTTCGAGAGGAAAACATCAATGAAAGGGTCAAATTGTCTGGCTGGGTTGACACAATAAGGAATCATGGGGGCGTAATATTCATCGACCTCCGCGACCACTACGGCGTTACGCAGGCAGTGCTCCATGACGAAGACCTGATAAAGGGGATTGGAAAAGAAAGCGTGGTATCCGTAGAAGGGGTGCTGATGAAAAGGGGCGATGAAACCACAAACCCCAAGATTGGCACAGGATACGTAGAAGTAAAGGTTGAAAAGCTGGAGCTTTTGAGCAAATCGATCACTCAGCTGCCCTTCGAGATCGGCGCGTCCACGGGCACCCGCGAAGAAGTGAGGCTGAAATACCGCTTCCTCGACTTGAGGAACCCAAGGATTCACGACAACATAGTCTTTCGTTCCAAGGTAATAAGCAGGCTCAGGTCAAAGATGGCAGAATTAGGGTTTTTGGAGATACAGACGCCCATTTTGACATCCTCGTCGCCAGAAGGCGCAAGGGACTACATCGTGCCCAGCAGGAAGCACCCCGGCATGTTCTACGCCCTTCCCCAAGCCCCTCAGATTTTCAAGCAGCTGCTGATGGTTTCCGGGTTCGACAGGTACTTTCAGGTAGCGCCCTGCTTCCGGGACGAGGACGCAAGGACGGACCGTTCCCCCGGAGAGTTCTACCAGCTGGATTTTGAGATGTGCTTCGCAACCCAGGAGGACGTGTTCGACGTTGCTGAACAGGTTCTTTACGACGCCTTCAGCCATTTTTCCGACAAGGCAGTGTCAAAGCCCCCCTTCGAAAGGATTCCCTACGAAGAAAGCATGCTTAAGTACGGCACAGACAAGCCGGACTTGAGGAACCCCCTCGTCATAAGCGACATGTCGGCTTTCTTTTCAGACGTTGATTTCATGCCCTTCAAGAACAAACCTGTCAGAGGTGTGCTGGCGCCTGCCTGCGCGTCCATGCCCAAATCGTTTTTTGAGAACATGCTTGGCTTTGCCACCGGCATCGGCATGAAAGGCCTAGGGTACATTTCAGTCGCGGAAGGCATGCAGCTCAAGGGGCCGATCGTGAAATTCCTGTCCGAAGAAAAGCAGCAAACCCTTGTGGAAATTCTGGACATGAAGGAAAACGACACGCTGTTTTTCATATCAGACCATTTCAAAACCGTTGACAAGCTGGCAGGGGCAATCAGGGACGAACTGGGGAAGCGCCTTGGCCTGATCGACGAAAATTCGTTCAAATTCTGCTTCGTGGTGGATTTCCCCATGTTCGGGCTCAGCGACGAAACTGGGGAAATAGAATTCACTCACAACCCGTTTTCAATGCCGCAGGGCGAAATGGAAGCGCTTGTGGAGAAAGACCCGCTGGAAATTCTGGCCTGGCAGTACGACATAGTATGCAACGGAGTCGAACTCTCGTCGGGGGCCGTCAGGAACCACGTTCCGGAAATCATGGTGAAGGCATTTGAAATAGCCGGCTACAGCGCGGAAGACGTCAAGGGGAAGTTTGGCGCGCTTTATTCGGCGTTCCAATACGGTGCCCCGCCCCATGCCGGAATGGCGCCGGGGGTGGACAGGATAGTCATGCTCCTTACAGGGGAAGACAGCATAAGGGACGTCATCGCTTTCCCGATGAACAGCAATGCACAGGACTTGCTCCTGGACGCACCGAACACCGTGACGAAGAAGCAGCTCCGCGAGGTGCACATAAGGGTTAAGTAGGGGCTGGCAGCAAAGCAGCAGAATGGAAAGGAGGGCGGCATGCCAACAGACGCAAACATACTTGAACTTGAGCGGATGGCAAAGCTGGGCTTGCCCGAAAGCGAAAGGGGGGAAATTCGAAAATATATGGAATTCCTCGCTTGCGACTTTGAAAAACTGAGGCAAGTCAATACAGAAGGCATTAAACCGCTGATACACGGAATTGAGCTTGAGAACATATTCAGGGAAGACAAGGCTGAAAAAATGATCGGCAGGGAAACGCTGCTTCAAAACGCTCCCGAGCACGAAGACGGCTGTTTCATAGTGCCCATGGCGCTGGAGTAGGAGGGGGATGCATGAGCGTAAAAAAAGCGGCGGTTGACGACAATGTTTTGATGCAAAGCAGGGTTTCAACTGCTGGGTCTAAGATTCTGGGCAATTTCACCCCCCCCTTCAATTCGGCAGCCATCAGCAGACTGGCGGAAGCGGGGGTAACAGACATCGTCCAAACAAAGCCAAACGAATTCGGAGCCAGCCTGACGGAAGGCTTCGGCTGCGTCGATTGCGTGGCAAGAGGGGAAGCGGATGTTGGCATCGGGTGCGACATGAACGGCTCGATTAGGGAAAAAGCCGCTGAGGCTGGATTATTCTTCATAAAGCCCACCTACGGGACGGTGTCCAGGTTCGGGCTGGTTTCGACGGCGCCCTCGATGGAGTGCATCGGCATAGTGTGCAGGGAAGTTACAGACGGTTTTCACGCCCTGTCTCTGATAGCAGGGGCAGACGAAAAGGACGGCACCCTTGCAGATGCTGGAAAATACTGCTTTTCGGCAGATGACAACGGTCTCGACAACGTAAAAATAGGCGTTCCCAGCCTGTGCGGAGACGAAATGGCAGAAGCAACGGAAGCTCTGACAGCCTGTGGCGCTGAAGTTGAAGCCTTTGATTTCCCTCTCTTGGGCTTTGTGCCGGCGGTGGCTTACATAATATCGGCGGCGGAAACCAGCAACAGCATATCCAGGTTCGACGGGGTAAAGTTCGGGCGCCGCACGGAAAAATACTCCAATTTGGAGGACATGTACCTGAAAACCAGGACAGAGTGCTTCACCTTTGAAACCAAGCTGTTCGCCTTGGCCGGGATGCTCGTGCTGTCGAGGGAAAAGCATGGCGACTGGTTTGAGAAAGCGCAGAAAACACGCAGGCTCGTCAAGGATGCAGCAGATGCCGCTCTCGAAAAATACCGCATCTTGATGATTCCGGCAGGGCAGGGGGCAAGGGGCCAAGATGGCAAATACGCAGACTTTTGCAGCTCCTACGACAGCCTTAAATACAAAGCTCTTCCAAACCTCACGGGGTGCCCTGCTTTGTCGATGCCAGGGGGGGCGCAGCTCATGGCAAGGCGCTTTGACGAAAACATTCTGCTCCGGGCAGGCAGGTGTTATCAAAAGCAGTTGGGAAAGGAGGCGAGCCGATGATTTTCGAAACTGTTATAGGGCTTGAAGTGCATGTCGAACTGGCCACCGAGTCAAAACTGTTCTGTTCCTGTTCCGCTAAATTCGGAGCAGGCGCCAACGAGCACGTCTGCCCCGCCTGCATGGGGATGCCGGGGCTTCCGCCTGTCGCAAACAAAAGGGCGATCGAACTGGGCATAATGGCGGGCCTCGTCACAAACTGCGAAATTTCAAGGCATACAGCCTTTGACAAGAAAAACTACTATTACCCGGACCTGCCTGCCGGCTACCAGATAACCCAGCTTTTTAGCCCGGTCTGCACAAACGGCTATGTTGACGTGGGCACTTCTGCCGGAGACAGGAGGATAAGGATCAAGCAGATACACATAGAGGAAGACGCAGGCAAGCTGGTTCACGACGCCAAGACGGGGTCTTCTTTTGTTGACTACAACAGGACGGGCGTGCCCCTTGTTGAAATCGTAAGCATGCCGGACTTTAGAAGCGCCGAAGAAGTGGTTGCGTACTTGGAAAAACTCAAATCCCTCCTCAGCTTCGCAGGTGTTTCCGACTGCAAAATGCAGGAGGGGTCCATGCGGGCAGACATCAACATTTCCGTCAGGGAAAAAGGCAGCGCCGGGCTGGGGACCAGGACCGAGATGAAGAACATGAATTCCCTGAAAGCCATACGGCGAGCCATAGAATACGAATCCCAGAGGCACATCGACGCCTTGGAAACGGGTTTCGAAGAATTGGTTCAAGAAACGCCAAGGTGGGACGATAGCCGCAACTCAA
>WRJK01000009.1 GCA_009782285.1 Clostridiales bacterium
TTTTTCATTTCAATGGCAGCTTGTCATAGTTCAACTGATAATTACCCCTCAAACCTGTAACCATGCCCGCGCAAGGTAACTATAATATCGGCGTAAGGCCCCATTGCCCTGCGCAGCAGCTTTATGTGTGTGTCAAGGGTTCTGTCGTCGCCGCTGTAGTCATGGCTGTAGCCCCACACCTCAGTTAAAATGCTTTCCCTGGAAACGGCTACGCCCTTGTGCTTTATGAGAAAAAACAGCAGATCGTACAGCTTGGGCGCCAAATCTGCCTGTTTGCCGTCGACTAGGACTCTGTGCGCTGTCAGGTCAGCCAGGAAACCGCCTTTTGCAAAGGTTAAATGGCCTTCACGGGTTTCAGAGTTTTTTTCTGCCCGGCGCAAAATTGCCGCAATCCTCAGCATGATTTCCTTTGATGAAAACGGCTTAACCACATAATCGTCTATGCCTGCTTCAAAGCCAAGGACTTTGTCGTATTCCTCGCCCAGTGCTGTGAGCATGATAATAGGCACGTCGGAGGTTTCGCGTATTTCCCGGACAGCGGAAAAGCCGTCAAGCTCCGGCATCATAGCATCCATGATGATGATGTCGAATTGCTCATTCCTGCATATTTCCACAGCCTCTTTGCCGTTCCCGGCTTCGGCGGTTTCGTAGCCTTCGAACTGCGCGTACCGCTTGATGACGGTTCGCAGACCGGGCTCGTCGTCGCAAATCAGTATTTTTGCCACAATGTCACCTGTTTGGAGGGTTTCCAGGCCAGCTGCGGTTGCCACCTCCTGGCCATCTTGTTTGCATCTCTTCGAGCATCGATATCTGTTCTTCGGTCAAACCGAGTTCAGAGAGAGAGGCTTTTACGTCTTCCGTAAGCTCGCCGCCAGCTTCCATAAGCGTTTGCATGGCTTGCCGCATCAGATCCATGTCGATGTCCGGCATACCGCCGCCTTGCCTGCCCCAGCCGCCCGGCTGCCTGTCCCAGCCCCCGGGCTGGCCATCCTGCCCACCTTGCCTCATGCCACCCATCATCGACCCAAGCACCGAAAGATCCACCGAACTTGAGTCAACCAGCAACGAATTGTCGGCGCTTTGGCTGGTTGTTGTAGACGGGACGGTGCCGTCAAGTTGGCCAAGGATGCTTTTTGCCCTCAGTCGCCCTAGGTCGGTTAAAACGGGAAGAGATGCTTCGTACTGGTCATATGAAAAGTACGCAGAAACGTCGTTCTTCACGAACTGGTTGATTTTTGCATTCAGATCATCGACTGTGCTTTCAAACAAGCCGCTTTCGAAATACCCCTCTGCTATTAAGCGCAAGTATTCATGATATTTGTCTAAGTATTCGTCAACTTCCAGCAGTTTGTTCAGAAGCGGCCTGTCTTCCATGCGTATGCCGCTCACAGGGGTGTCTATGGGGAAGTTTACGACGCTTGACGCATTTCCTGACTGAAACCCGCCGAAAGCAAGGCCGTAGTCCCATGGCAGAATGGCTATCTTCCCGTCACGCTCGCAGATATAGTAGTTCTGCTGCATGTTTGAAGTGTAGCTGTCGAGGTTGACGACTACCGTATGAGCAGCGAAGTAACGCAGTATTTCGTCAATGTCAAAATATTTCTCGAGGCTGGTTCCTGAGTTCAGGTTTTCAATAGCCGTGATCACGCGCTGTTTGTCCTTGTCTGAGTTTTTGCTTGACACGGCATTGTTGAAAATCGCGCTGTAGCTATCAGGGTCGTCATCTGTGTAGAGCAGCGACCCCCCGCCAGAATTCCTGCCAAAGCCGGGGCCGCCCATGCCGCCGGGGCCGCCCATGCCACCGGGGAACTCGCGCATTTCGGCATCCGGCGGCTGCATATCCGGGAATTCACCCATGTCTCCACCCGGTGGCCTGCCGGGGAATTCACCCATACCGCCGCCTCGCTGCCTGATGGGGAAGCCGTCGGCGTTTTCTTGAAACATGTCCTCAAAATTCTGTCGCATGCCCATCTGAATTTTCACATTGTACAGCTGTCCGGCAGAAGTGCCGTATGCCCTTTCTAAAAAGGACTTGTCGTAGCGCTCCAATGCTACGAAGAAGCCATAGTCTTCGCCGTTGACCGTCACATTTGCGTAGTTGGCAAGCGGCGCCGGCACCCCGATGTATTTCATTATTTCATACGAAAGATAGTCTTTCATGTAAGTGGCGTCTCCGAGCATGTTGTTGATGCACAAGGTGTCAAGCCCATAGCATCTTTGCCCTTTGACGTAGTGGCTGAACTTGAACTGCAGGCTGTACCTGCCGCCACCTGACCTCCCCATCTGAGACAGGCTGGAGTTGCCCTTTGTCCGGATGCCAACTGTGCTGAAACGCTGCCCGTTTATTACCAAGTCGCCGGGAATCCATTCTTTTGCCATAGCGTTGTTCAAAAGCCCCTGCCAGTCGCCATCGTCTACTTGGATGTCAATGGTGAGCACTTCGTCCCCAAACAGCCTCTTCTGGTATTCAGGGGTTGCAGTTGTGTCAAATGCGTTTGCAGCATACACGAAAAACCCGCAGAAAACAAGGCAGGCACACAGCAAAAGGGAAGTTATTGCCGGGATATATTTGCTTGTTATCATTTTTTCACCCCCTTTTTCAACCGTGCAGCGTTACATGTAGTAGTCGCCGTTATATGAAACCAGCGTCGCGTTCAAAACGCCTTCGACGCCAAGAAGCGAGTTGACGAATTGGGACGAGGATTCTTTCAGGCGCACCTCAACGGTCAATTCGACGCCATCCTTCGACACGCTTTTCGCTTTTACGACGTTTTTCTTAGTCTGGCTTTTTAAAATCTGGAGCGACTGTGTTTCCGCATCTTCCCCAGCGCAGCTGATGACCACAACGTAAGGCGTGTCGTTCACCCTGCGGTTCACGAAAACGAACAAGATCAGCCCGATGACTAGGGAACCGATGACTGCCAGCGGGATAAGCCCCACGCCTACAACGATGCCCACCGAGATGGACCAGAACAGGTAAACCAAGTCAAGGGGTTCCTTTACAACGGTTCTGAAGCGGACAATCGAAAGCGCACCGATCATTCCAAGAGATGCAAGCAAGTTCGAAGACACGGCCAAGATGATGAGGGTTGTGATGAGGCTCATGGCAACAAGCGCTATGCCAAATGACGACGAGTGCATGACGCCCCTGAAAGTCTTCGTATAGACTATGTAGATGAACAGCCCAAGGGCAAGGGACACAAACAGCGCTATGAGTATTTCAGGTATCGAAAACGCTGCTGCCCTGTTTAGAAAACTAAAGTCTGATAATTGTTCCAACATGAAAGATTCTCCTTTTGTGATTATAATATGCCTGTTGTCATACAAGCCTTGCAACAACGTACTTTGAAAACTCTGCTTGGTTCCGCCAACCGATCTGCAATACGTCGCGGATGACATCCGGCAGGAAACCGTCGTATTTGATCTCCAGTATGACGGCACCGGTCGCCGGGATAGTTGTCAACTCTGGGTTAAGAAAGCCCCCGGGGCTGTTTGACGTCCTAATGCCGCTGTCGAGAGTGATGCGGACGTTTCCAGCCGGGAACATGTAGGCTTCCCGGCAGTATTCTACCACGTTTTTCGGCCGCAGGTTCTGGTAACGCATTTTTGTGTAGAATTCCATGAGCAGCGGCACCTCCGGGTTCCTGAAGACGTCTAAATTACCTGCAAGCAATGCCGCAACCTGTTCAGCTGTCACAGCGGCGCTTTCCTTGTATGAAAGCCGGTTCGCTTTGCTCTTCTTTTCGAGCCGCATGAAGGACGTGTCCCCGTTGTAGTAACGGAGCCTGAATTTCTCCCGCCGGCTCATTCCTGACAATTTTTCCACAACCGCTTTATCCGAATAGTTGTCGAAATAAAGGCTGCGCACACTGTAGCTGCCGTCAGCCCCGGCGTTTTTATCGGGCTTCGCCACGGCTGAGAGCCTTGCCCTCAGCTGTGCACAGTCAGAAATGTTGATATAGTGCTTAAGCTCGTGCCTACCGTTCATTGACATTCTCCATTTGCATGTGTATACATATATTTTACATTATAAAATGAACTTGCGTTGTAGTTTCTCTGAATTTCAGGTGAATTTTTTTGTTTGAACGGCCGCCAGGGAGTCGGGTCGGGGGTTGTTGACACTTCGATACATGTGTAATATAATGCACATAGGGAGGTGTGCGGTTTGCGTAAGAACATCATGATAGACGACAATATGATTGAGAGGGCAAATAACATTTTCCGATGGCTACGACCATCGGGCTTTGAGGGAGGAGCGGTAATTGATTCTGGTCGATACAACTGTTGTAATCAACTATCTAAAAGGAATTGAGAATGCTAAAACGATCATTTTTGACGATGTATTGAGAAGGAAGATTCCTTATGGAATTGCGGCATACACTTATCAGGAGGTGCTCCAAGGGGCAAAGGATAAGAAGGAATTTGAGTGCCTGAAGGACTATCTTGCAACGCAAACCATTTACTGTCTGCCAGAAGGGCGAGAAACATTTGAAGAAGCGGCACGCATCCATTGACAAAAGGGCTAAAAATATTATAGCGAGGCTAAAGCCTTAGGAAAGGTGGTATGATACATGAACAGTTTTTTGTTTGCAGAACAAAATGGCAGGATCGTCCCAATGGAGGACAAAATATTCGGGATCAACAGGCAGGCAAAGGAACTTGAGGCCAAGATCGGGAAGGAGGCTGTCGTAAACGCAACTATCGGCTCGCTGCTCGACGACGAGGGCAGGCTTGTCGTGCTTTCGTCAGTTGTGGAGGTTATGAAAAGCCTTGACGCTGTTGATTATGCAGACTATGCGCCGATTGGCGGCACAGTTGAATTCAAAAAAGCGGTAATAAAAGCTGCCTTCGGTAATTTTGAGCCAGATTGCTTCACGGGGGTGGTTGCCACGCCGGGAGGGACCGGCGCCATCAGAAACACAATCTCGAATTTCTCGAAATACGGGGATGAAATTTTGACTTCCGACTGGTTTTGGGCACCGTATAGCACGATTGCTCAGGAGATTGGCAGAAAAATTGCGACCTATGAACTGTTTGACGGAGAAGGGCATTTTAACATTGAGGCATTCAGCAAAAAAGCCAGAGAGCTCATTGAAAGGCAAGGCAGGCTCGTCGTGATAATAAACACGCCAGCCCACAACCCGACAGGGTACTCGCTGACAGCCGGCGACTGGGACAAGGTGGTAGAGAGCCTTGAATTGATGTGCACCAGTGAAAGAAAAGCCACAATCCTCGTTGATGCGGCATACATAGATTTTGCCGGGGACGCTGACGAATACAGAGCATTTTTGCCTAAGCTTGAGAAACTGCCTGAGAACATTCTGCCGATAATTGCCTACAGCCTTTCAAAGACCTTTACGTTGTACGGGATGAGAAGCGGTGCAATGATATGCATGACGCAGAACAAAGATGTAGCCGACGAGTTTGTGAGAGTGTGCGAATTTTCTGCCAGAGGCACTTGGTCAAACTGCACAAGGTCTGCCATGACTGTCCTTTCTAGAATCTATAACGACGCAGCTTTGCTGAAAAAGGTCGACGAGGAAAGGAGAGGGTACCGCGATATGCTCCTAAGAAGAGGGAAGGCATTCGAAAGTTCAGCAAAAGAGGCCGGGCTTGCCATAGTCCCCTTTGATGCAGGTTTTTTTGCGTCCATACCTTGCGAGAGCCCGGACGCAATAGGGAAAGAGCTGCAAAAGGACGGGATTTTCCTCGTGCCGCTTGCCAAAGGGCTCAGGGTCTCAGTGGCGTCTATATCGGAAGAAAGGTGCAGGGCAATGCCTGCAAAAGTGCGTGCCGCGCAAGGCATATAAAAACTGAGCTTAATCGGATGGACAAGGTTTCATAAACAGGAGAGCAGGATGATGCAACTATGCTATGACGAAAAACTAAGTATGATGAGTGCGCTAAATTGGGACTACTTGGACGAATTCGAGGACATGCTTGCTGTAATAGACGGTCGGCTTGAAAGCTCTGGAGTATTTACACAGGACAAATTGTTTGTTCGCTCCCTAGAGCGCCTCCCATGGCACTACGTCACCGCCCTTTGGGGGATCGAGGCAATAACGAGGCTATACACCCCGGAAGTAGCAATGCGCATATGGCCTAAAGAGAGGAGGCGGTATTTTGATTACGCTGTCGCAGTATTACGAAGAGAGCCTATACCCCCTGCAAGATGGGGTGATGAATACTATAAGTCAATGTGGCGTCCGTTTTTATCTAACCGGTGGTACAGCGTTGAGTAGAGCCTATTTTAGCCACCGATACTCAGACGATCTGGATTTTTTTGTAAACGGCGACAATGAATATACGGCTCAGGTCAGGGAGGTGGTTTCCCAACTGAAGGACAACGGGTTTTGTATTGATACCGAAAACGAATTTATCAGCAGCGAATCGTTTACAAGTTTTAAAGTGCATTGGGACAAATCCGACGCGATACTGAAGTTGGACTTTGTAAATGACGTATCTGCACATTTTGGCGAAATTACCGATACAAGCATCTACTATAGAACCGACTCAATAAGGAATATGCTTGCGAACAAGCTAACTGCGATTTTTCGTTTTGCTGCGAAAGACGTTGCCGATATTCGGGAAATTGCTATGAACGAGAAGGTAAATTGGTCGCAGGCAATCCAAGACGCCCGGCAAAAAGAAGTTGGGATAGAGCTATACCACGTGTCCAGTATTCTTTCAGGCATGCCAAAAAGTGAATTTGACAGCATTAACTGGATCAGAAAGCCAGCTTGGGAAGAATTTAAGTTGGATATCGATAAAATTGCATTAGAGATGCTCAGCGATTGACAGCGTCAGTGCTATTCGTGCGTCGCCAGCAAGGACAGTTCCGTTGGGAAGACGGACGTCCCGTGGTAGCGCAGGTAAAAATTGTACCCCGGGCAGATTTCATCGAGCATCCTAGGTATTCTCCAGATGTTCTCAATTTTGTGGTGGACAGAAACCGCAAGCTTAGGCTTGTTTCCCCTAATGTGCGCTGAGCAGCCCGCAAGCGCTTTCTGCTCGTCGCCCATGACGCTTATTTTGACAAAAGTGACAGGTTCTTTTACGTCTTCGTCGATGGTTGTCATTGCAACTGCCGTTTCGGATTGTTCGGACTTGTCAGAGGCTTTTTTCGGGCAGATTATTATGTTTTTGTATTTTGCCAGGTTTTTGCTCAGCATTGACAGATTGTCAGGTGAAATTTCATAACAATATATTGTTTTGTAGTCTTTGTACGTATTGATGTATTTGATGACGCTGGCGCCCGCGTAGGCACCGATATCCACGAAGACCTCGTCTTTGCAGCATTTTAATAAGTCCATGTCGAAATTCTCATGGTAAAGGTGCTCCCGGACATTCTTCAATGAGTTTAAATCAAAATAGTACCAGTTGTTGACCAAAGCGAACAGGATGTGGCGAGAACGGTAGTCGCTCAAGCGGTAGTACAGCCACAGTAAATCAACCCAGTGCTCATGCAGCGCATGCGCCCTGTTTTCGAAGACCTGATGGTCGTCCCCTGCGTCGCAAAGCGAACCCCAAAGCGGGTGCTTGCTGCAGTACTCTTCAAACTGGATTCGCGATTCGGCGGGGAAAGACTTATACCTGCCAAGCATCAAATGGTATATTTGCATGTACGAAAGCCCCTTAAAATCCTCTATCAGGGATACGAACTTGTCGTCGATGGGGTAATTCGCGGCTGTTTGGCCGTTTGCGTTTTTTTCTGGCATTGGAAACTCTCCTTTACGCTTTGTTCAACAACTCTTCTGGCGACCGAAGCGCTTTGTGCTTTCGCGCTGGGACGCCGTATTTCTCACCTGTGTCTCGGCAGAGCTGCTTGTACGCTCCTTTGAGCCCTTCGTGAAACACGACGGCGTCAATCCCGCCGATAATGCTTTTGACAGCTTTTTCCACTTTTTCAATCCCGCCGTTTTCATATTCGCCGCTGACAAGCCATTGGTTCGGGAGGTGGTGCCCTATTGAAATGGGGTAGTCGGCATTGAGAATCGCTGCAGTGAAATTCTCTTCAAAATGCATACCGCCTGCCGCCAAAACCGTGAATGCTTTGTCGTACTTATCGGAAAAAGGCGTAAACACTTCAAATAGCGAGGAGGCTAGGACATCAGATGCATCCTTGTTGTGCCAAGCTTCAGGCATACTGCCGATTTCAACGTCGTAAATGGGCACGGGGAACCGGGCGATGTATTCGGCTTTTTGGTCATGATCAATGCCGCTCCAGTGGGTTCCCTCTATCGACGTAAAGAAGCCGTCGAGGTTTGCCGCTTGCCTGTTTCGTTCAACAGCGATTATCAGGTTTTTAAATAGCAGCGGGCTTGCGGTGCCAAACACCCCGCTTGGCACGTCCCCGCTTGAATGGACCGTCAGCACCCTTTCCGGCGCGTTCGCGCCCTCGTGCCAAGTGATCTGCCCGGCAAAATCGTACTCTCCAAACAGCTCGTTCATGTAAGGCAGATAGCCGGCATAGTCGTAGCACAAGACGTTGCTCGTTTCAACGAAGCTGAACAAGTTGCCCTTGTAGTCAACATGTTCAAGGACAGGCTTGCCGTCAAAATTCTTTTCGCTTGCCGTCAATTTTTTAAGTCCGCAAACGCTCTCGAATACCTGCGGGGCAACCCGTTCTATCTTCGTGTCTGTGCAGAAAAAATATACTGCCTTCATAAAAAATCAACTCCTTGACCATGTTGATTTTATCACGTTTGAACAAATATTTCCACATAATAATTTGTTTTTTTGGGTTTTTGTTTAAAGATGGGCACTGGACTAAAGCCCCAGCTTCTTGAGCCGCTTTTCGGTAGGTACGCCTTGTTCGTCCCAACCACGGATGCGGTAGTATTTTTTCAGCATGGGCGCGAGCTGTACACGGCTTTGGGGATCGTCTCCTCTTTGGAGTTCTTCAGTGAGCCGGCTCGGCAGCGCATCGCCGCCTGTTAGCCCTTGCCGAATGTTGATCAGGCGCTCCAAGTTGTAGATTCTCTCGCCTGAGCGGACAAAGCTCCCGATGTTCGTATTGCAGCCGGTAACCAGCTTGTATGCGTACGGGTAGGGCACTGTGCCTTTCGCATTTATCGAAAGCAGCCCTGCATGTTCATGCAGGAACGCAACAAGCCCTCCAAAGCTTGGCAGCAGCGAGCAAACCATTTTAGAAAACGGGCTGTCCGGGTGCTTTACCAAATACGGCGGGAATACCGCATACGTGGTAAACAGGCAGCTTCCCCCTGCCGAAACAGCTTCCATCAAGTCCTGAAAAAACACCGTGAACGCCGCTTTGCCGCGTGTTGCCCTGCCGTTCACATGAAGCCCCAGGCCTTCCAGCACGACGAGGTACCCGCCGTTCAGATGGCAGCCGCCCCGGTTTGCCGTCGCATACCCTAGGCCCATGC
This sequence comes from Clostridiales bacterium, assembly GCA_009782285.1. Lineage (GTDB taxonomy): Bacteria > Bacillota > Clostridia > Peptostreptococcales > Anaerovoracaceae > WRJK01. The sequence continues at coordinate 9,390 of WRJK01000009.1, forward strand.
CCTGCGCCGCCCTTGGTTCGTAGGCTGCTAGTTCCAACCCTTTGGAATGGATGGCAAACTCGCTGCCGCCATGCGTTTCCGACATACGTTTGACGCCTTCAGCTAGGGCGGCTCCGACGCCCTTTCGGTGCGCCACCTGCTCAGCCAGTGATTCAAGGCTTTTGCAGTCACCAAACCGCAGCCCGTTATCCCAGAGGCCCTTTTCATTCAGTTCCATGGCGAAGCCCACAGAGCCGCCAAAGGACATGGTGTCCATACCGAGCTGGTCGCACAGGTGGTTCAGCCTTATGATTCTCGGCAGATTGTCATGCATCAGGTTTGGGCCCAGCAAGCCTAGGGTTTCAAGTTCAGGTCCTTTGACTTCAAGGCCGTCCAGCCTTACGACTCGTCCGCATTGAATGGGGCACGTTGCGCAGCCTTTGTTTTTGATCATGTGCTTATCGCGCAGCGTTTCGCCGCTGATCTGGTTGAAACCGTTGAAACGACCGCTCGAATAGTTCCTGGTCGCAAGCAGGTTGTTTGACTGCATCTTGCGGACGAGCGCCGCAGTGCCGAGCTGGGGCAGTTGCTTGCCTGTGAGGATGTGTTTTTTCAGTGCTGCTGCCCATTTCCGATTGAAGCTTTTCAACTTTTCCTGATTTTGCACGGTCACATGCGCTTTGCCGGTTGCCAGGATGCCTTTTATCTGCTTGTACCCGAACACGGCGCCAACGCCGCCGCGCCCTGCAGCGCGTTCTTCTGAGACGACACAAGCGTAACGCACGAGGTTTTCGCCCGCAGGGCCAATTACCAGTTTGCCTCCAAAACCCATCGCTGCCTGCGTTTCCCCAGTGCTCTTGCCCCAGAGGCCTGTTGCGTCAGACAGTTCGATTCCTGCCTCGCTGACGCGGATGAGTACTTTGCCGGGGCTTCGCCCTGATATGACCAGGGCGTCGTACCCTGCGCGTTTCAGGTGCAGGCCGAAATTGCCGCCGCAGTTGGACGAGGCAAGCAGTCCGGTAAGCGGAGATATTGTGGATATGTTGAACCGTGATGAACTGGGGGCACCGGACGTGTTGAGCGGAGATGTTGTTATAACGATCAGGTTTTCGTCTGAGAACGCATCCACCTTGCTGTCAAATGCGTCGTACATGATTTTTGCGGCAAGCCCTTTGCCGCCGAGGAATTTCAGGAGCTCGCCTTTTGGCGGCATGAAATTTGTGACGGTGCCTGAAGTCAGGTCAATTCTGGCCATTTTCCCTGCGTACCCGTGCAGGCCGGAGTTGCCCATCAGCCTTTGGTAGACGCTGACGAAATCCCCATGCGAGAATATGCATGGCACGGGGTAGGTGGGGTTGGCTTCGTGGAAAGCGCGGCTCGCCATTACTGGTATGTCGTCTTCGAGTATGCCGTCTATGGTTTCCGGTATGCCCATGCTCGCATTGAGGTCCCGCACTGCGCGGATGAACGCTTTTGCCTTCTGCTCCTGTGTATCCCCTTGCAGGTTCACCACATCGGCTAATTCGGAAAGCGGTTTGTATACGCATTCGCCATAGTCGTCGAGCACATGGGGAAGTATGACGGCGTTGGCAAGGCCGTGGGGCACGGAGTACATGCCGCCGAGGGTGTGAGCTATCGCATGCACGTTGCCTACGTAGGCGCGGGTGAAAGCGATGCCGCCGTAATACGCCGCCCGCTGCATGTTGGCGCGGGCTTCCATGTTCGAGCCGTTCTCGTACGCTGCATACAAGTTGTCAAATACGAGAGCCACGGTCTTTTTAGCCATGTCAAGCGTTTCACGGGTGTTGCTGCGGCCGATGTAAGCCTCTACGGCATGAGTGAGCGCATCCATCCCTGTTGTTGCCGTTATGAACGGCGGAAGCCCGGCGGTGAGCATGGGGTCGAGCACCGCTTCAAGGGGTATCAGGGCAGGGTCCATGATAGCGTATTTTTCATGGGTCTTGCTGTCCACCACGACTGCCGCAACTGTAGCCTCGCTGCCCGTCCCAGCCGTTGTAGGCACAGCGTAGAGGGGCGGCAGGCGCTTGATGACTTTTAGAAGGCCCTTCATGCGCGTTATGCTGGCCTTTGGCCTTGCTACCCGGGCGCCAACGCCTTTTGCGCAGTCCATGGACGACCCTCCGCCAAAGGCGATTATGCCGCCGCAATTGTTTTCCTTGTACATTGACAAGGCTTCCTCGATGTTGTCGATGGTGGGGTTTGGCACGGTCTTGTCGTATACCGCTGTGTTTATCCCCGCGCTCTGCATGGCTTCAAGCAGCGCGTTTGGCAGCCCAAGGGACATTATAGCCTTGTCCGTGACAAGCAGGACGCTGGTTATGCCCTTTTCGCTTATGCGGCTGGGGAGCTTTAGGATGCAGTTTTCACCCTCAAGCAGCACCGGCTTGCGCCAAGGCAGCACATTGGCTGCGATCTTCATTACAAGTTGAAACAATCTGCAAAACAGCTTGAAAAGCTTGAACATTTTTATTACCCCCTGTGCGTTTTTTTCATTATATCACTGCAAAGCGATGCTGTCATTCAGTTTTTAGGCATTCGAGTGGATGCAGCATGTAAAAAACAAGTAATATTTTCTTAACATTGCATTCATTGACTTTGCAGGGTCGATATGTTATCTTATCTGAGTTAGCAAAGCAAATTTTATCGCGAAGGGGTGGTTCAGATGACAGCAGCGAATAGACAAAAGGCGAATTCAATATAGCGTTTAATTGATGACCATGAGCCAAAAAATCAAAGCGCGGCACGATGGGAATCGTGTTTTTTTATTGCAATTGAAGATTCAAGGAGAAATAAGTGAACAACAAAACCACCATAATAACAAATGAGAAAAACTGGCTGGAGCATACTGCGGTATCGCAGCTTGATGCGCTTGCAAATTTGGGTGGCGTGATAAAAGTCGTCGGACTGCCCGACCTTCACGCCGGTAAAACCCCCGTTGGGCTTGCGGCAGTAACGGAGAACATTATCTACCCGCATCTTATCGGAAACGACATCGGTTGCGGGATGAGCCTTTATTCTACAAGCATTGAAAAGAAAAGGATGAAGCTTGACAGGTGGGTAATGCGGCTCAACCATATCAGGGAATTCGCCGATCTTGAAACAGCAAACCATTTTGGCGAACCCAGCCCAATTTACGATCTGGGGACGATAGGCGGCGGAAACCACTTTGCCGAGTTCCAGCTGGTTGACGAAATTGTTGACAGGCAGGAATTTGAGGCCCTAAAGATGGATGAAAACATGGTTCACCTGCTGGTTCATAGCGGTTCGAGGGGATACGGAAGCAGTATACTGTCGGAGTTTGGCAGCATAGGATATGAAGGCCCGGCTGTTGCCGCTTACATTGAAAAACACGATGACGCGCTGAAATGGGCCAGGCGCAACCGTGACGTTGTTGCGGAGAAACTGGTCAGCTATTTGGGCTATGCTCAAGCGCTCAGAAAAACGATTGACTGCAGCCACAATTACCTAGAAAAGCGCGAAGGGGTGTTTATCCACCGCAAAGGCGCGGTGTCGACTGAAATAGGGCCGGTTGTGATCCCAGGCTCGCGTGGGTCGCTCACGTATGTTGTCAAGCCAGCGGAAAACCTTTGGCAAACTGCCTATTCAATTTCCCACGGCGCCGGGCGGAAATGGGCGCGCAGCCTCAGCAGGCCGCGCATCAGGGACAAATACGACAGGGACACTATCCGCTGCAACAAATACAAGGGGAGGGTCGTGTGCCATGACACTGACTTGCTGTTTGAGGAGGCGCCCGAAGCTTATAAAAACATTGACGTTGTAATACAAAGCCTGCTGGATTACGAGCTGATCAAAGTGATAGCGACGCTGAAGCCGATGCTGACGTACAAGGGGTGAAAAGATGAGAATACAAATATCGTTAGGCAACGGGCCTGTGGAATGCGAACTTGCCGTGGGTAAGTTCCTGGAAGCGCTGAAGGATGAAATTCCAGACATGGTGATAGTTAGCGAAGCAAGGTCAAAGAATGCAGGCTGCTTCAAATCTGCTGTAGTTTCAACAAGCATGGATGTATCGCACCTGCAGGGGACGGTAAAATGGATTGCCCAGAGCCCGTACAGGCCAAGGCACAAGAGGAAAAACTGGTTCATTGACATTAGTTTGTTTGACGAGGCGGCTGACGAAACAAGCTTTGACGGCGACTTGGTGCGTTTTCAGACTTTTCGGTCAGGAGGGCCAGGGGGGCAAAACGTGAACAAAGTCGAAACAGGAGTCAGGGCGGTCCACGTCCCCACCGGGGTTAGCGTCACTTCAACCGAAGCGAGGACTCAACACCTCAACAAGAAAATCGCCCTTAGCCGGCTGGGCGACATAATAGCGCAGCAAAACCTCGACGCAAAGGCCCTTATGAAACAAACCATGTGGGTGCAGCACAATTTGCTGGAGAGGGGCAACCCAGTCAGGACCTATGAGGGGGTCGGGTTCAGGAGGATATACAAATAAACAAAGCTTGACATCGACCCTAAGTCACTGCCCTGCATTGTCCAATTCCATTTTCAGCTGTTTCACGGTGGGTTCATCCAAACTAGTGATTTTCTTAACAAAATCAAGCGAGGCCCCCTCTTTCAGTGCGTTCTGGGCTATTTCAATTGTTTTTTCCAAGAGACCCTTATCAAGGTTTTCTTTTGCCATATTTGCCCATACAGCCTTTTCATGCGCCCTGTCCATTTCCCACATTTTGCGTGAATGGTATCTCGCCCGCTCGTCAGGGTTAGTGCTTATTGAGCTCAATGCTTCCTGTGCCATAGAGATCGCCTCCCGTTTTTTTGTTATTTCGCTTAATAATCCTTTATACTTCGGTTCGCCTGATTTTGCGATGAAGACCGACCACATTTCTGCAGCCGTCATGTCGCCGACTGGTTTCCTAAGTATTCCCCTTGTCAATGTCAAGTCAACGAAGATCGACCGTACTGCATCGGCAAGTACAAGGCCGTACTCATTTCGCAGTAGGAATTCTTCGATAAGGCGGTGCTTTTCTCGGAAAGGCCGGTATTTACACACGGTTATCTGATAACTTCTCGACAAATCGCTATAGTTGATCCCACGCCCATTTTGGTTCGCATGCAGGTCTGAAAGGTTGTAGACACTCCTGCACCTAATGTTTGCATGCTCGTTTTCCGAATTGTCGCCTTCCATGTGGCTGGCTTGCATCTCAATCTCGAATTGCGTCTTACCGTCGGTAGCACTGCAGCTGATGTCAAATATTTCATGCTTGGTACCGATGTCGTTCTTAGGTACTTCGCTGTTATGGACGATCACGTCAATTACTGGTATTCCAGTAAAGCTTGATATTATGTCGGCAAGGGGCACCCTGCTTTCGGGGTGCAAAAAAATTGATTGGAAAATTCCATTTTCGTATGCCGGCAGTATTCTCGGATAGCCGTCCTCCGCCATTTTGTTCAAGTTCGCTGCCTCCTTCATTTTACATTTGTTTCTGGCCTTTTGCAATACACAAATACGGTGTATGAGTATATTATACCCGAAATGGAATAAAATGTCAATATAAATAATTTATAGCATAACTGACTCTGGAGAGGGCATCCTTTAACGGCGGCGGTTGGCTGTGTTATAGACGATCATGTCAATTACCGGTATATCAGAAAAGCTTGATACTACATCTTCAGTGCGTTTTTCGGGCAATTGCGAATGCATTCGCCGCAGAGTATGCACTCAGTTGCATTTTTGCGATTGCGGTTGTTGCTTAGCATATCGACATCCATTGGACAGGCGTCAACGCATTTATTGCAGTTTATGCATTTGTCTGCTGACCTCTTAATGCGCACAAGCGCAAAATAGCTCATCGGTTTCAAAAACACTGTAATAGGGCAGACGTATTTACAGAATGCCCGGTTGTCCCTGAACCGGTAGGCGAGGAAAATGCCGGCTGCAAAGTAGGCAATGTTGCCTGCCATAAAAGTTATATACATCACGCGCTCTAAATCGGCAGCTGCAAAGACGAACACCACGACCACAAACAGGAGAGTCGCCACGAAAACAGCATAACGCAGGAGCCCCAGTTTTGGTTTGCGCGCATGGCTTGCCGGAACCTTGAATGGGAAAAGGTCAAGCACCATCGCAGTCCAGCAGGCATAACCGCACCAGCCGCGTCCAAAGATGAGCGGCCCTATGATCTTGGCTATTGCATAGTGGATGACTGCCGCTTGGAACACCCCAAGGAACAAATAGTAGAAGAATCCCGAAAGCTGCATATTCTCCCCAGCTACAAACCCCAGCAATACGAGCATATACAGCCCAACGCCAAACTGCGCTACTCGCCTGGCATGCCTGTAGCCACGGGAAAACAGGTAGAGCCCTAGGGAAAGCATTGTACCGATGTAAAGAAAATTGAACAGAAAAAAGGGTTGGCCGCTTGACAAGAAAAGAGCCACCGCAATAGCAGCAAACAGCAGCCAAGTGCCGAGGGGAAGAATCAGCTTTTTCATTCTGCTGCCTCGCTTACTTCCGCATAGGGGCGATCCTTCAGTTTTCTCAGGACGCCGTTTTGCCTAGCCTGCATGTGCCAGCCCATGTTTGCAGCAGCGATGTAGAGGAACCGTGGGAATTTAGGCGCTGCAAATACGTCTTGCCGGCTTCTCTTCTCGCATATGGCACTTGCTATGCCGACAAGCGCCGCATGTACGCTGCTTGCCGGCCCTTTGCTCCAGTTGCTACCCATGGAGGCAATCATGCCTCCGCACCCGATGCCTAGGCCGCATCCCCACGTAAGGCCGGCACGCTCAGCAAAATATCTGACCATGTCCAGCGCCAGTGCAGTATGCTCTGGCTCGTGAAGGCCGCAGTTTACGATGGCATAGACATGGGGCTTTGCCAAGTTGCCGTGCGCGGCTTCTTCGAGCCTTGTCAGCAGCTCAATAAGGGGTGCTGGCAGGGAATCCACGTACAGCGGGAAAACGACCAGCAAAACGTCCGTATCGAGCACCTCTGCTGTGGTTTCGGGCGGTGTACCTCCCTGCACGAGCCGTACAGCCTGATGCACTTGGATTTTTTCGCCAAGAATCTGTTCTGTCTGCTTGATGATCACTTCGGACATGGAGCCGTTTGCTTTCGGGCTGCCGTTGATTGCTGCTATTTTCATATGCCTTCCTCCAGAAATTCCAATATTGAACGGCCAGCTTCCTCATGTGTACCATCGCTTTTTATTGTCAGCGATAAAAACTTGTCGGGCCGCATGTTCAATGCATTGCGCTGCGTCAGATGTGCAAAGGTCTGCCGCTCTGCTTCGCTTGCGTCTCCGTAGCCTACCGCTACCCAAGCGGGAAAGCGTTTATAGCGCATTTTGTGGCGCATTTCGCCTTTATAGACTTCAAAGTCTGACGCTATGTTTTGGATGGACCGATCGAGGTACGACTTGATGTCCGCAGAAAAGCCGCCGTAAGTGATCTTGGTCAGCAGCAAGACGGCATCCGAGTTCATCTGCTTTTCGGCGATGCAGTTTGCGCCGTCGTTTTGGGCAACGCACCGGCCGGGCGTCTTGACCCAGCAACCGAAGCACCCAAGGCAGGGCTTCAATTCTTCACGGCTGAGCGTCACGGATGTCACATCGTGCCCTGCATCTGCCAACAGGTTTTGAAATCCGTCCTGCAGGTTGCCTGTAAGAGCGCTTTCCCTGTCGCACAACATCAATATCTTCATGGCTTAAGCTCCTTTTCCAGTTTTTCAATGCACGCCTGAGCCCATTTGGCGGTTGCCTGAGTGTGTATTGTGCCAAAGTCAAGCGTCATCTGCCAGTACAAGCTGTTTTTTTCGCCGCCCGGGATGACAGCAGCATAGTGGTCGATGTTTGCCTGTATGCGCTTTGGGTATTCTGCCGCAGCATCAAGGCACATGTCACAGCAGGATCTGAGGAGCTTGAGTGTAGCCTCTGGAGCGTTTGCGCCGAAAAACACCTTCATCAAAAACGCCTCGTGGGGGCGTTCAAACTCCAGTGCGCCTTCGCACAGCCATTGGTGCAGCGCACCTCGCCCTTTATCTGTAATTGAGTACAGCCGCTTGTTGGGGCGCTTGCTTTGAACGATGTTTCGCGAAACCACCCAGCCTTTTTGCTCCATGCGGTCAAGCTCGCGGTAGATTTGGGCCGACTGCGCATGCCAGAAGTTGTTGAGCGAATCCTCAAATATCTTGGCAAGGTCGTAGCCGGTGCTGTCTTGATAGTTCAAAAGCCCCAATAACCCATATGGCAATGACATGATTATCACCTCGTTATATATTATACTGGTATTATATATAACGGATAGAATATTGTCAAGGAGTTTGAGGGCCGCCTCTGTACGTTATTGCCTTTGCTTTTTTTCAAAAATCAGCCTCGCGCCGTTTTCGTATGTCCAGGTGATTTTTTTGCCTAATATATCTGCGGACAGCATTTCTTTCCCTGCGGACAGCGTCAAGGTTTTGCCCTTGAGCAAGTATGTGCCGGACGCCTCTTCCTCGCCGAACATGACCAAAGTGAATTTGCCGTCCCCCCAAAACTCCATATATGTATATTCTTCAATATTTTTGCCAAGCCCCTTGTATATGGCGTCCAAATCGGTGAAAGCCACGCCGTCAGGGTCGTCCGTTATATCAATGACAACGTACCTTCCCGTCAGCGGCGCATCTTTGTCTCCGCCGCACGCGGCAAGTGCGCAAAATAATCCGATGACCAGCAGCAGCGCCAAAAAGTTACGAGTTTTCATAGTTGCATCCTCCTCCGTTTATTTTATCAGACCGACTGCGGAGCGCCCTTGCGTTTTTTCTTTCGCAGGACGATGAACACAAACACTCCCGCCGCTATGAACACAACCGCTGCCACTATGATGATATAGGGCCACCAACTTACCGTCCCGTCTGCCGTCAGATACAAGGCCCCTTCGATGGTATCGGTTGTGATCAAATAATGCGACATGGTATTGTTGCGGTAACTCACAATGCCATTCGCCCCCACTGTAAGATTATTGGCAATCAAAGTAAAGTCGCCGGTGCTGGCGTCGTACCGGTACACGTTTACCTTCGCGCCTTCCGAAATGCCAGTCTCAATATCAAATGTAGCGGTTCCCGGTAAATCGCCGTGGTGTGAGAAGGAATAAACGAAGTGTTCGCCATCCGGCGTTCCAACGGCTTCGAGCATCTGCTGTTCAAAATATGAACTCGGACTGTATCCGAAATCATATAACGGCAGCCAAGACTCTTTCCCAACTAGGTCTTTCCCCGCAAATGTCAAGTTGAACCCTTCCTGCTCGAAAGAAAGGTCTATAGCCTTGTTGTCCGCCAGCGTGGAAAAATAGTCGAACGGCACATAGCATCCGGTATCATCGTCTAGCCCGACCTTGTATGAGCCGCTTTTCAGGCTCGCCATTTCATCAAGATGGCCGCCAAATTCGAGGGATTGCCACTTAATAACGCCGATCCGGTAGCCTTCGGGGCCTGTCCACGGGTCGCGTATGGGATTCCCTCCCGCTTCATTCATAGCGTTGTAAAAATCACCGACACCTATTCCGTTCCAGCCGCCTGTTGATGATATATTGAAAGAATCGTTGCCGATGATTGAGTATTTAATCGCGTTCAGCATATCCAGACTCCAATAAATATCAGGATTGGAAGGGCTTGTGTCACCGACCGTTTTCCCAAATACATCGTTTCTGCCCACGGCATGATAGAGATCACCGTACCAGTAGACATCGTTCATAACCGTTCCCGTTTTGACTTCAGGGAAATTATTGATGATTGCAAGCCCGTTGTACCAATACATATCCCAACCAGTACCCTCACAAGTCTCTTTGTATTCAGATTTGGTTATGTCGATTTTAACCGCCGAGTTCCAGAAAATATATTCGGTGCCGTTGACCGTATCCCGGTCGCGGGTATATACGTCTTTTGTATCGCTCCAACGGATCGTAGTCTTGTTTAAGGGTATCGGCCTAATTTGGCGAAGCTTGTCTATAATGCTGCTGTCAATGATGGCGTCTATTAACAAATCCTGCCATTGGATCACTGCCGCATGGTCTTCCGTGCGAGCCAACAAACCACGGGCAGTCCCCGCGTTTGAGGTAGGCAGCCAGCTTCCGGCTATATCAGAATCACCAATCGCTTCGATGCCTCCGCTAAGATTGTTCGATGCCTGCGTTTGCGCGGAAACTGACGATAGAAACGTTATAGAAGGAACTGTACTTGCTGACAGCAATGTAATCTCGGGAGTTCCCTTTGGAATGATCGGGCCGAAACCGCCCTGCATCGTGATTGTCAGTTCAAACGAATCGGAACCTTCTTCATTGGCAACCTTAACAATGAAACTATAATTGCCCGCAGCGATGGAACCTTTGATAGACAATTTACCCGTACTGTCGATACTTGCCTCGGCGGGAACGGGCTGGCGGGAGGATACGGGTTCCAGCGACCAGGTCAGCGGAGCGCTGCCCGTCGCGGAAAACTGCATGGAATAATCGGTTCCCTGCGTCATTCGGTTTGTATACATTGTGGTTGTGATCTTTGGCGCAACACGGGGATCGGCTACGTATAGCTCACAGTACCGTGTATCGGAGCCGACGTCGTTGGTTGCCTTAATGAAGAAATAATACGTTCCTCTTAAGATGCGTGCGGTGGTGGTCAATGCGCCGGTCTTAGCGTCGATTTCTACGAAAATAGGCAACGGCATTTTGTCCGACGCTTCCAGCGACCAGGTGATGGGGGTACTGCCCGTAGCCGATATAGGCACGTTCAAACCTTGCCCGCCGGTGGTTACTTCAAAAACATATTCGTGACTTGCCTCTGCAATGACAGGTGCGGTACGCGAAGCTGTAACTTCAAGGGTGAAGGTGGCAGAGCTGTCCCCGGTGCTGTTTTTCGCTGTGGCTGTCACAGTATAGGTTCCGGCGGCAAGGCTGCCCGGCGCGTTCACAGTTTTTGCCGATGTATTTACAGTGAAACCGGAAACGGAAGTGCCGCGCTCATTTGTCGCCGTGACCGAAACCGTTATCGGTTCGGTACCCGTCAAGGTGTACTGCATCTGCGTGGCTGTGTCTTGTTGTGTGGTATATCTCGTATTGCTGAACGAAATCACAGGAGCGGTCGCCGCAGCAGTCACTTCAAGGTCAAACTGCGCGGTGTATACCCCTGCGGCGTTTGACGCTGTGGCAAATACGATGTATGTACCCACAGGGAGGTTGTTCGGAGCGGAAACAGTTTTCGCTTCTTTATTTAGGATAAAACCGCTGACTTCGGAACGGTCGGCGGCGTGAGCCGACATCTTTACGTCAATAGGCTCGTCGCCTGTCAGATAATAATCAGCTGAAAACGACATGCCCTGTACAATGCTGTAATTGGGGTCACTAAAGTTTATTGTCGGCACGCCCGGTTTTTCGGGCAGTAAATTATTATTGTCGGTGACCGTGACGCTGCAATTCGCGATGTCGCGCCCCCCTCCGTTTCTCGCAACGATCCGGAATAAATAGTTGCCTACCCACGTGCCGCCGTCCGGCGCGATGCGCAGAATGCCGGTCGCCGGATCGATGGATGCGAAATCAGGCAATGGAGTAAAACGGTCCTGATCCTCCAGCGACCATTCAATAGGGGAATCACCTGCAACGGTGTAAATCGGTATCTCCAGTATGTCCCCTTTGTCCACTGTGAAATTATATCCGTGGCTGGTCTGCTCCTTTGGCTGAATCTCTGGCGGAACCGATTTGATCATCAGCGTGAAATCCCGCTTATCCGGCGGAACAGGGTCGTGCCCGTAGTATATATAGTCCGGTACGGTGTATTCTAAATGACCGCCTGACTGGTTGTACTCCGTATACGTCACCATAGTTCCCCTGTATTCCTGCACCGCGACGACTGTGACCGGATAGTTACCGGGAACAATACCCGGCGCGACGGTGATCAGCCCTGTATTTTTGTTGATGGTGACCCCTTCGGGCGCACCCTCCAAATAATAGGCGGGGAACAACCCTGTCGCCTGAATTTGCATGGTGCCTCCGGTCGTGCGTACAGTCCGGTCATATTCGGTCATTGGCATTTGGGTGATCTTTACCGGATTCGGATGCGCCTGCCAAACCCACTCCGCCGTCACCCGCTGGCTGAACAGCGTTGTCGTACTCCCATCCGAGTTGGTCGTCCTGACCAGCTTGAAGTCGTTGCGGCTCAAATCCTTCCACTTCGCGTCGTTTTGCCTGTCGGCATAATAGTTATAATCCACGCGTGAATAAATGGACGATATGCCATAAAAGAACTCCTCGTTTGTGATTACGCGCGTTCCTGCAGGATTGACCACCCATATGTATTCGTCATAATCCATCCGGTCGACGACTTTATTATCCTCCGTGGTTTTAGTAAACGTCCCTTCCACCGGATATATTTCGCGGTTATAATACAGAGGCGGCATTTCGGGTAAGTAGTAATATTCGACGGTGCTATTCGTACCCTCGTACCTTATATTTATATCAAACCAAGCGTCGAAGTTATAGTTTTCAAACGGCGGCGTACTGCTTATGTAAGCGTCCGGCCTTGTATACCCGCTGTCGATATGGGTAGGGGTATGCGCCGTTATATGCCAGCCGGAGTTGACGATTTCCCTGCCTTTGCCATCAATGTAATAATTGCCCCCAGTAAGTCCGATGCTGGCATACGAACAGGGGGTGCGGGTATCAAACCGGCCGAACTCATCCGTCGCTGCCCCTGCGGTATAGGAGTATGACGCCGTACAGCCTCCTATGGAGACCGTCCCATTGACATATGTCTCATGGTCATAATGCAGCTTGGGCGTGATAAAGACGATGGTATCCTTCGGCGGATAGACAAGCTCGCACCGATCTTCTATTGGGAGCCGCCAGTCAGTCTGCCAGTTCTTTAACTGCTGTTGGTTTACAGCACCCACGGCAAAATCGTTGAAAGAATCGGCGGCGGTGATTGTGACGTCTGTGAAAGGAAGCCTCGGCGAAACGAGGTCTGACCTCCTTATATTAGCATTCGTTATCGTTTTTCCGGGGAGTACGAACTCCACAAAAACCTTGTCGTTTGCGCTCAATCCTTTTATACCGTTACTGGTGCCGTTGGCGTTGTTCCCAAAGGGGCCGTAATTATAATTCCATTTATTGCCGAGTCCGTCTCCTATAAAAAATTCGCCCACATTTGCTTGCGTTTGCACCCAGGTTCCGTTTTTGGGGTGATACTCTACATTGTTAGGGTTGCCGCCTTTTTCTATGCATATCCGATAATTTACCACTCCATCCGGTGGTTTGTACCCCATTTTACCGTCTACGATAGTCTCTTTCATAAAACGTCCGCCCACCCTTCCGGGGGAAATGAAGCAGTCGTCGATCTCAATCTTATATCCTTCCATATTTTCCTGCTTCTTGCTCAGGATCGTGGGATGAAAACTGATCAGATTTTTCCTTTTTCCGATAACCGTGATGAATACCTCGAGTATCCCATACAGCCTCACATCTAATTTTGCCCCGTTGTCCAGCATCTCCACCGATACGCCGGCGCCGAGGAATGCGCCCGCGCCGATCAGGTTGAGGCCTAAAATACTGATTTTCATTTCCGGCCCTATTTTGACTTGAGCGCTGAGTTTGCCGGACAGGTTGACGTCGCCCTTAGTTTTTGTCGTGTGGTCAAAAATGGGATGCACACTGGTGGGGACGCATAAGAATGTGCTTCCGCGCGCGCCCATCTTGGTTTTGGTGTATTCGCCCGTCATGATTTCCAGCCTGAAATCTCCGTTGATGCCGACAACGAGAAAAACACCGCCCTTGACAGATCCGATGACAAAAGGAATATTCAGCCCGAACAGGGGGATGTAGATTTCTTCATTGATGGCAGCTTGCAGCGTTATATTCAAATAACACTCCTGCGCGAACGTCAGCGAAAACTCATAGCCGCCAAAAGCGCTGTACCTAGCCACCAATTCGGGCTTTTCGATACCCACACCGCCATTGACGTTCAACGTAACGCCTGTTCCGTCAGCCGTATAGCCATCCAGCGGCGTTTCGTCAAACTCAAACCCTATCCACATGTCGATATAGTCAAATCCGCCGGTTGCCAAAGGTACGGCCGACGCCAAAGAAACGACAGACGGGGCCGACGTGTTCGATATTTTACTTACCCTCTGGCTGTTCGGGAGCGTCGCGCAGTCTTCCACATTTTCGGCAAAGGCGGTGATATTGCCGAGGGTCATTTCAACGGTTTCGCCGGTTGCCCCTCCGAGGTTGAAATCCTTTAACACCTCATGCACCTGGGGTTGTACTATTCGATAAGTATCGCTCAACGACCTCGCCATCTCCGAAAGATCTTCCTTGGCGGCAAACATCCCCGATGTAAACGCGGTTTCCCCGGCGATCTTAAACGCCGTACCGGTAGCCTCATCTACCACTACCGAGCCGTTTTTTATTTCGCCGCCTATAATTTGTCTCAACATATCAGTCGGTATGTAAGCGCCTTCGGCGATGATCATGTTGGGGGATATTCCCATATCCGCGTTTGTAACGCCGTCATTCAACATTGATCCGGAAAAGATGCTTTGAAAAGCATTCTGCGCGGCGGCGTGTTCTGCGGAATTTATTTTTATTACATCGTCCGCAAGCGTATATGAAACCTGCGAGAGTTGCGCCGGCGCCTCGCCCGCCACAAAGTTTTGCCAATCGAGGCTCACGGGCGTCATTACATCCTCGAATTCAAAAGGCAGCGGCTGGACCGCCGCCTTGTCGAAGTCGTAGAATACCGGACTTTCTGTGTTGTATGTAGCAAGGTTATCTGCGGCTAATGCTATCGCTGGGGACGCCGTGGTAAACAGCATGATCGCTGTTAGGAACAACACGGTCAGTTTTCTAAGGCTTTTCATTTGGATTCCTCCCAAAATCTCTCAAGTATTTTAATGCCCCTCAAGGTCAAGCGTCATTACACCTATTTCTGACATGAGATCGCGCAGAGTGACTGTGACGGTATCTTCATCAAGAACATAGCATACAGCGCCTTCGATAGTCTCTCCTGGCGCGACTACACCCATCATCACATCCATAAATTCATCGGGTACGCCTGCCAGAGGACATCTGCTCTCCATTTTCTCGTCATTGAAAGAAAGCAGGCTCCCATTAAATACCAAAAGCGGATCTCTCTCTATATTGCTTGTATTCGTATATGAAAACATGATCACGAGAATAGGTTTGCCAGTCCAAGCATCCATATGCTCCGGGCTTCCAACGGGTATCACTCTGTAGTCGGTTATCTCGATTATAAACTTATTCGCTGATGCGAAAACACCGTCCACGACCGTCATTGCGCCCATTGCGTTTTCGCTATTAGACGCCGGGGTAGATGTCGAAGCGGGCGGGACGCTGCTGTCGCCGCCGCTGCTTGGTGTATTGTTGCTATCGCTATTCCCGCCGCAAGCGGTTAGCAGGGAGAACGCGAGTACCATTACAAGTGTAAGTGCTAATAGTTTTTTCATTTTGATTCCTCCTTCGATTATTTCAGATACCGAAGGATAAGCTCCGGTTTGCTTTTCACGTCGAGCTTTTTATAGATCCGTTTTGTGTAATACTTTACCGTATTTTTCGTTTTCCCCAAGCTCGCTGCGATTTCTTCCGTTTTCCTACCCTCCATGAGCAAATTGAAAACCTGCCGTTCTTTGTTCGTAAGCTCAACATCAACCATATTATTCCAAAGTTTGGCAACGGTAGAGAGGAACCCAGAAAAACGACGTGTTTTCCCGTTTTGTTTTGCCACGTGGTATCACCTCAAGTCAATGCAATGCCACTAAAGATAATGTTGAGAAAAATAATCCACAAAATAGGGGCAGCATGGATACATTATTACATAAGTTTATGGAAGAAATCAAGCGTTTTTTTGGTGCGTTAACAACTGGATATTCTGCGTCGGATTTTCACAGCAAAATGCCGCAGAGCAAAACCCTAAGCGATGATGAACTATCAATAAAGCTTCTCGCTCTTGCGGGAAAAATAAAAAAGGTTAGGCCTATCACATATATCTGTTTTACTGTTGGTGTAGCCGCGCTTTCTGCAGGCAGGTTGGAAATGATACCGAAAGATATCGGCCTTATTGTGGGACTGCCTGTATTGGCTTGTGCCGCCTTCTTCATCTTTTGGGGGCGGTCAGTGAACGAAGATATTAGGCAGTTAGTCAGTCAAAACATAGTGAAAGATATGTTATCAGAAACTTTCACAGTAAAGAGCTACGAGCCCTTTGGTAAAGTTGATCGTAGTGCCATACGGGCGTCAGCACTGATTGATGATTGGGATAATTGCAGTGGGAACAATCTGGTGCAAGGAACGTATCGAGGCGTTGACCTATCGTTTTCGAATCTTCGTATTTATAGATCTGGTGTAGATAAGAGCCAGAAGACATTATTCAACGGACAGTGGCTGACTTGCAAGTTAAAAATCGAACTGCCAGTGACAATCCGGCTTCGTGAGCGTAGCGCAAACAATAAAAGAATGCGTTCCGACGTCGAAACTGAGAATGCGTTTTTCAACGAAAAGTATCAGATTTTGACCCTTTATCCGAACACGGCGAACCACATCTTAACCCCACAATTCATGGAAACTATTATCAAAATGAACGAACGGGCTAATACACGGATATTTATGTCTTTCAAGGGTGATACGGTTTATATTGCGCTTCACAACACAAGCCGCTTGTTTGAAGTAAATCCGAAAGAAATCCTTAGCGGCACGAGCATTGCCGAGGTTCGCGAACATATAAACGAGAACATCAAATACATTACAAACGTTGTAGACGAGCTTTTACTGGACGACTATTTGTTTGACCAACGATAGCTGGTGTGCATTGACCCGATGCATTGACCCGGCCTTAATACTGGCTATTGGCCTAGTGCTGGGGCTATTTGCCGCATGCTCCCAGCTTGCGCCTGATAAGGGATTGCCCGACATAGATGTCGGCACTTGGGCTGGCACAGGCGGCAACCTTAGCGACGCCGCGTACGTCAGCGGCGGCGGTCCGGTGATCTTCGATGGCTACTTCGTCGACTTCATCAACGGCGTCCGCCCCGCTTTGAAAATAAAGTTGGATAGTAGGATCAAACCATAGTGTTGTAATATTTGGAACCTATGGTATAATTGATACATATTGAGAGGAGATGATGAATGTGCAGGCATATAGTGGTCATATTGAAGCGGGGTGTTTTTATACAAATGATGGCGTGGTATTGCCAGACTGCAGAGATGCATTGCTTGTTATTGGGAATGTCATAAGGCCGAATAACGGACACGCAATGACATGGAAGAAGTTTTTTGATACCATAAATGCATGCGATGAAGAACTACCAGAAACCATTGAGCGAGTTAATATCACAAGGGAGATCAGTATATGAACGGTTATGCTGTCGATACAAATATTATTTCATTCCTACTTCGTGGCAATCAAAAGCTGCAGGATAAAGTTTATAATGAAACAGCTGAAGGAAAAATTGTTGCTATTCCACCAATAGCGTATTATGAGGTTAGGCGGTGGTTAATCGAGCGCCACGCAGCAGTAAAATTGTCTGCATTTGAAGAGCTATGCGAAAAATTGGGTGTCGACGCCTTAGATACGGAATCACTGGACAAAGCTGCTGATATTTATGCATCCTTAAAAAAATCCGGAAAACTAATTGACGATGCAGATATTCTTATTGCTGCATCCTGCATCGCGCATGAATACACGCTTATTACAAATAACATACGACATTTTAATAGGATCGCAGAGCTGAAAATTGAGGACTGGACAACAGAATAAACAAGCAAATATTTCGTACCAATCGGATTGAAAGGAACGAGGAATTCATGGTTAATTTCAATGACGTCGTAGATGCGAGGCGAAGGATCGAAAAATACATTTCATTGACGCCGCTCGATTTCTCCATAAGCTTGAGCAGCGAAAAAACGAAAGTATATCTGAAACTGGAATCCCAGCAAAAACAAAAGTCATACAAAGTCAGGGGTGCGCTGAGCAAAATTACCGCATTGACGGAAGAAGAAAAAGAAGCGGGCATTTACGCCATTTCGTCAGGCAACCATGGCGCTGCGGTGAGCTATGCCGGGTATTTGCTTGGAATAAAAGCGGTCAAAGTGTTTGTCCCAGAAACAGCCCCAGCGGCAAAAGTCGAGAAAATCAAGTATTATGGCGCAGAGATAGTCCAAGTCGGGGGAAATTACGACGAAACCCACAGCATTGCAGAGGAGCAGATGGAGAAACTCAACATGACGTACATCCACTCCGGGTCGGAGGTGCAGGCGATCGCCGGGCAAGGGACGGTCGGGCTTGAAATAATGGAGCAAAACCCGGATACGGACGTTATCCTCGTGCCTATCGGGGGCGGTGGCCTGATCACGGGCGTGAGTATTGCGGCGAAGCACATGAACCCTAGCGTCAAAATCATCGGTGTGCAGACTGAAGCCTGCCCTGCAATGGTAAAATCTCTGGAAGACAACGTGTTTTATGAGTACTTCCCGTCAGAAGAGAGCATTTGCGAGGCACTGGTGGGGGGCGTCTTTGACATACCATTCAGGATGGCCAAAGAGTGCATCGACGACATTCTCGTCGTGAGCGAGGCTGAAATACGAAAAGCCACAGCAAGGCTGCTGACCGAAGAAAAAGTTGTAGCGGAACCTTCCGGTGCTATTGGGGTCGCTGCGCTTGTCAACAACCCGGAGTTGTTTGAGAACAAGAACGTTGCCATTGTCGTCTCCGGCGGAAACATTGACAAGGAGCTGATGCGGCAATTGATTGTCTGACGCTACGGATATTTTTCACATTTCAATTCTTTCGAGCCACTGGGATTAAACGTTTCTGTTAAGACGAAATAATCATGGAAACGCATTGATTCCATTTTTTTTGCGTAAATACTTGTAAAAATCATATTTACCTGTCTTGGCTTCTTCAATGATGCTAATGCAAACGGGTGCAGCTTCTGACCTGCCCAATCCCGGTGTTGGCGAGGCGGCTATGGCAGCGGGCGGCATTGACGAGCCCGCCTCGATTGACGACGGCTGCATAAGGGTAACAGTGGACGAAGAGATGAACATGGCAGTGTTCCGCAATGACGGCAGCGCAACAGACCCTGTATGGACGCCAATGACCAGCCCTATTGAAAAGATGGGCGCGTCCGGGGGCACTGCGGTGACAGGCGGCGCCGCTTGGGCAAACGCCCTGCCTTGGTCCACAGGCACAGGCACGGCTACGGCAAACCACCACAACAACGCTGCTAAGATACTGTCGGGCAAATCCGGATACGTGACTACATGGGACGGCGCCGGCAGTAGGGCAGCAAATGGCAACGACCAGAACGAAAAGCTGCTGACCGATGAATTTGCAGTGACAAGCGCAGTTAGTGAGACAAACGTAAAAACTCATTTTGGCACAGGCGCGCGCCTTACCGTAGTCGGGAAAAACGACGACTGCAACCTTGAGCGGACGCTTGTGGTAGAGACGTCCCTTGCAGACCCCGGCGTAGTTGCAGTGTCCACGTACTACAAGTACACGGGTTCAGAGACTGCAGGGCTCGCGGTCACCAAATTCGTGGAGAACAACTACAAAATTGAAGACGTAACGCCGGAAAAGAAATTCGGAAACAACATCGACTCCGGTGTGTGGACGTTCCAAGGCAGCGGTACAGAGTGGGGCAGGGACTATGTCATGCCCGTGTTTGACACAATGGGCGTCGGCAACTGCGTCAACTTCAACGCTACGTTCAGCGGGCTGCCCGGCACAAACGCAACTTCGCGCAACAACTGGCACTGGGCCGTCGCAGGCAGCGTCCCATACAACAATTATTTCGGGACGAACGTGGGGATAGGAATCGGTTCGTTTATGCCATACCATGTATACGGGCTCGAACTGCCCACTCGCGGCAGCGGCATAACGAACAACCACAACATAGCGTACGCATGGGTGGGCTGGCCCGGCAAAACGCTGGCGCCCGGCAAGGACGAATACATAGGCACGAGTTTCGTCGCTGTGCATGACGGCGACTTCTACAGTGCCAACCAAATGTACGCCAGCGCCATGAGCAAGGTTGACACTGGATGGTGCGTCCCGTTTGTAAGCGACTTGGTCACACTCCCGGCATCAAAGGACATGCCGGCATGGGCTTGGGCCCCTCTTTGGGAAACGTGGGGTTACGGCACAGGCTTCAATCCGGGCAACATTATGGACAAAGTTGGGGAATTTCAGCAGCTTGGCATAGAGTCTGTTACCCTTGACGACAGGTGGTACGCGAGGACCGACGCGTCAGGGGAGGGCATGTACCTGCCAGACCTGAATTTGTGGTCGCAGGCTTTAAGCAGGCTCAACGCGTACGAATGGAAGGACCCTGCGCTCAAAGCAAAATACAGCGGCGTGACACTGTCAACCGCAAACAACGCAGAGGGCATAAAGGTTATTAGGGCGTTCAACGACTACATGCACGACCATGGAATAAAAGTCGTCGCATGGGGGATGTCGTCGGTTGCCAGAGGCGGCGCAAGCCCGCTCCTGGCAGCTCACCCCGACTGGTATGCGAGGAATGCAAGCGGCGGCCTCGTTAACGGGGGCAGCTCAACGAGTTTCCTGTGTTTAGGGAACCCATCAGTGATTGACGAGTTTACAGATTACTTCTGCAACCTGATTTTTGATGAATACTCCTTTGACGGCCTAAAGGGGGATTCGATTCAGGGCCAGCCGCCGTGCTACGCGACAGGCCATGGCCACGACGGTGACCCCGAAGCCAGCATGAGGGGAAGCGGTCCTTTCTACAAGACCATATACGACAAGGCGAACCTGATAAGAGGGGCTACGGCAACCTTGGGCGGGCCAATAGTTAACCCTGAAAAAACTGCGGTCATCATGAACTGCAACTGCGGTTCGCCACACAACTTTTTCAACTACAGCGGTGTCAACAGGCCTGTGCCTGGGGACAATTTGGGCAGCCGACAGACGCGCTACCTGCTGAAGTCGTTCAAAGGGTTTTACGGCGCTGATTTCCCTGTCGTCGGCGACCATTTGATGCTGAGCATAATCACCAACACCAATGACAGCGTCAGGAGGCCAGGTCCAGTGGATTACATTTCACATGTCGGGGCAGGCGCGGTTTTAGACACAAAATACGTTACTGACAAGTTCAACCCGTTGCAGGGTTCTATGCCAGATGTGTACCCCGAGATGAAGATGCGCTACCCATGGGACGCTAACTCCCATGACAGGCACCTGACAGACGACCGCTACGAGTGGGACGAGATGTTCAACTGGTTCAACCTCTACAGCCACCTGTCATTGTCAAGCAAAGAGATGATCGGCGAAGCCTACAAGTACGCTTTTGACTATCCCGAAGGGTATGTGTACAGAGATGACGCAAGCAATGGCGACCGTTACTACTCTTTCTTTGCCACGTCGAATGCCGTTACGAACGGTTCGCAAGGTTTTAAGAGCAATTCGGCAGTCGCCGTCGACCCGTGGGGTAGCGGATACGAAAGCAGCAACAAGTTCAACGGAGACATTGAGCTCAGGGAGCTTGACGCGGGCGCTTCATATGAAGTTACCGATTGCGTGACGGGCAGCAGGCTTGGCGGCGGTTTGGTCGCTGCCAACTCTGAAGGGATAGCCACTATAGCGGGAGTCAGCTTTACTACGGGAATTATCCTGAAAGCATCAAAGGTTCCTTCTTTCCAGGTTTACGGAAAAGTCACTGGGGCAGGCAGCGTAGCGGTCCCCGGCACGGCGCTTTCGCTCTTTGACAAAAACGGCAATCAGGTGGGTGCTTCTGTCATGACGGGTCCAGACGGGCTCTACAGGTTTGTGTTTGCAGCGCCTGGAGACGGGTATTACATAAAAGCGATTGCCTGGAACGGCGATTCCAAGGTTGAGGAGGGCATAGCCGTAGCTGCTGCGGACGTTGAGAGGAACATAGGTTTCAGCGATCTTTCCATCCAATGGTCTTACAACGTCACCGGGCGGATTTATTACAACAATTCCGGTACAACGGCCCAAAGACCTCCGGCTGGCGTACTTATCCAAGTCGTCGACAAAACGGACGGTAGTGTCGTTGCGGCGGCGTTCAGGCCTTCAAGCGCCAATGCGGGCTATGTGACAAACAGCATACCGCCTTCTGATCACGATCTGGCTATCGTAGTGACGAACGTGGCCAATTACGCCCGTTACGAATCGGCGCCATTTAGGATTGCTGACCAGAATTTAACTAGGGACATTGTTTTAAACAGGATATTCAACATAAGCGGCAAGGTCACGGCAGCTGACGCGCCGGGCGGCTTAGCTGGTGCAACGGTGCAGCTGCTTGACGCCACGGACAACGACAAGCCAGTCGGCAGCCCGGTGCTGACCAATTCAACAGGGGACTACACAATTGCCAATGCAACAGCAGGAACCTACAAGATCAGCGTGAAGAAAGAAGGTTATGATGAGGGCATCATCGATCAGTGGACGATCGCGGCAAGCAACACAGCCAACGTCACCGGGAAGAACATTGTACTCGAGCTGTACTCTTCTGCGAGCGTATATGCGGATGCCGAGAGCGACATAGCAAAGAACGTATGCTTCACACTGGCGCTGCGCGGTGTTAAGAACGTACTGACGTTTGAGGCAGAATTCGTGATCGACGGCAGCATGCTTTCCGGCATCGGGGCAGAGGGGCTAAACGGCTTTTCAGTTATTGACGGTATCGCCTGGCGCAGCATGGGGGGCGACCTGTGGCGAGGGACTGTCACCTTGGCGTACAACGCAGGGAACGACGAAGGCCTTACAAGCATTTGGCCCGTTGACATCGCCAAATTCGTCTTCGCTCCAAGGGCTGTTGGCGACGCTGTCTTCGAGCTTGCAGGAGTGAAATCCGCCGGCCTTGTGGGAGACGTAACCGAATACCTTGACATCAAGATTTTGTCGGGCAAGGCGGTGACAAACATCGACCAGCGCACATTCTCGAAGTACGACCTGAACAGAGACGGCATAGTGGACGCACTGGATCTTGGCATCATGTTGCTGTACTGTGGATTTGACAAAGGTAGCCCGAATTGGGAAACTCTGGTAAAAGTCAACGATTCTCGGGGCAAAGGTGTCACTGCAAGCATTTGTGACGTCAACTCAGACGGTGTGATCGACATGCTCGACCTGCTGGATCTGTTCATCCACTACACGAAATAACAAGCTTCATGGTTTTGCTGGCGCTTGGCGCATGTGTGGAATGGGATCAACAAAGAATATCCAAGATTCAACGGCAGCAGTTCAATTTGTACGAAAACAGGGAAAAAAACACAGATTGAAAAAATATTTCCTGAAATACAAAAATATTATTTGACGAATGCTGTCAATATTTTATATAATATAATATCCATATATAATATAATATTAATATAGCATGTTAAGCACGGCGAAAATGACGCTATGCACAAACAAAACGCATAGCAGAATTCGAAGGGGGGTGTTTTTCAAAATGTGCGCAAGGTTAACCACGTTCCTTAAAAACGCGGCTGAAAAACCGGAAAAGCCGGGCGGAGAACCGCAACTTCAAAATAAAAGCGGCAATAATTAAATTTGGGAGGAAATTGTAATGAAAGTAAGAAAATTAGTATGTGCCATTTTAGCGATCGCATTACTTGCGGCTCCGTGCGTTTCATTTGCGGATGGCTACTTCGACAAGGGGATGAAACAGGGAGAAGTCATCATGACATGGTGGGATTTAGTTGAACATATGGAGGCGCTTAAGGCGCTTGACAATCCCGACATAAACGTTTATTCGCTCTCCGAAAAGTATGATCCGGTTACGCTGATTCATAACGAGAAGGCGAACAACGGGACGATCACCCCGGTGGAAAAAGAATTCACGACTGTATCCGAATCCGGCAGGGAACTGTATGTAGTCGAACTTGGCGACGGCGATAAGGTGTTCTGGATACAGGCGCAGATACATGGGAACGAAAAGCTGACAACTATTGGCCTGATGAAGTTCATATGGGAATATGCGACAAATCCGGAATTCGCGGCGCAGTTCGCGGACCTGAAGATTGTAGCGATACCAATGTATAACCCGGACGGCTCCTATATTTCGGCCTCTTCGGCCCAGAGGGGCACCAATGTCAGGAATGCCCAGGGCATTGTAACGAACAATAACCTTGACTTAAACCGCGACTGGAAAGTCAACCTGCTCGGCGAGGGCAACGCTTTCGTAGCAGATGAATCAAGGAACTTCTACAGGCTGTGGTGCGACATCCAGCCGGACTTCGCAATGGATCTGCACCATCAGGGGGCGGGCAGCATAACGCCTAACTGCAACAGGGAACCCGGCTTGTGTAACACCGTATTCGGGACAGAATCGCGCGCTCGAAGCATGTCGTTCGGGACGTCGCTGTACGTCTACGGGACGACGCTGCCGAATATGCTTGGCGGAAAGACCAAGAATGAGATCATGGGCATGCAGAAATACGTTTTCGACATGATACAGGACGACGTAAGGCTGGCTTTCAACAATTTGGCGGGGACTAGCTACACTAGGCCTCCGATCGACCTTTACAGCGGCATCGAAATCTTCGGCGGCGTAGTTTCGGGAATGATGCTCGGCATAGACTACTGCGGACTCAACCCATTCAACTACAGCCACGCGGCGACCTTCTTCGAACAGGAACCGCAGAATAACAACAACACAACAGTATTGACCGGAAGGTATATGGCCGTCGTTGAACAGGTATACCTAGGGCTCATAGGCTACGGCACAGGCCTTGTGACAGAAGACTACCTCGACCCGTACTATTACGAAACTTACTGGAACTTCCCGCACAATACATCCGCACATCCTGCCGCGACTTCAGCGAGCAGCAGGGACTACAACACCACAATCTACAATCAGTATCTGAACGGCACTTATGTCGACCCCATCACAGGCAAGACCATGAACTTGACTGATTTCTTCAGATATCTTGATCCCAAATTCATGTACGCGACGGATGTAGCAGCAAAGGTCGAAAAACTGCAAGGAAATACGAATAAATTGACCATAACGGTTACTGAGAAGTGGTCCGACAAATCGGTCAGGGAAGTCGTACAGAACTTCACGATCCCGAACAACGCGGCGGGTGTATACAAAGTTGAAGGCGGCGACGTTTACAAAGTTTATGTAGACACCAAGGGCAACACTCAGATCCGCGATCTGTATTTCGTTGAATAAGAAGTACTTGTATAAATAATCATCCAACTTGGTCGGCGGGGCGCAATGCTCCGCCGGTTATTTTAAATTCATTCTTCCGGCAGATACCATTCATACATACGCCCGGATACTAAATACTTCAGCCTCCAGCCGTCTTCGGTTCTGTGCATAAGGATTCGGTTATCGACTAAGCTATGCAGGTACTGCTTCTGGACGTAACCTATTACACCCCCCGCAGTGTTTATCTTGACGAGTTCGGTGGGCGGCTTTTCATTATAATCCCTCTCGTCGACGTCGAGGTATACAATATTGTAGTCTATCCTCGCTATAATTTTTGATTTCAGGTCTTTTTTTTCATACAGGTTCACGCCCTCTGCCGTAACCGCGAAGCATAGATCGATGTTGTCGTCTTTGAACCTGTCCGGGCAGGCGAAATAAGTATACGGCGAGTGGTAAGTCCCCGCCCCGGCATCGTAAACGCCCTCCAGCGAAAGCACGCTTTCAAGTACCTCCCACACCGCCGATATCTTATAGTCTTGCGTGTCGAGTAACCACGCGTCGTTGAACTCGTCTGGGCCTGTCGGGTACTCAACGTCGAAACTCGTTCTCACGTTTTCGTCAAGAAAATGCTCAAGCTCGTGCTGGTTGCGGTTTTTCACGATTGTCTTAAATTCTTCGAGCGCCTCTGTAAAATCCTCGCCAAAAGCCTGATCCCCGGGCGGGAAAAGCTGATACTCGGGCTCGGCTGAAAGGTCGTACCTTATATCCAGGTTTTCCCCCGCGCACGCCGCCAAAATGAACGCGGTGACCAGGACCATCAATATCGCAATCCCGGCGTGCTTCTTAATACAGCATCTTATATAACTATTGCTTGTTCTCATAAAAACATATACCCCCTGTCGCGCTGAGCGGTTACTCTACACTGAATATTACAGCAAAGAAAGCGTTGTTGTCAAGCCAATTTTGTTCGCGCCACTGACGCTCCAACGCATGCCTGACCATTTGAACCGTTGACATGTCGCCGTCTAAATTCCGCAATGCAGGAGGTAGCCTTTATTTTTAATTGCCCGGTCGGTTAGGTTTTTCAAATCGCCAAATATTTTCAATAATTGGTCTTTTTTTACTTCTATTTTTGCATAACCTTCCGTGACAATCAGGGCTTCTTCCGGTACCTCTTTGCCATTTAATGTAAATGACGGAGGGTTCCATTTAATGCCCCTATCCCCAACGTCAATCAATCTTGCATCTGCCTTGTACAGTATTTGATGACGCCGGCCGCCTTTGATGCTCATATAAAAACCTCCTTGCAGTTAAATTTTCAACGTGGCTTTCGTCCGCATAGCGCGCACACAGCTTACAAGGACGGTCACAATTATTGAAAAGAGAGCTAAACAATTTGGACACCTATTTTTTCACGCAAAGAAAAACGCTCGCACAACGTTGAATTTTCAATATTTTGCGAGCGTTCTTTTAATGGAGCGGGTGAAGGGAATCGAACCCTCGCCTTAAGCTTGGGAAGCTCACGTTCTGCCATTGAACTACACCCGCAAACAACATCGTAACTATCATATCAGAAACGAATCGCAATTTCAAGAAAATATCTTGAAATTATCCTGAAAATATGCGAAAATTATTCAATAGCAACTTACTGACAAACTGCGCTAATACAATCAGAGGAGGGAGTCAAAGTTGAGTAAAGTCACAAAGGCAAAATACACTTCAGAAGCTTCTTTCGGATTTATGCACAGGACGGCGATGGAAGAGGCGGCGAGGTGCCTTCTCTGCTATGACGCGCCATGCAGCAAGGGCTGCCCTGCGGGGACGGACCCAGCCAAGTTCATCAGGTCCATCCGGTTCAGGAACCCGAAAGGCGCAGCAGAGACGATCCGTGAAAACAACATATTAGGAGGCACGTGCGCCAGAGTATGCCCAACAGGCGACCTGTGCGAAGAGGCGTGCAGCAGATGCGGCATAGACAGGCCCATCGAAATCGGGAAACTTCAAAGGTACGCTGTCGAGCAGGAAAAAACCTTCAAGATGAAGATTTTAAAAGCCCCCGCGAAGAAGAAAGCCGGGAAAGTGGCTTGCGTCGGCGCAGGCCCTGCGTCCCTTGCGTGCGCCGCCGAGCTTGCAAAAACGGGCTACAGGGTGACAGTCTTTGAAAAGGAAAAAAAGGCAGGAGGGATGCTGACATACGGCATTGCGCCGGGCAGGTTGCCCCAGGCGGTCGTCGACCATGACGCCGCACAGGTGAAAAGCCTTGGGGTTAAATTCGAATTCGGTAAGAAAGTAGGCGACGACATCGACCTTACAGAGATGGATTTTGACGCCGTCTTCATCGGCGCCGGGCTTTGGGGAGGCAACCTTCCCGACATACCGGGCAACAGTCTTGCCGGCGTCTATACTGCGGTGGACTTTTTGAAAAACGCAAGGACGATGAAAGAAGCCTTCAAATTCGGGAATAAAGTAGTTGTAGTGGGCGGCGGCGACGTGGCGGTGGATTGCGCAGTCACGGCAAAGCTCCTTGGAGCCGACGATGTCCGCATTGTCTACAGGAGGACGCTGGAAGAGGCTCCCGGGAACATGAGCGAATTCCAATACGCGCTGTCTTTGGGGATAGGCACGACCACCAATATGGCTCCTGCTGAGCTGCTTGGAGAGTCAAAACTGGAATACGCCGTATTCAATGGGCGGGACGGGAAGTCCGGCATGAAGATTTCTGCGGACGCCATCGTCTTTGCGACAGGCCAAAAAGCTGAGGACTTGTCGAAAATAATGCCTATGGCTTTAAATGAAAAAGGCTGGATAAAAGCAGATGCCGCAGGCAAGACGAGCATTGAGAAGGTTTTTGCAGGGGGCGACGCAGTTAACGGCGGCGGCACTGTGGTGGAGGCGGTCAGAGCGGGCAAGGACGCGGCAGCGTCAATCATTGCGTACCTCGAAAAGAGAGGGGTGAAGCAGGATGTCAATTAACAAGGATTTGTCAATCAGATATTTGGGGATTGATTGTGAAAACCCGTTTTTCCTTTCTTCCTCGCCAGTGGGCGGCAACTACGAAATGGTCGCAAAGGCGTACGAAGCTGGCTGGGGCGGCGTTTTCTACAAGACGGTAGGGGTGTTCGTAGCAGACGAATGCTCGCCTAGGTTCGACCAGACCAGCAAAGAAGGGCTGCCTTGGCTCGGGTTCAAGAACATGGAGCAGATTTCAGACAAGCCTACTGAACAGAACTTTGAAAACATGATGAAATTGAAAAGGGACTACCCTGACAAGGTGATGGCAGCAACAATTATGGGGAGCAGCGACGAGGAATGGAGGGCACTGGCGAAGATGTGCGAGCAGGCGGGCGCAGACCTGATCGAAGGGAACTTTTCCTGCCCGCAGATGACCAGCCACGCCATGGGTGCTGACGTGGGAACCAACCCAGAGCTAGTCACTGCATACAGCAGGGCCGTTACTGAAACCACCAAGATACCGTTTGTTGCCAAAATGACGCCGAACATCACGAATATGGAAATCCCGGCGGTTGCGGCGATAAAAGGGGGCGCAGCTGGGGTATCTGCGATCAACACGGTGAAATCAATTACGAACATCGATTTTGAAAACATGGCGGGGATGCCTGTTGTAGATGGGAAATCCTCGATTTCGGGGTATTCAGGAGCGGCAGTTAAGCCGATCGCGCTCAGGTTCGCCGCACAGCTGCTCCAGCACGAAGAACTCAAAGATGTTGAAATTTCTGGTATCGGCGGCATCGAGACGTGGCGGGACGCTGCAGAATTTCTTGTTCTCGGCTGCAGGAACGTTCAAGTCACCACAGCGGTTATGCAGTATGGCTACAGGATAGTCGAGGACATGAAGTCAGGGATGATGCATTTTATGGACGAGAGGGGCTACAGCAAGCTCGAAGACTTTATCGGCCTTGCCCTCCCGAACATGATACCGGCAGAAGGCTTGAACCGGGATTTCCAAATACTACCAGACTTCAACGTAAAGAAATGCATAGGGTGCGGAAGGTGCTATGTGTCTTGTTATGACGGAGCTCACCAAGCTATCGACTGGGACGAAAAAAAGAGGAAACCAAAGCTCAACGACAACTGCGTCGGTTGCCACCTGTGCCTCAACGTATGCCCTGTGCAAGGGTGCATAACTCCGGGGGAAGTCAAGTGGAAAGAGGGTAGGCAGAAAACCGGCATAAAAATAAAGAGGAATTACGACTAGTAGGCACGGGAGGGCATTGTGAAGGAAGACAACCGCATAAAAGGGCATGCATTTGCATTAATGACAGTTTTAGTTTGGGGGACCACGTTCATATCGACAAAGACTCTGCTTCTGTGTTTCAAGCCGATTGAGATACTTTTTTTCCGCTTCAGCATTGGTGCGCTGACGCTATTTGCTGCTTACCCCCACAGACTGAAGGTGGCAGACAAGAAGCAGGAGTTGATGTTCATGGCAGCAGGCCTCAGCGGGATTACGCTTTACTGCCTTTTGGAAAGCAATGCTATTTATTTCACTGCAGCTTCCAACGTTGGGGTTATAGTGTCAGTAGCGCCCTTTTTCACTGCGCTGCTGGCAAACTGGCTGCTGGACGGCGAGAAGCCGAAAGCGAACTTCTACATAGGGTTTTGCGCCGCCATCACAGGGATTTTCCTGATCAGCTTCAACGGGAGCACTGTTCTCAAGCTCAACCCAGCCGGCGATCTCATTGCGGTCGCGGCAGCTTTTGTCTGGGCAGTTTATTCCATTCTTGTGAGGAAGATAAGCCAATTGGGATACAGTACGGTTCAGACGACGAGGAGGATATTCTGCTACGGGCTTCTTTTTACAGTGCCTGCGTTGTTTTTGTTCCGTTTTGAATTTGGGCTCGCACGGTTTGCGCAGCCTGTCAACCTGCTGAACATACTGTTCTTGGGCATGGGGGCCTCAGCCCTGTGCTTCGCCACGTGGAATTCAGCGATAAAATTCTTGGGGGCGGTGAAGACAAGCATCTATATCTATTTAATTCCGGTTGTCGCCGTGGTGACCTCTGTTACCTTGCTGAACGAGAGAATTACATGGATGTCTGCGGCGGGAACGGCGCTGACGCTGGCGGGGCTCGTCATCTCAGAGATAAAAACCAAATCAAAAGTAAAAACCAAGTCTGCTGCACCGCGTTAACCGCTTAACGCATATGTGGCTTTGTTTTTTTGACACTTGGATGTATAATGAAAGAAGACATAGCAAAGGTTGGTGGAGGCAATGATGAAGATACAGTTTTGCGGAGCGGCGTCAGGGGTGACGGGCTCATGCCATTTGATCACTACAGACAAGTACAAAGTGCTGTTGGACTGTGGGCAATTTCAGGGCAGTAAATCGGAGGAAGCAAAAAACTATGAGGATTTTCCTTTCGATCCTGCTGAAGTCGACTGCCTAATACTCAGCCATGCGCACATCGACCATTGCGGCAGGATTCCGCTGCTGGTCAAACGCGGGTTTAGAGGCGACATTTACTGCACTGACGCGACGGCTGACCTTGTGGACGTGATGCTCAAGGACAGCGGCTACATCCACGAAAAAGAGGTTGAATGGAAGAACAGGAAAGCCGAGAGGGCGGGCAGCCGCAAAGTTCTGCCGCTTTACACTTTCAACGACGCTGTGGCGTCTCTTAAGTTCCTGAAGCCGGTGCTTTATGATCAGCTGGTCAAGATAAACGACCAAATGGAAATAGTCTTCAACGACGCAGGGCATATTCTGGGCTCCTCGATCGTTGAGCTTTGGGTTGAGGAAAACGAAAACGTTTCAAAGATCGTGTTTTCAGGCGACATTGGGATGTCGGGCCGCCCGATACTGCGAAACCCGACAATCATAAAAAAAGCGGACCACGTAATTATGGAAACCACGTACGGCAACCGGCTGCATCCCGAAAACTCGGCAAGCATCGAGCAGCTGATTCAAATCGTGCTGACAACCGCAAGAAGGGGGGGGACAGTTGTAATACCTTCCTTTGCCGTGGGAAGGACACAGGAGCTGATCTACGAGTTCAACAGGTTCTACGAGGACAATTCAAAGTACAAAGACGAACTCGGCAAGCTCACGGTTTACGTCGACAGCCCTATGGCCACCTCAGCCACTGAAGTTTTCAGGAAAAACGCGCAGGTGTTCAACGAGGAAACACGGAACTACATCCTAAAGGGGGACAACCCCCTCGACTTCAAGAACTTGCAGTTTACAAGGACGACTGAAGAGTCTAGGATGCTCAATTTCGATCCCAGCCCAAAGGTAATAATTTCAGCAAGCGGGATGTGCGAAGCGGGCCGAGTCAGGCACCACCTCAAGCACAACCTCTGGAACCCGAACTCGAGCATAGTCTTTGTCGGCTACCAAGCAGAGGGCACCCTTGGCAGGCACCTTCTCGAAGGTGCGAAGGAAGTCGTTCTTTTTGGTGAAACAATACAGGTGAATGCAAGCATTTACAACTTAGAGGGTTTTTCGGGGCATGCGGACAAGGACGACCTCCTGAACTGGCTAAGGGGGTTCAAGGCCAAGCCTGTAAACGTTTTCCTTGTGCATGGTGAAGAAGGCTCCAAGAAGGGCTTCGCCGAGACTGTAAAAAATGAGCTCGGTTACGATTGCATGCCTGTCTTGGGAACCAGCTCGTATACGCTAGAAAAGAATACGGTGCTGACTAGGGAAGACGCGATCATGGATGCCATGGACGACGAATTGTTCGAGGACATCAAGGTGAAGATCTCAAACGTGCACCGCGATTTGGAAAAGATACTATATGCGGCCCACTTGGCAATGAACACAAACGCTTCGAGGGGAAGGCTGTCAGAGTTGAGCAATATAGTGCTTGAGCTTGAGAAGACTTCGCTCAACCTCGGATCCGCTTTGACAAAAGAAGACCGCAGCGCGGCTGAATAGTATTTTGCATGTTGGTATTAATGTGGAGGGAAAAATAATGTTGAGAGAGGCATTGCCAAGAGTAGTTACACCGTTGCCAGGCCCTAAGGCTAAGGGAATCCTAGCAAGAAGGGCAGAAGCCATGCCAAATGCAATCAAGAGCATTTACCCCTGCGTCATCAAGCGCGGTGAAGGCGCGATGTTCGAGGATGTTGACGGGAACGTGTTTCTTGACTGGGTCGGCGGAGTAGGCGTCCTGAACATAGGGTACAGCCACCCCGGGCTGATCGAGGCGGTCAGGGAGCAGTCAGAAAAGTATTTTCACGCTATGATGAACATCGTTACCCATGAGAGGTACATCGAACTGGCAGAAAAAATGAACGAGATCATCCCCGTGAAAGGGGACAGAAAGAAGACGATGTTTGTGAACAGCGGTGCTGAGGCCGATGAAAACGCAGTAAAAATCGCCAAAAATTATACAGGCCGCCCGAACATACTTGTTTTTTCAGGGGCTTTCCACGGCAGGACGATGATGACTATGGCGATGACCGCGAAGAAAGCATACGCAGTGGGAATGGGGCCTTTCCCCGACGGTATCTGCAGGACCGAATTCCCGTATCTTTACAGGAAACCGGAGGGCATGACTGACGCAGAAGCGATACAGTACTACATCAGCAAGATCGAGCAGGTGTTTGTTGAAGCGTCTCCGGCACAATACATCGCTGCCATCGTCTTTGAGCCAGTGCAGGGCGAGGGCGGATTTGTCCCTGCTCCGATTGAATGGGTCAAAGCCGTCAGGGCGATTTGTGACAAGTATGGAATCTTAATGATCGTCGACGAAGTGCAGTCAGGCTGGAGCCGGTCGGGCAGGATGTTCGCTTCCGACTACTTCAAGGAAGAAGGCTGCGAACCCGACATAATAACCACAGCCAAGTCAATAGCAGGCGGGCTGCCGCTGTCGGCGGTGACGGCGCGAGCCGAAGTCATGGACGGAGTGACAGGCGGAACTATAGGTGGCACGTTCTGCGGCAACGCTGTCTCATGCGCCGCCGCATTAAAGCTTATAGACGTCATGCAGAAGGAGGATTACCCTGCAAAGGCGAGGAGAATCAGCGAAAAGTGCGTGGCGAGGTTCAACAAATGGAAAGAAAAATACGAAGTGGTCGGAGACGTTAGGGGAACTGGGGCAATGATCGGCATCGAGTTCGTTAAAGACAAAGAGACAAAAGAGGTCAACCCAGCCATTGTAAACAGCATAGTAGACGCGGCAGTGCAAAAAGGCCTGTTGCTCGAAAGCGCCGGCACATACGGCAACGTGATCAGGTTCCTGTGCCCGCTCTGCGTCACGGACGAGCAGCTTGAGAAGGGGCTTGAGATTTTCGAGGAGGCATTGAACGAATGCATCCAATAGTCAAAAAACATCCTGGTAGTAGACAATGGAGGCGCTGAATTCGCCTTTTGCGGTGTTGACTATGGCATAGGATCCAAGCGTGCCGTCGAACGGGAAGGTCAGGCTTCCAGGGTTCAGAAGGTAAATGCCGTTTGATTCCGTAAAGACTGGGATGTGCGTGTGCCCGAAGAGGACTGCCTTGCAGTTCAGCTCGCAGGTCCTGTAGAGCAAGTTCACGAAGCTGTGCTTGACGTTTTGCTTGTGCCCGTGGACGAGAAGGATGTTGCCGTATTCAGTTTCAAGCACATGGAAATCGTCCTTTGGACGCGGTTCGTCGTTGTTGCCTGCTACGCATATTACAGTTTTGCCTGTGGATTCGGCAATCTTTTGCGCATCCCCCCGGATGTCGCCGAGGTGCAGGATCAGGTCAATTGAATGAAGCCTGCTGTAAACATTCAAAGCTTTTTGAATTTTACCGTGGGTGTCGCTGATGACGTACAGTTTCAATTGAATACCTCTTCGTGTTGAATTTAGCATCTTGTTACAGACATCTTAAATACACTATACTATATTGCATTAAGCATGGCAATATAGTAGAATACTTTCATTAACAGCAAATCGAAGGAGGCGAAGTTATGGCTCAAGTCAGGATTACGGAGACGGCGCTGAGAGACGCCCACCAATCACTAATCGCAACTAGGATGACAACAGAAGAAATGATCCCCATACTGGAAACGATGGACAATGTCGGCTACAACGCGCTGGAGATGTGGGGAGGCGCCACGTATGACGCATGCCTGCGTTTCCTTGACGAAGACCCATGGGAAAGGCTTAGGGCAATAAGGAAGAGAATAAAAAAGACAAAGCTTCAAATGCTGCTGCGTGGTCAGAACTTGCTCGGATACAAGCATTATGCAGATGATGTGGTAGATGAATTTGTCAACAAAGCCATAGAAAACGGAATAGACATAATTCGTATTTTCGATGCGCTCAACGACACGAGAAACTTGGACAGGGCAGTAAGGGCAACCAAAAAATGCGGAGGGAACGCGCAGGGTACAATTTCATACACAAAAAGCCCGGTGCATACAAACGACGTTTTCATCAAGCTTGCCAAAGAGATCGAGGCGATGGGGGCGGATTCGCTTTGCATCAAGGACATGGCCGGGCTGCTTGACCCGTACAACACCTTTGACTTGGTTGTGGCAATCAAAAAAGTGATAAAAATCCCGCTGGAAATACATACCCATGCCACAAGCGGGCTGGGGAGCCTAACGTACATGAAGGCGGTCGAGGCGGGCGTCGACATCATCGACACCGCAATCTCACCGTTCGCAGAGGGCACATCCCAGCCGCCGACAGAGCCTATTGTTGCAGCGTTCAAGGGCACGAAGTACGATACCGGGCTAAATGTCGAATTGCTCAACAAAACGGCGGAATATTTCAGGCCCATTAGGGAAAAGTACATAGCAAGCGGCTTGATGGACCCCAAACTTATGGGGGTGGACATCAACACTTTAATATACCAAGTGCCGGGAGGGATGCTGTCCAACTTGGTCTCCCAGCTGAAACAGGCAAACGCCATGGACAAATACGACGACGTGCTGAAGGAAATACCGAGGGTGAGGGAAGACCTAGGGTACCCGCCTTTGGTGACGCCTACCAGCCAGATCGTGGGTACGCAAGCAGTGTTGAACATAGTAACCGGCGAACGCTACAAGATGGTTCCCAACGAAGTAAAAATGCTGGTCAAGGGGATGTACGGCAAGACTACCGTCCCCATAAAAAAAGAAATCGTCAAAAAGATCATCGGGGACGATGCTCAGGTGACTTGCAGGCCTGCAGACCTCATCGAACCGGAGCTTGAATCAATCAAAAAAGAATGCGCAAGGTTCATGGAGCAGCCAGAGGACGTTTTGACGAAAGCACTGTTCCCGCAGCCGGCGGATGAATTCTTCAAAAAACGGGCACAGAAGAAGTACGGGATTGACTTCAACCTTCTGAACGAAGAGGACGCGGTTTACCCAGTGTAAGTTGTGGGTGCGCCTATGTTCCGCGAGATCAAAAAAAAGCTGATAATACTGGAGAACAGGAAACCATACAGCAGCGAGACGAACAAATACATACAAGAGATAGACATGGCCGACTGGATACACAGTTCCCTGAGGCTTGACGGATGCGCTCTGAGCAGGCATGAAGTGGAGACAATTCTCAGGGGGGATCTGGTTGCAGACGCAAGTCTGGACGATCACGTAATCGTTGAGAGGTACGGCGGCTTGTTCAAATCTGCCGGCGACAGCCTTGCCATATCGTCTTGCTTGAGCAAGGAGATGATGTTCAGCTTTCAAAGCAGGCTTGCCGGAGGTGAACGAGCACACTACAGGAAGGGCAACCCAGTCCTGCTGTCCATCAATCACAACCCGCCGCACCCGTCGGAAATCGAAGAGCAGATGGACATACTCATGAACTGGTTTTATTCGGAGGACATGGAGGCGAACCCCATATTAAAAGCTGTCTGCCTCCATCACAGGATAATCGAAACATACCCTTTCGACATGTACTCCGAAGCCGTTGCGCGGGCGGCAATGTTCTACTTCCTGATGGAAAGGGGGTATCCTGTGTTCGAAATAAGCATGAGCGAGCAGGAGTACAACCGTTCGGTAATTGAATACCTGAAAAAGGAGGACCCGCAGCCGTTCTACCAGGAAGCGGAGAGAAGCCTTCTGAACAAGATGGAATTGCTCATTCAACTGACTGCATAATTGCTAGGTTTTGTTTATAAGTGGAGGAAAAAATGCCAGACAGCGCCATTTTGCGTCTTCTTGAGAAAATACCGGCAGTGAGCACGGTTTGCGACTGTGACATGCGCTTGTACACCTCCTTCAAGGCAGGGGGGAAAGCGAGTGTTTTGATTGCCCCAAACGGGATCGGGGAGCTGCGGCAGGTGCTTGCTGCGTTGTCGCAGTCAGGTATCGGGTACATGGTCATCGGGAACGGCACAAACATTCTCGTCAGCGACAACGGATACAGGGGGGCGATAGTCAAGATAGGGGAGGCGTTTTCGTGGATAGAGGCGGCAGACTGCAGGCTTGTTGTTGGCGCAGGCGCTTCGATGGCTGCAGCCGCCAAGGCGGCTCTGGCAGCGGGGCTTGCCGGCCTTGAGTTTGCCTCGGGCATTCCGGGCAGCGTTGGCGGTGCGGTTTTCATGAACGCCGGGGCTTACGGAAGCGAAATGAAAGACGTGGTCAGCCGCGTGGACATAATTTCAAAGGACGGGCAACAGGGATACAAGCTTTCGTCAGAGGACATGAGTTTTTCCTATAGGCACAGTTCACTACAGGACGCAGAAGATGTTATAACCGGCGCCACCTTTGAGCTGGAATATGGCGACACTGGGAAAATCAAAGAAAAAATGCGCGAGTTCGCTGAACTCCGCAATTCAAAACAGCCTGTCTCAATGCCCAGCGCCGGAAGTTTTTTCAAGAGGCCTTCCGGGCATTTCGCAGGGAAACTGATAGAAGATTGCGGGCTAAAGGGGCTGTCGGTGGGCGGCGCTTCGGTTTCTGCACTTCATGCGGGGTTCATCGTGAACAACGGGAACGCCACCGCGACGGACATCATCGACCTGATGAATCTGGTGCGGCACACAGTCTATGACAAATTTGCGGTGAAGCTTGAGCCTGAAGTAAGGGTTATAGGAGGTATGTGATATGGAAAAATGCTATAAAATCAAGTACGACTATCATACTCATACGTACTATTCACATGGCAAAGGCAGAATAGAAGACAACGTCAGGGCGGCTGACAAAAAGGGCCTTGCAGGCATTGCGATAGCGGATCATGGTCCGGGCCACATTTTTTACGGCATTGACAGGGAGGAAGTACGAAGCATGCGCAACGAAATTGAAATGCTGCGCAGGATATATGCGAGAATGGACATATTTCTTTCCGTCGAGGCCAACATTACAGACACCGGCAGCGGCTTGGACATTGAGGAAAACGAGTTGAAGGAATACGATTTTTTAATCGCAGGCTACCACTTTGGCATCAGAAGGGGGCACGGTTTGAGAAATTTCATCGATTACTACAGCCCGTTCGAGCTGCCGGGCCGCAGCAAGCTGATGAGAAAGAACACAGACATGGCAGTGAAGGCGATTTATGAAAACCCGGTTAAAATATTGGCCCACCCTGGGGACAAAGGGCTCTTTGACATGGTCGAGATAGCCAAAGCCTGCGCCGACCGGGGGACGTACCTTGAAATAAACGACCAGCACGGGTACATGACGACTGAAGCGATAAGGCAGGCGGCAAAGACGGACGTGCAGTTCATCATAAGCAGCGACGCGCATACGCCTGAAAAAGTTGGCTCGTGCGAACAAAGCATAAAAAGAGCCTTGGAAGCGGACATCGACATGAACAGGATAGTGAACATAGTGGAATGTTGAAGGAGGAGTCAATTTGCAAGCGGTAATTGTTACAGGGCTTTCGGGGGCAGGGAAAACCCAGGCAGCGATTTGCCTTGAGGATATGGGGTATTACTGCATAGACAACATGCCTCCGGCGCTGATTAAGAATTTCATGGGGCTTGCAGCACGGGGACAGAACGGGATCGACAAAGCGGCGTTTGTTATGGACGTCAGGGGGGGCGAATTTTTTGCAGACATCGAATTGTGCTTGGCCGACTTGAAGAACATGGGGATACCGTACAAGCTGGTTTTCCTCGAAGCTTCAGACGAAGCGCTTATCCGCAGGTTCAACGAGACAAGAAGAACGCACCCTTTGTCGGGGAGTTTTTCCACGATTGTCGGCATTCAAAAGGAGAGGGACGCCCTTAAAGGCATCAGGGATCTAGCGAATTATATCGTTGACACGTCGAACATGAAATCGATGAGGCTCAGGGAGGAGATCAAGCAGATATTTGCCAGTGGGGGCGAGGCCTCGGATTTTACTGTGAACATCAAATCCTTCGGGTTCAAGAACGGCATCCCGCTGGAAGCGGACATTGTGTTCGATGTGAGATTCATACCAAACCCTTACTACGTAGCAGAACTGAAAAAACTGACCGGGAACAATAAAAAAGTTAGGCGGTTCGTAATGAAATCACCGGAAAGCGCCAATTTCGTCAGGAAGGCGAGCGAATTGATAAGCGACATGATCCCATGCTACATCAGGGAGGGGAAATACCATTTGAACATCGCCTTTGGGTGCACAGGAGGGCAGCACCGCTCAGTGGCGATGGCGAACGAATTCGTGGAGATATTCAATGCTCAAGGCAGGAGGACAATTGCAGAGCATAGGGATATATAATGATGCTCAATAATAGAATAACAAAAACAGGAGGGAAAAAATGGAGAAATTGATCATTACAGCAGCGATTTGCGGTGCGGAAGTGACGCAGGAGCACAATCCAGCAGTGCCGTACACGGTAGAGGAAATAGTAAGGGAGGCTAAATCGGCATACGACGCCGGAGCGGCGATCATCCATCTTCACGTCAGGGAGGACGACGGAACGCCGACACAGAGCAAGGATCGTTTCCAAGAGTGCGTCGAGGCCATCCTCAAGGTTTGCCCGGATGTCATAATCCAGCCATCAACAGGCGGGGCGCTGGGCATGAGCGACCTTGAGGGGCTCCCGTC
>WRJK01000010.1 GCA_009782285.1 Clostridiales bacterium
CTTCACGGGGTCGAGGTACTCGACGCGCACGTTGCCGTTAATGGAGGCGTACTTCTTCAGCACCTCGTCGACCTGTATCACGCTCGCGGACGTGCTGCCCGCGGGGAGTACGGCGTAGATATATACGGGCTGATCGAGCTCGCCGACTATCTGGTACGTCTGCTCGTCGAAGCGCGTAACCCCCATGCTCGTCACGTCGATCCGCAGGTTCCAGCTGCCCTCGATCGCGCCGAACGCCACGTTTATCAGTATCACCGCCGCGACGACCGCGACGGTTAAAATCAGCGCCGTGCCTCCGTAGCGCATGTTCCTTCTTTTGAAAAAGCCAGCTATAGGGTTCGCGCCGCGCTTAGGGCTCTTATTATCCATGGCTTATCCCCCCGCTTCCGTCTATATCGATAGCCCGCGCCGTCACGCGCGGCCGCCCTTCCCGCCCCGTCCGGTCAGGCTCGCGAAGGCGGCCTTCCAGGCGCCCGCGGCCCCCTCGCCGGCGGGGGCGTCGCGCCCGCCGCTCCAGCGCCTCCTGTCGATGATGCGGATCGCGAGGAACAGCATTATCCCGCAGAAGGAGATGTAGTAAAGCACGTCCGCGAGGCTCAGCATCCCCGCGGTGAAGGTCGAGTAGCGCGCGTAGAACGAGAGCCACGAGAAGATCGCGAACAGGAAGGACAGGAACGGGTTCGCCGAGTTCGCGAAGTTCGGCAGCAGCGCCAGCTCGAGCAGCTGCAGCACGAGTATCGCGCCCGAGGTGATGAACGCCGCCGCGACCTGGTTCTCCGTCATCGCCGAGATTAGCACGCCTATCGCGATGTAGCACGCGCAGAACAGGAAGAAGCCGACGTAGTTGGTTATTATCGCGCCGTACGTCGCGCCCTGCGGCGAGAATATCGACGTGACCGTGTATTGCGCGATCACGACGACGTAGAACGTGGCTATGAGCATCGCGGCGAGCAGCATCGTTATCGCGGCGAGGAACTTGCCGACGACTATCGAGCGTATCGTGAGGGGTGAGGTGAGCAGCAGCTGGTCCGTCTTATTGCGCCTCTCCTCGCTCAGGAGCCTCATCGTCAGCATCGGCACGAGGATCATGAATAGGAAGGACAGGTTGTCGAACAGGGAGACGACGTTCGCCTGCGGCATGCTCGAGAGGACGCTCGTCAGCGAGAAGAGTATGCCCCCCGCGAGCAGGAATATGCCGAGGAAGGCGTATCCGATCGGCGTGTAGAAGTAATTCTGCACCTCGCGCTTCCATATCGCTAGCATCAGTAGCCCTCCCCCGCGTCAGCGGTCAGCTGGAGGAAAATATCCTCGAGCTCTATGTCGAGCGGCCGCATGGTGAGTATCGGGAGGTCCGCCCTCGAGAGCGCCCGGAAGAGCGGGACGCGTATGTCCGCCTCCCTCGCCGCCTCAACCATGAAGTCCGCCGATCCCGGCTCCTTCGAGCCGAGCGCCTCTATGGATTCCACGCCCGCGACCTCGCGTATGACGCGCTTGGCCTCGCGCTCGGGCCCCAATACCCTCAGCCTCACGCGGAAGGAGTCCGAAATGGACTTCGTGAGGTTCTCGAGCGTGTCCTGCGCGACTATCGCGCCGTTGTTTATAATGACGACCCTCTCGCACACGTCGGCGACCTCGTGCAGGATGTGGCTGGAGAGCACGACCGTGTGCTCCGCGCCGAGGTCCTTGATGAGGTGCCGTATCTCGATTATCTGCCTCGGGTCGAGCCCGACGGTCGGCTCGTCGAGTATGAGTACAGTTGGCTGGTGGAGTATGGCCATGGCAAGCGAGAGGCGTCTTTTCATGCCTCCAGAATACGCACCCACAACCTTGTCCTTGTCGTCTGAAAGGTTGACGAGCGCCATTACGTCGTCGAAGCGCTTTGCGAAAGCTTTGCCGGCGAGCCCGTACAGCGCACCGAAAAATTCCATGTTTTCCTTTGCGGAGAGGTCAGGGTACAGCGCGTCCGACTGTGCCATGTAGCCAATGCGGGCCATAAGCGGGAGGCTGGGCATTTTTTCGCCCAGCACAAGGGTTTCCCCGGATGTCGCTTCAAGGATTCCCGAAATTATCTTGACAGTCGTAGTCTTTCCGCAGCCCGACGGCCCCAAAAGCCCATAAACAGACGCAAACGGAACTTCAAAGCATACGTTGTCTAAAACCTGCTTATTTCCGAAGTATTTGTTTATGTTGTTTAGCTTGATGCAGTTTTCAGACATGGCTACTCCTCATTTACAACTTCATTTATTCCCTCATCGCCCTTATTTACAACCTCATTTGCAACGTCATTTGCTTCCCAATAGCCGGACCTGTTCGATCCAATACGCTTAATAAGC
This sequence comes from Clostridiales bacterium, assembly GCA_009782285.1. Taxonomy (GTDB): domain Bacteria; phylum Bacillota; class Clostridia; order Peptostreptococcales; family Anaerovoracaceae; genus WRJK01. The sequence goes on from WRJK01000010.1 coordinate 2,334, forward strand.
CCCAGCTTCTTCATAGTTTTAATCTCACGTTCGAGGGTGGCTATGGATAGGCCCATCCATTCAGAAAGCTGTGATACAGTAATGTACGGGCTTCTTTTCACAGCATTCATAATTTGGGATTGTCGACTTACAGGCTCATTTGCAACCTCATTTATTCCATCACTTAGTCCCTCAATGCCCTCATTTACAACCTCATTTGCTTCCCAATAGCCTGACTTGTCAGAGCCGATGCGCTGGAGGACTCCCGTTGCCTTCATGGTTTTTATCTCTCGCTCAACAGAGGTTTTAGAAAGGCCTACCCATTCAGAAAGCTGGGATATAGTAATGTAAGGGCTTCTTTTCACAGCATTTATAATTTGGGATTGCCGACTTGCAGGCTCATTTACAACCTCATTTATCCCCTCATCAACCACAATGCCCTCATTTACAACTTCATTTATCCCCTCAACGGCCACAATGCCCTCGTTTACAACCTCATTTATTCCCTCATCAACCTCAATGCCCTCATTTACAACCTCATTTATTCCCTCATCAACCTCAATGCCCTCATTTACAACCTCATTTATCCCCTCGTCAACCGCAATGCCCTCATTTACAACTTCATTTATCCCCTCATCAACCTCAATGCCCTCATTTACAACCTCATTTATCCCCTCGTCAACCGCAATGCCCTCATTTACAACTTCATTTATCCCCTCAACGGCCACAATGCCCTCATTTACAACTTCATTTATCCCCTCAACGGCCACAATGCCCTCATTTACAACTACATTTATTCCCTCAATGCTCTCAATTATCTCCTCATATGCCTTAAACGCCTCATGAGGTCTGATCGTTACGATGAGATAATTTCGCTCATCGTCAGTTTCAAACTCAGGCATTGGCGAACCGTTGGCTTTGAGCACTCGCAAAATTTTTGTAATGCCAGTGGATTTCTTCTCGGATAGATCGATTTCTTTCAAAAATTCCCCGATGCGCCTGTTTCGGTAGCGCCGGGCGACAGCGCGGCCGGCTTTGAGTTCTTTCATGTCAATCAGTTTTTCGGGGCCAGGATAATTGATGACCTTGATGCAGTCCACATAAACCCTTATTTCGACAGGCTCCTGAATTCTATAGGATTTATGGAACACGGCGTTAACCAGCACTTCTTCAAGGGCGCTGTACGGATAATTGAAAAACCGGTCGGCTTCAGCGCGGTCAGGGTACTTGATCACTTTTTCTTCAATTGTGATAGCGTTAATATAGCCAAGTGCCTCGCGCACCTGCCGCTGGAGTGGCCCGGTGAAGACTTTCTCCGTAAAATCGTCTGAGCCCTCGGCATCTTTTGAGTGGAAGCGGATTAATTCAATATGTGCGCCGGGCAGAAATTTATCAGGTCGGTCTGCAAACATAAGCAGCCCAATATTGCGAATATCAACGCCAACATCGGTTGCGTTGGCGACTTCAAGCGCAATCAACATGTCTTGCATCGTTTTTTTGTTGATTTCAGTCGCAAGGGCACTGTTGCTCTCTACTAGGAAATCCTCGACGTAACCACGCCGGATGTCTTCGATTTTGGCTTGACGGTTTACCCTGTCGTCAAAAGGAACAGAGTTGAACTTGTTAAAGAGTTCGGAAAGCTCCGAGCCTTTGGCGATTGTTTTTACAGAAGACGGTTTGATCCAGTACTCCTTGTGTTGGTCCGATTTGACTTTTGACAAAACATCTTCCGGCACCGAATAGGGGCCGTCATCTCCGGCTGAGCACCAAATGTATATAACGTGCCTGCCTTGATATTGCACGATTTCCGTCTGTGGGATGTAGCGCGGCGATATAAAATTGCAGTATTGAAATAATTCCTGCTGAATTTTGTCCAATAAGTTTTCGTCGATTCCTGTAGGCGGCAGCATTGGCTGGCTATACTTTTCCTCAATTCCGATGACTAAATACCCGCCGTTAATGTTGGAAAAGTCGTTCGCATAGGCGCAGATAGTAGTGACGACCTCGGATGGGTTCCACCCACGCTTATACTCCACGCGGTCCTGTTCGACAACGCGGCCTTCCAAAAGGGTTTCAAGCTTAAGCGGGATCATCTGCTCACCTCCTGCAACGGCTCACTTAATTATAAAATATATCACCAAGCTCTGTTTTGTCAAGGAAATCTGGGGTTTTGCCGGATTTATCCCATGGCCTTTCTTCGTTTCAGACAACAAAGTAATTATAGAACAAATGTTCGTATTTGTCAAGCCTGTTTTTACATTTGTTGCATTATGCAAATTTGGTTAAACAAGCTCGTCCATAATTACTTCCGATTGGACAATGCTTGAATATTTGCCCGGTTTCACGCCATATGTCGTAATCATTGTAAGGTGGAGAGCTTTGCGCGTTTTTGTTTCATTCCGGAAGGCTTCGATTTTTCCGCGCAGTGCAAGATCATAGGCACGGTCAATTTCAAATGGCCCATTGGCGAATTTTATTTCGCAGAGGTTGATTACTCTGTCTGCGCGGTCGATGACAAGATCCACCTGTGCGCCTCCTTCGCTGCTGCGGCTGACCCACGAAGAAGCATCGGTGAGGACCCCGGATATTCCAAGGGCTTTTTTTATCTGACCAATGTGGGCTAGGCAAACCTGTTCAAAAGCGTAGCCGCTCCACGCACGATGGCCAGCATTGTCAGTATACGAACTCCAGAAACTCTCACTGCCCGCTTTGCGGATAAACGTGAGGTGAAAAGAGGTAAACGGATCGGCAAGATAATAGAGCGCCCCGTTTTTTCCCTTGCCAAACGGTTTGTATCTGCGGATGAAACCGCATTCCGAAAGTTCGAGCAGTATCCTTGTCAGGTTTCCGCCGTTTCCGAAATCTACGAGATTTGCGATAGCTTCGCGAGTCAAACCTTTCTTCTTTGCATGCAGCGCTTCCAGAACCAGCAAATGCTTCCCGGGGTTCGTAAACAGCGTATCCATCAGCCTGTCAAATTCATAACGCAGCGGCGCTGCTTCCCCGAAGCAAAGCTTGTCCACATTTTGTGCGAGGCTGAACCGCTTCTCCATCATCCGCAGGTAATATGGAATTCCACCGAAGATCATGTAGCTTTCAATAACATCTTGGGTGTTCATAGTGATGCCTCTGCTGTCGTAGTACTCCATGCACTCAGCCAGCGTGAACGGTTTTAGAGCTATCTGCCGCGTCACCCGATTGTAGAGCCCGCCCTTGTCCCTGAATATTTTCTTTGTGATCCATGAGGCTGACGACCCGCACACGATCAGCATGATATTCTTTTGCCCAGAAGCCCAACCGTTCCAAAAATGCTCAAAAGCCGGAACGAAATCGGATTTTTTGTTGTCCATCCAAGGCATCTCGTCGATGAAAACAAGCAGCCGATCATTGGTGGCTGCCCCAGTAATCAGGGCGCGCAATGCATCAAAGGCGTCGAACCAATTCGCAGGTACGCCAGTGCCCCCGCCGCTTGGAGCCCATCCGTGTTCTCGCAGCGCTTTTGCAAATTCGCTTCTTTGCTGCCCTGCGCTGCTGTTTGCAATGCCTGTATAGCTGAAAAATAAACGGTCCCCAAATGTTTCGCGTACCAGAAAAGTCTTTCCAACACGACGGCGCCCGTAAATCACCACAAACTCTGGTTCTCCGCTTGAAGCGAGTTCGTGCAGGAGCCGCTGCTCTTCTTTCCTTCCAACCATACCGCACCTCCAAATATAAAATGCTGAAACATAATGATTACTACCGTATTTCAGCATTTTATAACAAATTGCGTTCAATGTCAAGTGGCGAGCAGAAATCGATTTTGTAAAAAAACAGCAAACGATTCAATTGCGAGAATTATTGCCTTTTGTTAAAAATGAATTTTCTCTGGATAAAAAAGCTGAGCGAGAAAAGGAAAAAGTCGGTGACGAGCTTGGCGACGGGCACAGGAAAAACGCTTTGCGCCAGCAGCACTGTCAGTTGGGCAGAAAAAAACATCTGGACAACGAACAGTATGAAATATCTGACAGGTGCCTTGCTTCGCCTCCCTTTGAACACGAAATACCGGTTTATCAGGAAATTCCCGGATCCGGAGGCAACCCTCGCAATAACCGTGGACATCCTGATGCCAGCGCCGCCCTTGCCGAACACCAGCCCTGCAAGCAGGAGAAAAAGCCCAAAATCCAAAACAGTGCAGACGACCGAGGAGAACCCGAACTTCAATATGTCAAAGTAAATCCGTGCGGAATCCTGTATGCCGCGAAAATGTGAATGGGCGTTGTTGTCCTCGTAAATCGTGTCTATCGGCATCATGGCCAATGGGATGTTCATCTTTCCGGCGAGCAGCAATACATTCATTTCATATTCGAAACGTGCGCCCTTTGCCGTCAAAACCATCGGCAAATGCTTTAGCGGAACCGCTCGCAGCCCTGTTTGGGTGTCGTCCAGCCACACGCCCGTTTTGAGCATAAAGACAAATGAGGTGATCCTGTTGCCCCACTTGCTCCTGAAAGGCACCTTGCCGTCGCTAAAATTGCGGGTGCCAAGCACAATCTCGCTTGTGTTTTCCGAGATGCGCCGGGCAAGGCGGAAAATGTCCTGCGGTGAATGCTGTCCGTCAGCGTCGGCAGTTACGACCCCGTCAGCGCCGGGATATGCCGAAAGCACATGTCGCATGCCTGTTTTCAGCGCTGCGCCCTTCCCAAGGTTGACAGGGTGCTTCAAAATGTCGCAGCCCATTGATTTCAAAGAGGTAAAGACATCAGCGCTGCCCCCTGCACTGCCGTCGTCTATCACCACGATTCGCGGCGAGAACAGGTTTGAAATTTCCGAAGCCAGCCGGACAAGCTTCTGGTCCGGATTCAGTGCAGGGATGATAACGACTGATTGCATTGCGGCAGCTCCTTTCGTTTGTTGCGTCTGCAGGGCATGTTACTAAGCGCATATAAGCGTTTCAGTTTCTCCAATTGTGCATCAATATTACCAATGAACTCCACCTTGCCCTTTACCAGATTGCAATCATGGCAGCTGGGCAGAAGGTTTCCCGTCAACAGATTCAAGCGTTTTGTCGCGATTCATATCATACACAACAGCATTCGCAACAGAATTCAGCACATAGGGCGAATGGGTCGCAACAATGAACTGAATGCCGGGCAGCAGCTCCGTCAAGAATGGCAACACGTGTTTCTGGAGCCGGACGTGCAGGTGCGATTCCAGCTCGTCTATTAGAACCAGCCCGCGAATGCGGTTGAACGGGATGATGTCGTCTCTCCAATGAACTATGATCGTGTTGAATATGTCGATGATTGCAGAATAGCCATCGGGCAAATGATCAAGGTTCAGCTCTTGCACCCTGTCTTCAAATATACGATCCACATGATAGCCGTCCTTCTCCTGCCGCAGCTTCACTTCTCCAGCAAAAAGACCTTCAAAAGACTCACTAATTCTCCCCAGCCACATTTCGAGAGAATCTGCGCCTTCGTTATTGCCGTCCAGCCGCAACTGGTTGATTTCAGCATGCATTCCCTCAAGCAACGCCCAGAAATTCTTGCGCTTTTTGCCAAAAGCAGGCATCTCGTCCGCAGCGTTCTTGAAAGAGTGGTTTGCCGGGAAATATTTGAACAGGTAATAGCCCGTCTCATGCTCCTGCCGCAGTACGCGCTCTGCTTCGGCAGGCTCCCTGTCAGAAAACGCTACAGCAACCTCCTTCGTAGCTTCATTTCTAAGGACAGCCTCAACAGCCTGATTGATGCCTGCGAGCAAACTGCTCTTACCGCTACCGTTGAGCCCTGCAATCAGTAGGCTTTTTGCTGGTTCGCCGCCAAGAGAAATGTCAATCTCCCTTTGCTCGCCCCGCAAAGTTTTTGAATGAATGGAATGCAGCGTAGGGCTTAGCACATTGCCGCAATAGACGTACACCAGCCTTTCAATCTCCATGGACGAAAAGCGGCAGCCCATGAAATCACAGCCAGCGACATATATGCCGCTATAAGGCGGCGATGTCCACAGGCACTGGCCGGACTCCCTGTCCCATTCCTTGACTGTGCCGTCAAAAGACGCGGATATCACGCGGCACCCGTCAGGGCTGTAGGCCGCGCTGCAAACCCAATAGGAATGCCCCTCGAATGTGCGGAGGCACTGGCCTGACCCCCTGTCCCATTCCTTGACAGTGCGATCATAGGACGCGGAGAGCACGCGGCGCCCGTCAGGGCTGTAGGCTGCGCTGTAAACCCCATCGGAATGCCCCTCGAAAGTGCGGAGGCACTGGCCGGACTCCCTGTCCCATTCCTTGACAGTGCGGTCAGAAGACGCGGATATCACACGGCACCCGTCAGGGCTGTAAGCCGCGCTGATAACCCCATCGGAATGCCCTTGCGGTAAAATCGTAGCATCAGAGATCACGCACCCGTCAAAGCGGGAGGCAGCCTTTTGGTTTGAAAAAAACACGCCGTTCAGCGGTACGCGGCTCAGATCCAGCCGACTGAGGTCCTCGCCGATGATTTTGCCGTCCCTTGCTGTGCGCCATGTTTCTATGATGTTGTTGATGGCCCATCCGGTTTCCAGGCATGGCATGCCGCGCAGTTTGCCCAGCAGCTCGTGCAGAGGGGTGGGGTGTTTGTATGCATCTTTGTTTTGGTAGTCGCTGTAATAGTCACCCAGCATGTCTTTGACATATACCGACCAGGCTTCTTTAGCTTCACTGGGCAAAACGAAGGGTTCGACGCAAAGGCTTTCTCGAATAACGTTGGCAATTCGCAGGGCAGCGAAGAAGTCCCTAAAATACTGGTGACGGAAAATGTAAAAGTCCCCTTCTTCCACCAGGATGTACTGCTGGTACAGCAGCACGTTTTCAACCGGGACAGCAGCTTTTTCTCGGAGCTTGTGTTTTTCGACTATTTCTTTGATCCCCAAGGGCATGTCGGAGAGTTGCTGCTCAATCGGGCACATCTGATTGAACGACGACAAAAGCTCAGCAAACTCGTTCTTGCCGATTTGAAATTGGCTGCGTGCCTCCATATGGTGCGCAATATAGGGTGCAACGGCAAACAGTGCGCACCAAGTGGGGATGATGTCCTCAAGCCTGCCGTGGATCACGCAGTTTGCTACCTGGCAGAGCAAATAATTGTAAAGCAGCTCCCCCCGCTTCTCGTAGGGCTTGAAATCAAACAATTTGCGCTGTGCAACCCGTTTCTGAACAGAAGACGTCTGGGCATACAGAGTCAACATAAGCGGAGTCTGCAACACTTCGCCCAGTTCTTTTTCCAAAGAAAGGTTGTTTCTCTGCAAAAAGCTTTCCACGGTGCCCATGTCCAGCGGCTGCAGGTTGTAGAGGGCAAATGGCTTGTCCAGTTGATGCTCCGGCTCAAAGCGGCTGCGCGAGGTGACAATGATGCGGATTTGTTCAGATTGCAACAGCAACGCCTTAATTTCCTGAACAAGAGGCAGCGCGTCGCCGGATATTTCGTTCAAACCGTCAAGCAGCAGCACATATTTGCGGGCTAGGCATGTAATGTCGATTTTTTCATAATACAGCTTGATGTAATTCCGCAGGAACTCCGGCTGGGGCTTGTATTCGTTTAGGGGTACGTACAGGGGAAGTTCTGTGCCGCCTGCCAGCAGCTCCTGCCAGACGTTCAGCAGCGCAGTGGTCTTGCCTGTGCCGCCCTCGCCGACGATTATCATGCTGCCGGGCTTATTTTTGAGCACTTCCATCAATTTTTGCGGCTGATCTTCGCATTCTCCAAGCAAAAAAGTGTCGAAGGGCTTGGCGTCGGGGAAAAGCTCCTCGCTTAATTCAAGAAAAGAGAACCGCCCTTTTTCGCCTCGAAGGAAGTTGTAATACCGTTTGGAACGTTCAAAAAGATCTTTGTCTGCAAGGGAAACCCGCTTGTCATCAGCTGCGAACGTGGCTGCACCCAACCGTTCCAACGCAAATGTGTTGTTGCTCTCTGTCAAGCGGCGATGGAGGCTATAGTCCTTTTGAAACTGCCTAGAGCCCCTGTCGGAATAGCTGTAGGGCGTGATGCGCACGGTACGCGCAGCATCGTCGTACTCCCCCAGCATGAAGGAAACAACAGAGTATCCGTCAATTAGGCCGCCGCCGCAGGTGATCTGGGGGATGTCGCGGCCGGCGTCGTCAAACCTGGCGTAGCCCAGCCTGTGGGAATGGCCGCAGAGGTACATGTCCACCCCTGCATTGTCAAACAGTTGAGCAAGCTTTTCTTGTTCGGAGTTGTAAAAAAACCCCTTCCCATGGTGTCCGATGACGACAAGCGGCTTGTTTTTTTCGTCAACCTTGTCGAATACTTGGAGCAATCTGTGTTCGGTAATCATCAGCCTGTGCTCGTCTTCATTGTCGCAGGACGCGAGGCAGGTGTTGAGCACCAAAAGGTTCAAATGCTTGAGCGAGTAAAAAACGTGCGCGTCAGATGTTTCGTCTGCCGTCAGCTTGCGCCCGAACAAATCCTCATACTGCTTCAGGTAGTCGCTCATACCGGAATAAGTGAGCAGAGAGCGCTCTTCCGCATCTGCCATTGTGGCTTCAAACTCTTGTGAGGGATTTTTGGCTTTTCGTATCCTGTCGATTATGCTTTCACGCAGCCGCGAGCCGCGCTTGATGTCATGGTTGCCCACTGCCCAAAACACGTTCTCCTTGCCGACGTTTGTTATTTCGAGCAGTTTTTCCATGTATTCGCTTGCAGAGTCATAGCTGTTTTGGTTTGCGATGTCGCCTGTTATGAAAATATAGTCGCATTTGAATTTTTCCTCAGACAAACAGGAAAGCAACGCGTCCCTTGCCATGCTCATGTCAAAAGAATCGCGCCTACGGAAATGCAGGTCAGAGAATTGAAGCCATTTGAAGTTTCCCACTGCGACAGCCCCTTTTCAGACAATGTAGATTATTTTATGAAACCGTTGATATATTCTGCTCGCATAGAATGAAAAATGCTGTAATATGCCCTGTTGTTCGCATCCATATATCTTGAAGCAGCAAGATTTTCAAATGCTGTTTGACACGTTTCAGTTGCCCTTTCCAACCGATATTGCGCAAGGGCAACTTTTTTCTGATTGTCAGGCAATTAATCTCACTCCTTCCTTTTTGACATTCCGATAAAAAGGTATGGTTTCCTGCCATTCCTCGAAGAAACTGCAGCTTATTATGATTGGTGCAAGCAGTATTGAATACCTATGTTTCTTATCAACCGCAGACATTATGGCTACAACGTCATCAAAATAAAACCGTTCTTCTTCTCGCGGTATGTCAACAAGTATTGCGATGTCAACATATTTGCATCACAACTTTAATATCCTCTTGTTTCTACTTAACATCCGACAAACTGAATTATATCACAGCGGCGTCCGTTTCGCAACGGAATACTTGGTAAATCCAATTGCAATTTCAAGGCATTTACGGTATAATTGCATATAAAACATGCAGAGGCAAAAACTTGACATGAATGAGGAAGGTAAAATGCGCAGATTCAACGTAGCCGGGCATTGCGTCCAGTTAAATGACTATATGGTGGACATAAGCGGAAAGCTGGAAAAAATAATGAGGCTTATTGACGACGGCAGTTATTTCACGATAAACCGCGCGAGGCAGTACGGAAAGACGACTACCTAATTAATTCAAAAATACCAAAAAAGACAAACAGGAGGGGAACCATGCCAAAACTATTGTTTCAAGGCCACGGCAGTTATCGCCTGACTGCTGACGACGGCAGGGTCGCATACGTGGATCCGTACAAAGGAAAGGGCTACGACAAGCCGGCTGACTTGATACTTGTGACGCACCAGCACAGCGACCACAACAGAATCGACCTCTGTGCAAAAAAACCGGACTGCCGGATAATTACAAACGAGGAAGCCCTCGCAGGGGGCAAGCACAACAGCTTCGACATTGACGGCATATTGGTGCAGGCGGTTGAGGCGAAGAACAAAAATCATGACCCAAAGCTTTGTGTCGGGTACATTATTACCCTTGACGGCGTCAAAATATACGCCAGCGGCGACACTTCCCTGACAAAACAGATGGAAACCTTTGCAGGGCTTGAGCTGGACTATGCGCTATTCCCGGGCGACGGCATATTCAACATGGGCCTAGCGGAAGCCGCCGAGTGCGCCAGGCTTGTTGGCGCGAAGCACAACATCATCATCCACCTGAAACCTGGAGAGTCGGTGCGCCGAAAAGCTGAAAAATGGGGTGCGCCAAACAAATTGATAGTCGAGCCCGGTGATGAGATAGAGCTTGAAAGGTGAAAGAACCGAGGAAGCCGACCACAGCACGGGCATGGACATCCCAGCCATATCTGATGATATATACAGCTACACGGGCGGCTATCCGTAGCTATTCCGATATTTTTTTGTTTACATTGAGGCTCTTGACGATGTACGCTGCCGCGAACAGCCAGAAAGCGGCGATAAACAAAACCCCCAGCATCGGTATAACATGATTCATGCCGAGGCCGGTAATAAAAAGCCCCATCGCTATCGAAGAGGGCGGGCCGATCATAAATAACCCTAAACCAATAAAGTACTGATAATGGTTGCCTCGAAAGGGTAGGCGCTTAAACCCCTCGTAGTTCCATTGTTCCCAGTACATCGCGGATCCGGCTGCATCGTTTTTGGCTTCAAGCATGCCGTTGATTTTCCTCTCCAGCAAAGAGCAATAAGCCGCAATTTTCGCCATGCGATAAACATTGTCAAGCCAAAGCGAGCCAAGAAACGCCATTAAGCCCGGTATCAACAGGCAGAACACGCAAGCGACCATGACAGCTTTCTGGTCGGCTTTCGATTCCGATATGCCTATGTACATGTTCACCCCGATGCCCAGGACGACGCCAAGGGAGGTGATGATAAACATTAGCATTGTGTTTTGCCGCTGCACCATGTCACGGGATTCGGCGCGCAGCTGCTGGTACTCAGTCAAGGCGGCGGTCACCGTTTTGTCGAATATGGTTCCGGTGTCGATGTCTTTCTTTTTCATTCCCGATTCACCTTTCAAAAATTCAGCATGCAATTAACTATAAAATATATCACCGGGCTCTGTTTTGTCAAGGAAAAGCTTCTCGTCAGCGGCGAGTGCTATGGCGAAATTGAACGCGAGCTCGTTTCCAAAGGCTTCATCTTGCAATTCCAAAACATTTGCGGTATAATTGCAAATAATATGCAGCAGAAGTCAGCAGGAAGGGAACACAATGACCGAATACACTCTGACCCGCTCAAACCGCAAAACCATCGGGCTGTACGTTAAAAACGGGGCCATGGAAGTCCGTGCCCCGCTGAAAATGACGAAATCAGAAATCGACAGTTTTGTTGCGTCAAAAGAAAAATGGGCAAAAGAAAAGCTGGCAGAGTCGTGCAAGCTCAAGGAGGCCCGCAAAGCGTTCGCGCTCAGCTACGGCGACGCTGTCATATACCGGGGCGCGTCTTACCCGATTGCCGCAAGGCTTGGAATGCGCGTGGGCTTTGACGGAAAGGTTTTCTACTTGCCGCAAGGCCTCGCGCCAGACGACATTAAGTATGGCGCAGTGCAGGTTTACCGCTTGCTGGCAAAGCGGCACCTTACGGAGAGGACAGCGCATTTTGCAGGCATTATGGGCGTCACGCCGACTGCAGTTAAGATAACCGGCGCGAAAACCCGCTGGGGCAGCTGCTCTACGGGGAAAAGCATAAATTATTCGTGGCGGCTCGTTATGGCAGACGACGAAGTGATAGATTACGTGGTAGTCCATGAGCTGGCGCACATCACTGAAATGAACCACTCCGGCCGTTTTTGGGCAGTTGTCGAAAAGGCTTTGCCCAACTACCGGGAATTAAAAACTAGGCTCAAAGAACTGCAGAAGCGGCTCGGCAGCGAAGATTGGGATTAGAAAAAAAACCGTTCCATTTTCGTTTTGATTTGCTTCACACCGAATTTCAAAAATTGTAAAATATTCTGTGGCATTTTACTTTCAATTGTGATAGAATCAATAAGGCGTTTGAAACTTTCAGATTTGCTCAAAGAAATACTACTGGAAGGCATGGGGCAATTGGGTATAGAGAACAAGCAACGGCATTACTATTTGGACAACATAAAGGTTTTTCTGATTGTCCTATTCATCGTTTACCACACAGGGATGGCGTTTGGTCCGACGCGACACTTCCGCTTGCCTTTGTCGCCCTTGTCAGCAAACCGCTGTCTCAGTATTTACTACGCCATGTATTCAATGAACGCACCGCTGCCGTTTTACGGTATTATGCGGTGCTTTGTTTGGACTACCAACCACCAACTAGCAACCAGCCACTACCAACTACAAACTACCAACCACCAACTACCAACTACCAACTACAAACTACAAACTACCAACTACAAACTACAAACTACAACCCAACCCAACTAGCCCCTAGCAACTAGCAACTACAAACTAAAAACTACGACCCAAACTACCAACCACCCACTACCAACCACCCACTACCAACTACAAACTACCCACTACAAACCACCAACTAACCACTAACTAGCCCCTAGCCCCTAGCCCCTAGCAACTAGCAACTAGCAACTAACCCAAACCCACTACCAACTACCAACCACCAACCACCAACTACCAACTACAAACTACAAACCACCAACTACCAACCACCAACTACCAACTACAAACTACAAACTACGACCCAAACTACCAACCACCAACTACAAACTACAAACCACCAACTACCAACTACCAACTACAAACCACCAACTAACCACTACAACCCAACCCAACTAGCCCCTAGCAACTAGCAACTACAAACTAAAAACTACGACCCAAACTACCAACTACCAACTACCCACTACCAACCACCCACTACCAACTACAAACTACCCACTACAAACTACAAACTACAAACTACGACCCAAACTACCAACTACCCACTACAAACTACAAACTACCAACTACCAACTACAAACTACCAACTACCCACTACAAACTACCAACTACAAACTACAAACTACAACCCAACCCAACTAGCCCCTAGCCCCTAGCAACTAGCAACTACAAACTACAAACTACGACCCAACTACCAACTACCAACTACCAACTACCAACTACCAACTACCAACTACCAACTACCAACTACCCACTACCCACTACCCACTACCCACTACAAACTACAAACTACGACCCAAACTACCAACTACCAACTACCAACTACCAACTACCAACTACCCACTACAAACTAAACAGATGGAGGTGTCCAAGTTGAGGAAAACGAAAATTGTATGCACAATAGGCCCAGCGTGCGACAGCGAGGAAATGCTGAGAAAAATGATCCTTGCCGGCATGAACGTAGCGAGGCTGAACTTTTCGCACGGCACTCACGAAGACCACAAAGCTAAAATCGACAAGCTGAAAAAACTGAGGGAAGAACTCGATGTGCCGGTGGCGATCCTGCTGGACACAAAAGGCCCTGAAATCAGGACAGGAAAACTGGAAAACGGCGAGGTTGAACTGGTTTCAGGCAGCGAGCTCGTTTTGACGACTGAAGAAACAATGGGAACAGGCAAAAGGGTTTCCGTCACTTACAAAAACCTCCCGCGAAACTTGGCAAAAGGGAACACACTGATGCTGGACGACGGGTTAATTGAGCTATGTGTAAGAGACATCACAGAAACAGAAATTATTTGCGACATTGTCTCAGGCGAAACCCTAAAAAACAGCAAAAGCTTAAATGTGCCAGGTGTAGCGATTGACATGCCTTTCATCAGCAAAACAGATGAAAGCGACATTCTGTTCGGGATAGAAAACGACGTCGACTTCATCGCGCTCTCCTTCGTCAGGACACCGCAGGACGTAAAAGACGTCCGTAGGCTTTTGCACGCAAACAGCTGTTACAGCATAGAGCTGATCTCCAAAATCGAAAACACCGAGGGCGTTAAAAACATCGCCGAGATCATCAATGTTTCAGACGGGATAATGGTAGCCCGGGGAGACATGGGTGTTGAAATTCCATTTGAAGAACTGCCCCACATACAGAAAGACATCATCAGGAGGTGCTACACAGCCGGCAAAGCCGTCATCACGGCGACGCAGATGCTGGACTCCATGATGCACCACCCCCGCCCGACGAGGGCAGAAATAACAGACGTCGCAAACGCCATTTACGACAGGACGAGCGCACTGATGCTGTCCGGGGAAACAGCGTCGGGCGCATACCCGCTGAAAAGCCTAGAAACCATGAGCAAGATAGCAGAAAAAACAGAGTCGAGCATAAACTACAAGCTTTTCGAGAGACGGTTCACCGACAGGGAAAAAAGCAGCATTGGCATAACAGACGCCATAAGCGACGCCACGTGCAAAGCAGCGCAAGCCCTTGGTGCGTCCGCAATAATAGCAGTCACGCTTTCAGGGCAGAGTGCCAGGATGATTTCGAAATTCCGGCCAGACGTACCCATTATTGCATTCAGCCCCAACAAAAAAACCTATTACCACCTTTCGCTGTCTTGGGGGGTTACCCCAATGATGAACGCCTATATCGAAAACACCCACGAACTCTTCAACGACGTAGTGAAGAAAACGGCAGAGCGCAGTTTTGTGAAAAACGGGGATATTGTCTTAGTGACGGGAAGCACGCAGTATTTTGCCGGCACGACAAACTCCCTTCAGGTGCACATAGTCGGCAACATTCTGCTAAAAGGGACCGGAAACGGGGAAGAGAGCGTAACCGGGCTGGCTTGCGTGATCAAGGAAGAAGACAAAGACTTGGGCAGTTTCAAGTCTGGAGACATACTCGTAGTTTCCCGGACAACCCATGAAGTCCTTCGCCTGATGAGGCAGTGCTCCGGCGTCATAACTGAAGAAAGCGAAAGCGAGTCAGGGATAGCCGCAGCAGGGTGCGCCTTGGAAATCCCAGTTGTTTCAAGTGCCAAGGGTGCGACATCGGTACTGAAAACAGGGTATAAAATAAAAATCGATGCGAAAAGCGGATATATTTACAACAGCGATATGAACGGGGCTTGACAAATCCGAGTTCAAAAAAAGCTGGAGTGATGAACGGTGCCCACTCCAGCTTATCGATTTTTTGGTTATATTTTTTGAAGAAAACTCGACTCATTTGAGCTTTTTGTAACAAAAGATTCGAGCTACACGAGGGTTTGCTTGCATATATGTGCCAACAATACCATATAATGGGATAAAAAACAACAAAAAACAAAGAAAAAAAAGCAGTTTTGAAAATTTTTTTAGCGCAAACCCGTTGAAATCAAAAGGCTAAAAAGGGGAATCACAAATTCATGGTGAAAACTTATAACTTTTTTTAAAAACCCTATTGACATTAAAGCAACTTGACCGTGTAAGGTATAAGTATAGAAAACAATCATATGAATGGAAAGGAGGAGAGGTATAATGAGCATTGGTGAAAAACTGAGGATACTGCGCCAGAGGACAAAAAGGACATTGAAGGAGCAGAGTGAAACGTTCGGTGTATCATTGAATTCAGTATACAGGTGGGAACACAATTTGGCAGCGCCGAAGAGGTCGATACTGAAGAAGATGGCCGACTACTACGAGGTGCCGATGGAATGGCTGCTCAATGAGGACGCAGTAGAAGAAAACATCGAGATAAACACCAGCGCACCTTCCGAGTGCAACCACGAACAGCAGCTTCTTCGCATGTACAAAAAACTGTCGCTCTGCAACAAGTACAAGATTTTGGGCTATATTGAACGTATATACCTAGAGTCGCTTGACGAAAAAGGTGCAGACGCAATTGCAAAATAATGGGGAATTTGCAATTTGGGATGACCTGCGGTCAAGCCGCTAGCATGGAAGGTTCAAACTATTCTGCAACTATGACATTGGAGGTGCGCAATTTTACAGCTGGCAGTTCAGCCGCCTCAAATATGATAGGGGTTCTATTATATAAAACAAAAAATACACCAAAACATACTAGAAAACACCAAAACAAACCATTGACAAAAATGACTCGTTGGTCATATAATATGACCAAGGGGTCATTTTTGCTGTGGAGGGCCAGTTATGCCAAAGGCGACGTTCTATAACTTGAAAGAGGAAAAACAGGAGAGGATACTGCGCTCCGCCATTGCAGAGTTCAACGCCCACGGGTTTGCCGGAGCGAACGTAGCGGCCATAGCGAAAAACGCGGAAGTGGCGAAAGGCAGCATGTACCAGTACTTTAAAGACAAAACTGAGCTATTCGTCCATTGCGTCGCATGGGCTACCGGCATTCTCATGGAAAAGGCAGGCCAACAGGCAGCGTTTGAAAATACTGACATATTCGATTACTTTTCAAAGGACATAGCCATGCGGATAAAGCTCGTTCATGAAGAAAGGGAGCTGACTTTGTTCACCCAAGACGTTTTTTTAGGGAAATTCAGGGCAATGCCAGAAGCTGCGACGGCCGAAATGACACACGTCGCAGACGAATACGTCTTAGGGCACATTAGGGCGGGCCGGGCAAAAGGGAGCATCAGAAGCGACATTGACGAAGGGCTGCTCAAGCTGTTTTTAGTCGGAGCGACCATGAGGATAAAAGAGCATGTGCTGAAGGAGGCAGAAGAGTCCATCCTTGACCTGACTGGCGACAAGGCAACGGTGGAGAAATTCGGCTCCATCCTCGAGGACATGATCGACTTGCTCAAAAACGGCATGGGCAGCAAGGAGGCGTAAGCGATGGAAATCATGAGAGCGGAAGGTCTGACGAAAACGTACCTAATGGGCGAGGTTGAAGTAAACGCCTTGCGGGGCGCGAGTTTCTCAATAGAAGAAGGCGAGTTCGCCGTCATCCTCGGGCCTAGCGGGTCCGGCAAGAGCACGCTGCTGAACATAATGGGAGGGATGGACACCCCAACTTCCGGCAGGGTAATCACGGAAGGCGAAGACATCACTGGGTTCAGCGAAAAAAAGCTCACCGGGTACAGGCGCAGCAAAGTGGGGTTTGTATTCCAGTTCTACAACCTAATGGCAAACCTGACCGCTGAAGAAAACGTGGAGCTCGCCACGGAAATATCGAAGGACCCCATGGAAATCGCCGAAATACTGAAAGCCGTGGGGCTATACGAAAGGCGCGGCCATTTCCCGTCGCAGCTTTCGGGAGGGGAGCAGCAGAGGGTTTCGATAGCAAGAGCCATTGCCAAAAACCCCAAGGTGCTTTTGTGCGACGAGCCAACGGGGGCGTTGGATTTTTCAACAGGCATTTCGATCTTGGAGCTTTTAAGGAAAGTGAACCGCGAAATGGGCAAAACGGTGGTGGTCATCACGCACAATGCAGACATAGCGCTTATGGCCGACCGCGTTATCCGCATGAAAAGCGGGCAGATCATCGACAACAAAACAAACGAAAACCCTGTTTCGCCCGATGAAATAAAATGGTAAGGCAGGCGGGCTGAGATGAAAAAGACTGACAAAATGCTCTTCCGCATGATAAGCAATTCAAAAGGGCAGTTCGCTGCCGTGGTGACGATAATCACTGCGGGCATTGCCGTGTTCATTGCCCTGTCCATGTCTGCAGTCAACATGGACAATACGGTGAAGGACTACTACAGCAGCTGCAATTTCGCAGACTTGTACGTGATCGCGGAAAACGTCCCGGCGCAAAAGATCAAGGAGCTGGAAGCGATAAGCGGGATAGGGCTTGCAGAGGGGCGGATTGTCCTAGAAGCCCCCGTCATAACAGAAAACCCAAAAGAGCGGGTCAACGTCAAGCTGATAAGCTCAAAGAGCGAAAGGGACCGAATCAATAAATGCTTTTTGCTGGAAGGGAGGTGGCTGGAAGAAGGCGGCAAGGAAGCGATGGCGCTGGGGCAGTTTGCAGATGCAAGGGGGATAAGCCCCGGCAGCAAGATAAAGGTCCAGGCCAGCGGGATCAACTATTCGATAGACATAACTGGCGTTACGGCAAACCCAGAGTTTGTGTACCTGATGGAAAGCGAGCAGGCGCTGATGACAGACCCTGAAAGGTTCGGGGTGCTGTACATATCCGAAGCTCTGGGGAGGCAAATGTCGGGGATCAACGGGGCAAACGAAATTTTGATAAAGTACACTGACGCCGCCGACGAAGACGCGATTATAAAATCCCTTGAAAAGCAGCTGAAAAGCTACGGGCTGAAACAGATTGTAAAAAAAGAAGACCAGATGAGCTGCGCCGTGGTCCAAGACGAAGTCGACCAGATCAACAGGATGTCTTCATCCGTCCCGTTTGTGTTCATATTCTCCGCTGCGCTTGTGCTCATAATGATGCTTGGGCGAATGGTCAAGCGCGACAGGATAAAAATAGGGATACTAAAAGCCATCGGATACAGGAACAGGGACATAATCTCGCACTATGCGAAATACGCAGCGGCGGCTGGAGCCGCAGGAGGGTGCTTGGGCGCGGCGGTAGGAATAGCCAGCGCAGGCGGCATGACGAGGGTTTTCCTTGAATACTTCAACATCCCCATGCTCAGGACGGAATTCAGCATCTCAGCAGTATTTGCGATTGTTGCTGGGTCGTGCCTGTTCTGCATTGCCGCAGGGGCCTTCGGATCAAGGGGCGTCGTCAAGATATCGCCCGCAGACAGCATGAAAAGCGAACCGCCGAAAACAGGGAAACGCATTTTGCTTGAAAAGGCGCCTGTCATATGGCGGAGGTTTTCGTTTTCGCAGAAGCTTGTGGTCAAAAACATATTCAGGAACAAAAAGCGCGCAGGCTTTGTGCTCATGGGGATATCCCTGACCTATGCGATGATGCTCTTCACGACGAGCATGCCCGGCGCCATCGACGACATGATGAACACGCACTACTTGGAATTTCAAAAGATGGACTATATCGTGAGCTTCAGGGCCCCGGTGAACCAGTCCGCAGTGAGCGACATAAGGCACGTCATAGACGTCAAGCACATGGAAGGGAAGCTCGAATACCCCTTTGAATTTGAAAACGGGACCAGAAAGCAGGTTGTCAGCATTATTGGGCTCCCGGGCAATACGGAATTCTACACCTTCAGAAGCGTGAGCGGCGACATCATAAACCTGTCGAAAACAGGCATGTTCATTCCGGAAACCTTGGCAGGCAACTTGAACCTTGGCGTGGGCGACACGGTTAAGCTAAACACGTTTATCCCAGGGAAAAACAGCGCGCACATCGAAGTGAAGGGCATCGTCAAACAAACCCTAGGAATGAACGCCTTCATGGACATAGGCTACATGGGCGAAAAACTGATGGAGAAAAACGCCGTCAACGGGGTGTATTTCAACTCCGGTGACGACAAAATATACGAAAAGCTGTCAGGCGTGCCGCAAGTGGCGTCGGTCATGTCGATAGAAGAAACAAGGGACTCCTTTGTGGAATACATGTCGGTCATGAACGCAGCGATAGCGTTCCTGATAGTGTTTTCAGGCATCTTGGGGTTTTGCATAGTCTACAACGCCACGTCGATAATTATCGGAGAACGGGAGATGGAATTTTCAGCGCTCCGGGTGCTGGGGCTTTCCGGAAACGAAATCTTCAAAATGATACTGAATGAAAACAACTTGCTGATGGCAGCCGGGATTGCCCTGGGCATACCGGTTGGGATGTCGCTTCTGTCGTCGATGTCAGCGGCGGTCAGCACGGACATGTACAGGTTCGACATGGCAGCAAGCCCTGGTGCGGTTGCAGGCGCGGCTCTGTTCACTGCCGTGTTCGTTTATTTTGCGCAGCTTGCGACGTACCAGAAAATAAGGAAGCTAGACCTGCTGGCTGCACTGAAAAACAGGATGAATTAAATTTATGCGAGGTAAATGCCATGAAAAAGAAAAGCAAATGGGTTGTCGCCCTTGCTGCAGCAATCCTAGCCGGAGGGGCGGGCGGATATTACGCTCTCCTGGGAAGCAGCATTGAGGTTTCAGCCGTTCCGGCTGCATACGGCACCATCGAAAAGCTAATAACCGAAACAGGCAGCGTCGAGGCGAGAAACAGCGTAGTCGTCAGCAGCAAAATCCAAGGCCAGCTTTCGTCGCTGGACGTTGCCGAAGGGGACGCCGTCACGGAAGGGCAGCGGATTGCAGCCTACCAGGCAGACAGCGGGGCTGCAGACATAGGAAGCATGAGGGCGCAGATATCAGGCCTTCAGGTGCAGCTGAACCAGGCAAACGAAATGGCTGCCAAAAACAAGAGGCTTTACGACGAGGGCGCCGTGAGTTTCGAGGAATACAACCAAGCGACGGTTGAGGCGAAGCAGATACAGTCACAGATAGCCGCCATCAACTATACTATTGCGGGGCTCTCCGAAGCTGGCGGGTCAAAGGGAGTGATCGCCCCGATTTCGGGCACAGTCACTTCGGTTTTGGTGAACGAGGGCGAAATAGTCGCCCCGGGCACGGCAATGATAGAAATAACCGATGCAGAGGACGCATACATCAAGGTCAACCTGATTTCCGAAGACGCTGACGAAATAGCGCAGGACTGCCAAGTGCGCGTTTTCAGCGAAAACGAAAAACTCATAGACGAGAACGCAACAGTTGGCAAGATATTCGTCAAAGCCCAGGACGTGATGTCAGACCTAGGGATTTCCCAGAAAAGGGTCCCCGTTGAAGTTGTTTTGAGTGTTGAAAAAAACCTGCGGCTCGGAAGCAACGTGAATGTTGAAATTGTCGCAGACAAAAGGGAAAACGTCCTGACCGTCCCCGAAAACGCCGTCTTCGAGATAAACAGGCAGCAATACGTTTTCACTATTGAAGACGGAAAAGCCAAGCTCACGAGGGTCCAGACCGGCCTCGAAGGAGAGAAATACATTGAGGTTGTTAGCGGACTTGCTGAGGGTGACTTGGTGATAACCTCGCCCGCAAAGGAAATAGAAGACGGGAAAGCCGTTAATACCCATTTGCCGCGTTCCTTGCTCTGATCTCAGCTATTGCGCGTCGGCCTTCCTCGGCGCGGCGTTCGATGTCAGTGCGTCGTTCGCCTGCCGATACTCGTCCGTGTCCGCTGCAACCAGCGTCAGGGTTTCGCCAGTCTCCAGCGGGAGGGAATCCGACGCCGCCGGAATCGCGCAAGCAGTGTTTTCCGCATTCCAGAGCCACATTTCTACAGCGTCTTTTGCCATGAGCAGGGCATCGGCCCTGTCGTCGCCGTAGGTGTGGCAGCCAGGCAAGTCGGGAACCGTGACGCCGACCTTGCCGTCGTCATGGTATAGGATGGCGGGGTATACGTATTTCATGCTGGCACCTCTTTCTTTGCTGCTGCATGCTGAACCCAAAGGGCAGGGCTCACTTCAGCCCTGTGTCCTGTGTGGCATCAAGCAAATGCGGTTCAATGTCAAAACTGATATTATGACGCAATATCGCAATATAATGTAGAAAAAGCAAACAGCCCTCTATTGCTATGAGAACATGTCGCTGGAATCGACCAAAACAAGCTTGCTCTGTTCCGAGGCCTTGTCTTTCAGCGCTTTTGTGAATCCGCGCTTGGAGAACAGCATATAGTGGGCGTCACTGAAGCTTTTGAACAGCTCAGATTTGCGGGCGAGCTCATCCAAAACGTCTTCGCCAACCGGCATGTTGCGCCATTTGCATTCGGCGAAAATCGCTTTTTCGTCGGCAAAAGCGATAATGTCGATTTCCTCTTCGCGTCGTTCTCTTGGGTTGTTCCCCCACCACCTGCCGATTCTTTTGAAGGGGAAGGGCAGCCTGCCCTTTGCCAGCGCATGCCACATGTACTGTTTTGCGCATTCCTCGAAAGCGAACCCAACGTGGCTGTTCGCCTGCTCAGCAAACACTCCGCTGCATACAGTTTCCCCAAACCCCATAGTAATCCTGCTGAGTTCCGGCTGCACGAAGCGGTACCAGAATATGAACATCCAGTCGTTCAGCGAATAAAGCGACTTCCTGCTATTTGTTTCTGTCACAGGGGATTCCTTGCGGACGAGCCCAAGTTCAATGAGAGTGCCGAGCATTTTGCTGCACTGGCTTGTTTCCATGTCCGCTTTTGTGGCGATTTCGTTCAGCCTGCTGCTGCCCCCTGCAATCGCTGCAATGATGGCGTTGTACGCTTCGGGAAACCTCAGTTCCTGCTTGAGCAGGTTCGCAGGCTCTTCAAACAGCCGCCCAGAAGGGTCAAAGAAAAGGTTTTGCACGTTTTCCTGAACGGAAAGGCGGCTCTCGACTCTTGAGAGGTACTCGGGAATCCCTCCGGTGACGCTGTAAAGGGTAATCTTCTCTTCGTTGCTGAAACCAGCGAGCATTTCCGCGCTGTCTAAATAATTGAAAGGCAGCAGTTTGTACTGCGCTGTCCTGCGACCGTAAAGCGGGCTTTCGTACCCCAGTACCTGCTTTTCCATAAAGCTCATGCTTGAACCGCATAAAATCAGGAACAACCGGCTGTCCGCCTGGTGTTTGTCGATTGCGGCCTGCAAGATGGAAGACACCGCTTTGTAGCTGCTTGCCAAGTAAGGGTACTCGTCGATGGCGAAAACGATGCGCTCTGATTTTGCACGCTCAAAGACGTACTCGAAAGCGGCTGAGAACGAAGGGAAGGGGTTTCTTGGCGCATCGGGGGCAAGCGAGGACAATATCTGGTTTGACAAAATCTCAAGGTTTTCTCTTGGGGTGGATTGCACGGCGACAAAGTAAACAGTTTTTTTGCCCTTGGAAAAAGCGTTGATCAGCGCAGTTTTCCCGACTCGCCGCCTGCCGTAAATGACAGGGAATTGAAAAGAGCCCTTGCTGTAGCTGTTATTCAAGCTGTTCAGTTCTTTAACCCGGCCAACGAACATTGCTAACCCTCCAATTACTAATTATACAATTAGTATAGTCGCTGGAGCGGCTGCTGTCAAGTCCTGCCAACATCAGGAACAGTCACGATATAATCCCGACAATCTAATTCTAATGGATAATCTGCGAGCAAATTCACCGCCCGCAAACTTTCCGCAGTAATTCCGATACTCGGTATCTTTGTTGTATTTGCACTTTTTCCGATTGAGCGGGTCAGAAACTCTATTTCAAGTACATTTTCTTTATGAAATTTGCCTACGCCGGTCAAAGGGTCTTCTTTATAGACAAATCCGTTTTGAGTCAGTTTCGGTATAATGCTTATTTTGTTTTGTGGCCTTCTAATGTACTCAATCCTTTACAATTTTACTAATCATTTCATATTCAACTTTTAATTCTCTTAGTAGTTTTTCAAAATGCCGTCTTTTTTCTATTTGCATTGACAATTGTTCCGCATTTTCAGAAGCGCTTCCCATATATTTTGAAATAAATTTTTTCCCTTGCCGAAATTTTAAATAACAATATTCGTTGTTGCCAATTTTTTTCACAGAAATGGAACCTTTAGGCAAATCATTGATTTCATTAATATAACTCTTTTGCATATCTAAATTTCTTTCTTTTTCTTCAAGGAGCATGCTTTCTATCACATTCATTATTCTCACCTCGAAACAATATTACCCCACAAATATTATATTGTCAATAAGTGTGGGGTAATATTCTGTTACCCCACATGCTGACTGATCACTACTGCCGACTGACAGAAAACCATTACTACACGCCTCGATAAATTTAAGCATGGAGACATAACGAGTTATATTATGGCATACCGGAAGGGCAAAAATGCCCTGGAGGAGGCGGCATAAAATCACCACTTGAAGTGGTGGAGTGGAGGAGCCGTGACTTGAAAAAGCAAATGCCTCTGGTATAATAATAGGGCGGCAAAGCCGCCAGAAAATGTGGAAAAAGTAAACAGCCCTCTATTGCTGTTATTCAAGCTGTTATATTGTGACAGTAAAGTTATAGTTCAAAATGTTCAAAAATATCCTTGTTCTCCTGCCGACAATCAATAATCGCGTCAATATGTACATCATTTCCCTCAATGAGAAAGAGTGCTTTATACCGTCTGTCAAATAGGCATTTCCTGTATGTCTCCGAGGGTATATAACGCTATATTTCTCTTTCGTCATGTTCCGCCACTGCGATTATTCGCGCCATATCTTCTATCACATCGTCTGCTTTCCGCCCTGTATTACCAGCTCTTCGTTCAGCCATAGCGAAATTCAATTCCTCAATATACACAGGTTCTTCACTCATCATCGTCCTCCGCGTCCAACGCCGCTCGAAGTTCAGCTGCATTTTTATATAGCTTTGCAGTTCCATTCGCAACAGCAGCATAACATTCATCAGCCTCCGCAAGAAGCTCCGCTTCAAACTCCGGGGTATAGCCATTTTCGGTTAGCTGTATGGAGGACAACTCAAAAGGGAGTCTGCGTTTAGGATTCACCCTGATGTGCATACCGCTTGAACGTGTATCCGACATGATTATCACCTCACTATAATATAATATTACACAAAACATCCGCAAATGCCAATAGAAATTTCTTCTCACTTCGCGCCGTTCCCGCACCATTTATTCGCCCCATTTACACTTTGGGTATTGCGGAGGTGAAAAATATGTGATAGGATATCTAAAAAGGTACAATAATTGGCATTAGTTATCTGGTGAAAGCACGTTGGAGGTGGTTAAAATTGATAAAAACTTGAGCCTTATCCGGGGGATGGATACGGCTATTCTAAAGCAGTTGGCAGAGCAGGGGATTCTTACTGTTTCAGATTTACAGCAGAATACCATGAAGCCCAAAGACCGCGAAGAACTGGCAAAAAAAATCAATGTTGACATCAAAACCTTGTACATTTGGGCAAAGCAGGCAGAGTTGATGCGTGTTGACGGCATTGATGAAATCAATTCAGAGATGCTTGTAAAATCCGGAATTCGAAATGTGAAAGATTTGGCAGATGCAGATACAAGGACGCTGATGCAGCTACTTGATGTGACCATTAAGAACGACAGCGGTGCACCAAACAAAGTGCCCAGCATAGCCATTTCAACCAACGAGCTGGAAGCATGGCAAAAAGCGGCTTCCGCTTTAATGCCGTTGTTTGAGGTCGATTCAGACGACAAAGCGTTGGAGGTGCTTTTCACAAAAACCAATTCCGATGGAAAAGCGGCATTTATCAAACTGGATTATGCAGAGGTTGCAGCAAAAGCAGTAAAAGAAACAGAACTAAAGACAAACGAATTGGTAAGACCCGATAAGCCGCTCAGGTTTTCCTTGATAGAGGAGCCAAAAGTCAAGGAAGGCGGGTTCTTTTTCAGCCTTTCTGAAATGATGGTCGACATCGGCCGGGGCGTAGCCAAGGCGCAGCACGAACTGGACATGAGCTCGATCGAAATACAAAAATACATCGACTCCCACGAGACGCTGAGCAACTACGGACTTTCTGCAACTTGGTACGTCATGCCGGAAACGTCGTTCCAGATTAAAGTTGATTACTCCGTGGTCCGTGAAGAAACAGAGGACGGGACAAAAGAGACTGCAACGCTGCCGGCTCGCTTGCGGGTGGCCCCCGTCAACGCAAAATACCAGAACTACTTCAAACGCAGCGCCAACATGGAAAGCGAACTGAGTTTCAAGATCGTCCCCGTCCCCCCGCCGGTAAGGTTTACCGAGGTGGTGTTTGTACCTGACCTCATAGGGCTTAGCTTGGAAGAGGCGAAACAGTTGATATCGGAATCGCGCCTGCTGATCGGCGACATTATCTCCATAAGCGAAAAGACGGAGAACGGAAAAGAGACGCAGGTGGTGTCCCAGTCCAAAGAACCCGGGACTGAAGCGGCGGTGAACGACGTAATCAACATTGCCTATATGAAGGAGGGGTGAGCATGCCGGACAAAGACGACGTGCGCTTGTCAAAACTTGACGCTGGGATTGAACTTGAGATAATAAACAAAGATGCCAAGATTGTGCAGCTTGAGGACGACCTAAAGACGCAGGAAGCGGTTTTTGAGGAAAGGCTGTCGGTTTCGCAAAAACGATTAACTGAAAGCGAAGAAACCATCGCAAAGCTGCAAAATGAATTAAACGCGAAATACGACAAAACCGGGGCAGACGAAGCACTGCTTCAGGCAAACGAGCAGTATGCGCTGGTTATCCGTGCAGTTAGAAAGGAAGCTGAACTGAAAACAGACCAGGTTGTTGAGCTGGAAAGCAGCCTAGAGGCGTCGAAACGGGAGCTGAACCGCGCAAACGCAGCGCTAAACGACGTCCAGACACTGTATTTAGCAGCCCAAGAGCAAAAAAACCAGCTTGAAAGCCAACTTGACACCCTGAACAAAAAAACCCAGGCTGCTTTTGAAATGTCGGACATTTCCCAGTACCTGACTTCTGTCATCAACGATTTCAACAATTCGGTAAACACTGAAGACGCAACGGTAAACTACATCATCAACGAATTGGATGTAGACATGAAAGCAAGCATTGCCAAGACAGAAGACAGCAAGCTGCTTATGGCGGCGCCAAGCCTGTCTGCCAGCAGCCCCGAAGCCCTGAGCACTATCAAGTTTTCCATTAGCGCAGTGCCAAAAGACACTGACAGCATTTAGATTTAAAAGGAAGAGGTGAAGCATATGCCAAACGTAGGTCAAGAATTACTGAATGTGCCATTTCCAGAAATGGTTTTGAAGCTTGCCACCGCCATTGCCGAAGGGCAATACAAGCTGGATCAGGTAAGCTGCGAGATTGCCAAGTTCATGGGCGACAAAAAAGCGGCGCCGGTTTACTTGCCTGACCTGACAGACCCAGAAGGAAAGAGGGAAATTGTTACTTCGTTGATTGGCGCTGGTTTCCAGCCCACGTTCTACCAGTTTACCGACACCATTATTGAAGTCAAGATGGCTATATCCATGAACCAGTCCACCGAAAAATCCGGTTCAGTCAGCGCAAAAGGAGGGTTCGGGTGTTTTTCCGCTTCGGTCACCGCGTCCTATTCGTCCAAGTATTCATACAGCGTAGAGGGATCAAGCCTCCTGCGGACTAAAATAACGCCGCTCCCGCCCAACCCGTTCATGATGAGGATACTGGACATGAAGGCGGAAATGCAGCAGCAGCAAATGGCGTTATTGCTGATGGAGGCAGAAAGGCAAATCGAAGCAAAGAGGAAAGAGCTGGAGGAGGAAGCGTCTGAGTAAGGCAAAGGCCCAAGGAGACGAATAATCGCTGAACGTGCATTGTTATAAAAAGAAAGGATGAAAAATAAATGAGCGTAGGTCAACAATTATTAGATGTCCCATTCCCGGAAATGGTTTTCAAGCTGGCATCGGCAATAGCCGAGAGCCAGGTCAAGCTGGACATGGCGAGCATAGACATTATGAAGATTATGGGTGACAAAACAAACTGCCCGGTGTATCTTCCGGCAATTCAGCTCGACGACAGCGGCAATCTTACAGACAATGACAACGATGTTGTGACGTCCATGATCGGCGCGGGCTTCCAGCCCACGTTCTACCAGTTCGCGGAGACGATGATCGAGGTTCAGATGACAATAACCGTAACGACTGAAAGCTCGACCGAGCGTACGGAAAAAGGGAACAACACCAGCTACATATATTCAAGGTTCCCAAGGTACATCGCCGTCCGGTCGACGCCGGTAAACGCGACGTATTCGAGCAAATACAATTTTTCCCAGGAAGGGACAAGCACCATCAGGACCAGGCTGGTGCCTCTGCCTCCAAACCCCGTAATCCAGAGGCTTTTAGACATGAAAGCCCAAGCGATGCAAAACAGTTTTGAGCTGCAGCTGAAAGCCATCGAAGCGGCCATAGAAAAAAAGCTGCAAGAAACTGAAGCAGAGTAAGAAGCTTTGAGCTTACAAGCAGATCATTTATTCACCTGAAAATCATGATGCAGTTGGCTGCTTTTTAGCTGCTGCATCATGATTTTTGAGCGCGTTGAGAGTGGCGTTGACATGGATATTGGCACAGATTGCAAGAACAAAACACCAAACGGTCCCCTGAGCGGCAGCGCCATGGAAGAGCTGCTTCGGAATTCGGTTTTGCTGGACCCGGATTTTTTGACAGACGACGACGAAAACGAAAACGATGACGAAAAGGCAACAGACCCGGCAGACAGCCAGGACAACAGCGAAAGCGTTGCGGCTGAAGACCCATTCCAGATGAATATGCCAATGCCAATGGACATGCCGGCTCAAGAAGAAAACAAAACAGCGGCATGGCGGGCGTTTGAAACGCCGCAGCCAAAAAAGGAGCTATGGGAAAGGCCAAGAGAAAAGCCTGCAAAAGAGCAGCGCGAAAAGCCGAGGGAAAAGCAACGGCCCGAGAAGGAGCCGAGGGAAAAGCAGCGGCCCGAGAAGGAGCCGAGGGAAAAGCAGCGGCCCGAGAAGGAGCCGAGGGAAAAGCAGCGGCCCGAGAAGGAGCCGAAGGAAAAGCAGCGGCCCGAGAAGGAGCCGAGGGAAAAGCAGCGGCTCGAGAAAGAGCCGAGGGAAAAGCCGCGGTCCAAGAAGGAATCGAGGGAAAGGCAGCGGCCCGAGAAGGAGCCGAGGGAAAGGCAGCGGCCCGAGAAGGAGCCGAGGGAAAAGCCGAGAGAAAAGCCCGAGAAAGAGCCGAGAGAAAAGCCGAGAGAAAAGCCCAAGAAAAAGCCACGCGAGTACGATGTGTATTTGGACAAGCTTAAACTGAAAGAAGACAAGCCGAAGCCAAAGCCAAAAGAGGACAAGCCAAAACCAAAAGAGGACAAGCCAAAATCAAAAGAGGACAAGCCAAAATCAAAAATTGGCCCAAAAGCTTCCCGCGCACCCTTTCAGATGAACATGAACATGAACAAGGGTACGGATACGGGTAAGGATATGAACATGAACATGAACATGAACATGAATATAAATACGGGTGAAAGCAAGGAGGACAACCCATGGACGAGGCGGTATTCAGAGAAATCGCCAATGAAATTAAAGGACTTAACAACCAAGCGGTTCGAATGATAGAGCAGGGCGATTTGATCAAAGCGGAGGCTCTGTGCAAGAGGGCGCTGGAGATCACGCAGAAATTCGACTATGCTGACGGGATGGCCATGGTTTTCTTCAACCTCGCCAACCTTGAAGCCCTCCGCGGGGATTTGCTCAAGGCTATGACGTATGGTGCCCTGTGCGGGGAGATGCACGAAAGGGCTCAGACAGACTCTGCGAGCTGTAACGAGCTGCTTGGCAAATTGGCAAAGGCGGCAATGAAAAAGGGAATGGAGCACGAGAGAAAAGGCGAGTTGGCGGAAGCGCTGGAGCATTACTACGCAAGCGTGCCCTTTTCGGAAGAAAAATACCGCAATGCAATGCTCAAGGAAATAGAAATGATCGAAAGGGTGGCGGCAAATGAATGAAATAGACAAAGAGATGACGGCAAAAACGCTGAAGCACCTCAACCAGCTGGCGATGCAGGCGGTTCGCCAGAAGAATTACCGACAGGCACTGGACAGCTTCACCCAGAGCCTTGTGATTGAAGAAAAACTGGGCATGAAAGCGCAAATGGCAGAGTCGTTTTTCAACATGGCTACAACGTATTACATGATGGAAGAATACCAAGAAGCTTTAAACAAAGCAAATTTTGCCCTAACGCTGTTCCGACAGGAAAACAAAGCGGACGATATCGCCAAAACGCAGGAAATGATCTGCGAAATCAAGGAGAAGACGGGTCAGGAGGGCCGATAGCCATGGATGTTGAAATGATTCAGGACATGCTGGACAGAAACAAAGAGTTCAGGCGGAACATTGGCGCATATAAAGTCGGCTCAACTACACATTCGAAAATTCAGTTCAAAGAAGGGAAACCCCAAGGGCTTGTGCTGCACAGCATTGGAATTGCGCAGCCCGATCCGCAAAGGCTTGTCAACGGTTTTAACGCTTATCATGAAGACAAGAAATTTCCTGTCCACGCTTTTCTGGGCCCAAGCGAAATCGTTCAGTGCATGCCGTGGGGCTTTATGGGCGCGCATGCAGGCGGCGCGCTGAACAGTACGCACTTGGGCGTTGAAATGACAGAGCCCAACACCGCTACGTACTCAAACAGCAAATGGACCTATTCGCAAAGCGACCCCACAAAGGAAAAAACCAAGGATTTTATTGTCAAAGCATACAAGACAGCGGTTAAGCTGTTCGCTTACCTGTGCAAACAGTATGACATTGACCCTCTGGGGTATGTTGACAGTTCGGCGACCATAAAAGAAAACGGCACCATTGTTCCCCTCAAAGTAAGAACTATTACGTCTCACCAAGAAGGAAACGAGTTTGGCAGGATGTTTTGCGAGGGCAAGCTTGTCAAATGCAATGGCAATTATACGTATTGCACAATTGTTTGCGCAAAATACTCCAGTGCTGGAAACATGAGCGACTACTGCGGGACTTATTTACGGAACATCTGTAAAATAAACCCTACTGCCTGCCCGCACAGAAGGTACATATGCGGTGAAAAAATCCCTCACGTCTGCAGTCACATGGGCATCAAAATCGCACCCCCCAAGACAAACGAATCCTCGTGCAAAGCCAAGACAGGTGGCGGTTTTATATGCAGCAGGGTGAGCGGGAACAACTGCATAGCTTCAAATCATGCGGACCCTTTTCACATGTGGTACAAAATACCGATGGCAGAAAAAACAACCAGCGTCGCAGGCAAAAACACAATCTACTACGAGTGCCTCACCATGGCTGGCTTTCGCCATGACGTCAATGAAGAGAAGAACAAGGCTGAAATGTATTTTGTGGCAGACACGATTCCGGCAAACAAGGAAGTCTTGATTGGCAATGATTTGAATGCAGCGAATATCGATTATGCGGGCCTAACGGCGGCAAACAGTATTGTAAAAAACATGAAGAAAGCCGGCGACAAAGTGGGCATTAACGATGCTGAAGCGTATCTTGACTTGGTAAAGATAATCGACACAACTAGCGGAGGGATGAAAATCCCGACTTTAGGAGGTGAAAGCTCAAAAGTCTACCCAGTTTATGAACGTGGGTACCTCGCTGCCCACAACAATTTAGAAAATGCATTTCTTGCCGCTGTCCCTGACAGAATCGCCGCCAAAAACGCCGCTATTGCAGTACGGTTAGTCGCTAAAGCCGTAAAAGCCACACAATACGCCGTCAGAGCTGCGCAAGACGCAGAAACTGCAGTTAAGGCTGCAGAAAGCGCTGCCGCTGCTGTTACCGAGGAGGCTGCTGCATCTGCCGAAGAAACTGCTCTCGCCGCCGCCGCCGCCGCAGCTGCCGTGAAAGTTTTAGCCGCTAAAACTATCGCTAAAAAGGCAGAAGAGTTTACAGCCGCTGCCGCTGCTGCCGCCCAAAACGCTGCATCTGCCGCCCAAAAAACAGCAGAGCAACCTGCTATTGCAGCTGATGACGCTGGCAAAGCTGCCGCAGACGCTGCCATAGCCGCCACTGCTGCAGCTCAAGCCGCAGCTGATTCCGCTCATGCGGCTGCCCGAAACACTGCTGCTGCCGCAGCAGAAATCGCTGAGGCCATCGTTACCACAAAAGCCGCAGCGGATACAGCCCAAAACATCCTTGAAGCCAACACTGAATATGCCGCCGGCCCCGCTGCTGCCGCCGCAGACGCCGCTAATAATGCCGCAGGCGCCGCTAATAATGCCGCCGACGCTGCTGAAAATGCTGCGGAAAAAGCCGTTGAAGCGGCTGAAAGCCTTGCCGAAGGCAGAAATAAAACTGCCGCTGAGACTGCAGCCGGCACCGCTAATACCGCAGCCGAAGCCGCAAAAACAGCAGCTGCAGCAGCTGCCGCTGCTGCTGACCAAAAAGATGCCGCTGCCGCAGCGAAAGCCACGCAAGAAGCAGCGAAAGGCGCCACAGACGCAGCCAGCGCTACAACCACCGCAGCCAGCAAAGCCGCCGCAGATATCAAAGCCGCAGCCACGGCAGCCGCTAATGAAGCTAAGGCAGCCGCTACTGCCACAAAGGCTGTTGTTACTGCCGCCGAAAAAGCTGCCAAGGCCGCCGATGAAGCGGCAAAAACCGTTGCCACCGCGTCAGCTGCAGGTGAAACCGCTAACGCTGCCGCTTCTGCTGCCGTTCAAAAAGTCGCCGAAAAAGCCGCTGCAGCCGCAAGCGTTGCTGAAAAAGCGGCTGAAGCCGCAAACCTAGCCGTAGCCGCTAAAGAAGCCGCTGAAGAGGCTGCCCAAAAAGCCTGCATAGAAGCCGCTCAGAACGCCCACCTGAAAACTGGCAAGCGATACCTTGTCAGCTCTTACAATGGGGCAAGCACTTACAAATTCGACCCTTCGAAAGGTAAATTTCTCCAAGTTGAGCATGCAACAAAAAATTTATCACCCTTGGAGTTCGAAGAAACGGGCTTGGCTTCATTTGGCATACAATCGGACAGGTTCTTTGAAATGCATACGTAGTCAGACTTCAATTTGCCGGTTGATGTACGCTGCCATTTGAGGGACCGTAAAAGCTACCGTGCCGTGCTGGGGAGAGTAAATCAGCCCTTTTGATATCAGTTCGGCGCGCCTTGGCGAAAGGGCGCTCGCTTCAACACCCATGCGGCCGGCAATGTCTGCGGTCCGGCTCGGCAGGTCGCAGTCTGCCGCCATTGCCCTCATGTAGGATTTTTGGAGGTCGGACGCCCTGTCCCACCGCGAACGAAAAAAGCCTGCATCAAGCTGCTGTATTGCTGCGGCGCTGGCAGCGTTGACGTCGGCGGTGGTTATTGGGGAGTCTTTTGCTGCGTTCCAGACAGCGGAACCGTATTCCTGAATAAAATACGAAAACCCCGCAGTTGCTTTAGTCACACCGCAAACAGCAGGTTCTTCCCATTCCACCCCCCTTGCGGCAGAAGGCTCTATAAGCGCAGCCCGCGCAGCCGCCGGCGAAAGCTCGCTAAGTTCGCTGTACTGATACAGCCGCTCTGCGTAGCTGTTCGATTCTGCCAGCTTTCCGGGCAGTGTCGGCAGCCCGGCTATGGTGACTACCAGCCGGTACCGTTCTTGAATAGCCCTGTGTGCAAGCGTGTTGATGGCGCGCAGATCGTCATCCTTGAAATCCTGCGCCTCGTCGAAAAACAATGCAACACCTGTGCCGGTTTTCTCGCAGGCCCTCGACAAGTCGCGGACAACCCTGCCCAGATCGCCGGAAGTGTTGCCCGTTGCAGCGTTTGAACTGCCAATATTCGACATGTCTACACCAAAAGAAAAGCTGCCCTCGGCGTTGACGTTAAAACGGGCAAAGCTCAAAGCTGTTTTAACTGCCTTTAGCACCGCTTCACCTGCATTGGGTTTTGCAAGGTCGGCCAACACGTCTTCAAGTTCCTCGCCAAGCAGCATTCGAATGGTTTTTCCCGGATTTGCTTCGACGTATGCCACAATCCAGCCTTTCTTTTTCGCCTTGTGGTACAAATCCCGCAAGAGCACGGTCTTGCCGACGCCCCGCAATCCGTAAAGCGCAATGGGCCTTGCGTCAACTCCAATATCGATGCGCGACATCGCGACCTCAAAGTCTTCAATATTTTTTTCCCTGCCAGCCAAGGCAAAAGGGATTCGCCCGGCACCCGGGGAATAGGGATTGTTTCTCTTGTCCATCGCACACCTCGCTACAATGCCGTTAATAAAACTTCCATCTTACATGTTACTATTGTTTGCGAGAAAAAACAAGCCAGTATGGAAAATTATATTATATATATTATGCCTGTGGACGAAAAAAACATATAATTATCATAGCCTACAAATGCCACAAATGAAATGTAATGGTTTTTAGTCATTTCGTGGTCTATTGCGATGAAATAATCATCTTCAATTTTTTCAACAGGCATCAGAATAGCAGTAGATGAAGGGCGTGGTCCTTGACAGGGGGTTCTGCACGCATGACGTTATGGAGCAGCGCGGCGCTCCATAGCGCTTATGCGCAAAATAACGAAAGCAACGGAGGAGCTGAATGCCAAAATAAATGCGGGAGGCGTCCCGTGCGTGCCAGCCGACCTCAAAAAATACATAGCGCTGAAAGAGGAACCCGGCGGGTGCCGGATTGCCCACAACCATGAAGAGTGGCAGGCGGCAACCGGGAAGGCCTAAAGGAAGCAAGAACAAACCAAAAGCCCTTCCTGCCACGCAAGAAAAAAGAGGCCGGGGGTGCCCGAAAGGCAGTAAAAACCAAGTGAAGCAGATGGCCACTCGCAAAACAGTAAACAGGCAAAAATAATACAATATTTTTGTTGCGTTTACCGTTTTTCAGGAAGTTTACGTATATTATATATTGTATTATATTATTGTTTTCCCGGCTGGAATAGGTGACCTACTAATTGACGCTTACTAAAATTAAGTCAATTTGTTTTTTAATAATGTTATTGTAATCAGGATGATCAGTCATGCCACATCAATTATTTCGGTTTTTTGCTTAGCCATTTTAATCTCCTTCCACTATTACTTCTGCCATTAAATATGGCTAATCTGCCAAAGCGATGTATTCCAGCTTTTTATGCTTGAATATGTTGTGCTGCATCTTGCGCATGAAGCTTTCAACCTTGTGGTGTATTTCCTCTTTTGTGCGCGGAAGGATGCCGCTGTGGACACTGCGTATGAACAATATCGTTTATGGAATAGCTTTTTGAGCGCAACAAGCAAAGCATTGTTGTCATATGCATAACTTATACCAGGAAGATTGTCATATACATTTGCCCACCTCCCTCGTTGTCCCAGCCTGCTCAGCACCTTTGAATTGCTTCAACCGCACCGGCTGGTAGGAATGCCCGAAGATGAACGGGCAGTGCTTCCGCACAATTCAGGCGACCCATCTAAGGTCGCACTGCGACGCAATACCCCCTCGCCCAGAAATTTCTACCGCTTGTCTTTTCACGATAATGTGGCTACTTGTCAAACAGCATCAATGCGCTTTTGCCTTTCACGTACCTCATGAACTCCGACACCGCCAGCTTATGCGGAATGCTTACTTACGTACATATCAGACTGTTCCTTCGATTAGCGTCACGCCTTTCATTTCGCTCAGTTTCCGCAATGTCTCGCCATCGGCTTTTTTGCCTCTCCGTACATAGTTTTGCGCCTGTATTTCGGGATGAACACAATGTGGTACGTGCAATTGTGATAGACTTGAGTTGTCCAAACCAATGTCATTATAGCATGGGGGTTTCTGGTACTCTAGGAAACGACGCTTCTTACCTTATTCTCTCCATCTCAGATGGGGGATTAATGTTTGTTTCATTTTAACGCCAAAGTCGAGATAGACGGAAAATGTGGCTTCATTGCGTGATCAGTAATTTATAGAAAGCAATGCTCAAGCACCTTGAAAATTCATTTAGACGCTAAGCTGCGTTGTAATCTGCAACCGAAAGACACGACGAAATATCTTAGGCTGAACAGAAGCAAACCGTCAAACACACTCCGTTGCTGCGAGATATTCTATCATCCGATTGAAGATAGATACTTAACTCCCCGTGAGTATATGCGGATTCATGGCGATGATGATGATTATAAGCTCTTCGGCCCAATCCGTTCGCGTACAGGTACTGTACGGAATCTTGACCAGCACCGACAAGTTGCCAATTCTGTCCCGCCGCCGGTGGCTTATGCAATGGGTGATGGAATACGGAGGTATTTGAGTGAGCAAAATATTTGAACTGTACGGATATAGGCTTGACCACTGGACCGAAGAAGCAGAGAAGAATCTCATCCGTGCATGGTGTCCATTTATGAATGCTGAAAATGGAGATGAAAAATGAACAGCAAAAGAATTGCGGAAGAAACCCTGAAAATACAGCAGCAGGGCTACTACGAGACAAACGGGTCGCGTGTTGAATTCGCCGAAATGCAAAAGGCTTCAGAGAAAAACAGCTTTTTGATCGTGCCGAAAGAAGGCGAGCGGCTGGTTCAAGAAACGAAGCCTCCTGAAAAGGGGCCGCTTGCACCCATAACGGTTGTAAACCAATCCACAGTGCAGGCAATCTTGGACATGAGCCGGGGCGGCGAGCGCCCAGCCGCTCTGAATTTCGCAAGCGCAAAGAATCCCGGAGGAGGTTTTTTAAGTGGAGCAATGGCGCAGCAAGAGGCTCTCGCGGCGGCAAGCGGGCTGTACAATACGCAATTGCTTCACAAGGCTTATTACGTCGCCAATCGGGCCTGCGGAACGATGATGTACACCAACCATGCGATATTTTCACCTAGCGTGGTGTTTTTCCGTGACGGCAACTTCGAGCTGGTTTCGGCGATAGCGACAGCTTCGGTGCTTACTTTGCCTGCTGTAAACTTAGGGCAGGTTATATCAAAAGGCGAGCACGTGGAAACGGCAAAATCAGTCATGAAAAGCCGGATGCGGCTGTGCCTAGCCATTTTTACTCGACGGTTCCAAAACCCAGGGCAGCATATCCGTGTTTAGAAATGCATTGCTGTAGACAAATGCCACTGCTCAATTTTGTTCAATGCACCAGCCAAAACGGCATGTATAGTACATCCTGCTTTTTGTCAAGCCGATTTTTGGTGATCACAACGGCAAATGGTATGTTGGCATTAGCAAATTCCTGCCGGAAAGCAGGCAAGCAGGTTTGACTGACCTCGTTCCTGTATTTGACCTCTATGGGCAATATATCCGTTTTGCGGTCTATAACAATATCCACCTCTTGCCCTTTGTCCCTCCAATAATACAGCGACCAAAAATTGCTTTCGCACACCGCCAGCGCGTCGCGGGCACAGATGCTCTCTGCGACATGCCCGGCTCGTGTCTCGTCAATATGGGGAAGCCGCAGCAATGCGTTGGCAATACCATTGTCTAAAACGTAAATAGTTTTGTTTTTGCGCAAAGTCTTTCCAATGTTGCGAGAATAGTTGTTCAATACTACAGTTAAGTACGCTTGCGACAAGTATGTTAGGTATGTGCTCACCGTTTCGTTGTCGCAACCTATTGTGTCTGCTATCGTCTTAATGCCGAAATCTTGACCGTTGTTGTCCGCTATAAAGAACAGGAGTTTTTCCAGCTTGTCGGGCGTCTTAATCCTGTAAATGCTGACGATGTCCCTATATAGCCCCAATCCAATGATGTCTTCCACTAGCCGTTTTTGCCAGAGAGTTGCGTTGCTTTCGGCGTAGTATTCAGGGTACCCGCCAATCAAGAGGAATTCCTGCAAAACAGCATTGACATACGGCCTATAGCTGTTCCACTTCCAAGCGTCTTTTATTAGGGCATCACAATATTCGCAAGGTTCAACATACATGCTGTGGATTGGGATTTCATCCAAGAACTCAGCAATCTTTTCGGATTCCCTGTAAGCCGACCAAAACCTGCAAAACTGATGAAAGCTCAACGGCATCAAGCGCAATGTGTCTGTTCGGCCAAGGAGCGATTCTTTGGCACCTCCAAATAAATGGCTGGCCGAGGAGCCGCTGACTACGAATTTGATGTTGTACCCGGGCTCATAATAGTTCTTGAGCCACAGTTGCCAACCGCTCAATGTGTGTATTTCGTCAATGAACACATATATTTTCCCATTTAAGCTGGAAACAGCTTCGTGAAGTACGTCATCTAAATAGCTCTCAATTACGTCGCCGATTGTAGTGGAGCCATTGAAAATCGCCGGATCGTCGCCACTGAAAAAGAGTATGCGGATGGGTGGTGTGCCACTGTCGATCAGGTGGCTTATGGTTTGCTGCATAAGGGTGGACTTTCCGACACGTCTTGGGCCGATGATGATCTGTATTCGCCTAGATTCCAATTCATCAACGATGAGCTTCAGCTCATCACGTGCAATTTTATACATTGATCCTGTAATGCATTTTCCTGTGACCCACCAATCGTTGCGATGCTGAAGAACTTGGTTCATTTTTTTCACCTGCCTTGTTTGGTCTTGTTAATAGCATAACATGTAGTGCGGTTGTAGTCAAATAAAAGCGGCAAATAGTGCGGTTACAACCGCACTATTTGCCATTTATACAAAATTTTATTAGGTAAACCTTAGTGTTGCGCTTTGAATTGAACCGGCTCAACAACCGGCGTGAGCAATTCCATGTGGTAATCGCCAAAATAATCGAGCAGCTCACCCAGCAGCTGCGCAGTTTGGGGGATTCTGTCGTGGGCAAGCAGTACGACGCGGTCCGAATCGCCGACAGTGGTCACGGCATTGTTGAAAAGCACCGACGCGACAGGGTTTTTGACTGCGTCCTGAAGCGATGCGTTCCAGTCAAAAAACACAAAACCTGCTTCAGAGACCGCTTCCACGATTTCATCGTATGTCGCCTTGTCATAACCGTTTACGCTGCCGCCCGGAAAACGGACAACACGAGAGCGTACGCCAGCGATTTCATAAATTGCGTCATCAACGCGGCGCAGGTCGTCAATGAACGCGTCAGCAGAAGCGTATATTTCACGATAATTGTGCGTATAGCTGTGCAGGCCAATGGCATGCCCTTCATTGACGATGCGGAGAACTAAATCTGGGTAGCGGTCGGCAAATGCGCCAACGATAAAGAACGTAGCTTTAACCCCATATTCTTTCAATGTGTCAAGCACCATCGGCGTAACGCCTGGCGACGGGCCGTCGTCAAATGTCAAGTACATGACTTTACCAAAATCGCCGCTATCTGTGGGCGCACCGCTATTTGTAAGCTCAACGTCGGCATAGCTGACCGGCCCAGCAGGGGCGCCTCCCAATGCGTATTGCTGAACTTCGACAGCTGTCCTGTCATTATTGCTACTGTCCGAAATTGCTTCGCCTATAAATACCATGTCTTATTTCTGTTTTGTTTTTGCAAAAATCGTTTATACAACCTCTTGTTTCTTCATGACAAAGGTCGTTCAACGAATATTCGTCTATTCCAAGTGCAATTGGAATTAGCGATTGTGCAATTTGATATACAAAAAATGATCTTATCGAAAATTCTGTTCCAAGCACCTCATAACCATAGCCTGATATTATTGATAATCCTTTGGAATCATGGGAAAACCAGTTATCATTAAGTCTTCGCATAGTCAAACATATTAAGGGATCAGAGAAGTTATATTTTTCTATTTCATTGTAAAAAGCTTTTACGTTAATTGTATTTCCTCTCATTCCAAGCGGAAAACTGATTACGGAAAAGTGAAAATAATCTTGTGTTGAGTTAAGGCAATCTACCAGCGCGTTTTGTTCAAAAGCTTCATCAAATTCGTCAAAGACAATTTTTATCTCCATTCGCTCTGTTATCCTTTCAATGCGTGGAATAATTATGCTATCGTTTGGCAAAATCTTACCATAATCGAGTACGCAAATCAACATTAAAATTGTAAAATTTATATAAATTAAAAGTTTCGCAATACGCCGGACTATAGAAAACGCTTAAACACGTGATTGAATTGATTAAACCCCCGGCTATGCCGGGGAGAACGGAATAAGCAGAGGCGGGCATACTGAAAAAAACGCCTCATATGGTAAAATGATTTTGGTGTCGCAAACCGAAATCATAACCATAGGAGGCGGTTCATATGAACGATTCAAGTTTATCACACACAAGGTGGAATTGCCAATACCACATCGTCTTCATTCCTAAGTACAGAAGGAAGACGATGTACGGCAGCGTAAAGGAGGAAGTTCGCGAAATACTGCGTACTTTGTGCAAATACAAAAAAGTTGAGATAACTGCGGGGGCGGTTTGCTCCGACCATGTGCATTTGTGCCTAAGCATTCCGCCCAAGCTGGCGGTGTCGGAATTCATGGGGTATTTTTATGGAAGGTTTTGATTTATAGAAAGCAATGCTCAAGCACCTTGAAAATTCAATATCCCCAGCATTGTTTCTTTCCATAAATCTTTAGGCTTGAAATATTTCAATTCAACATGGATTTTCATGGCACGGAACTACTCTTAACTACGTGTGGGTGTTAGCAGTGAAAACCAGCTTCTTTCTGCCTAGCCAAGAATAGGCGTCGCCAATCTCAGGGAGGCTTTCGATCAAGAGCGGCAGCGAGCGCTTGCGGTTCATTTTGACAGTAATTTCTTTCTCGCCTACTACGACGTCCCCGAAGTTGTCGATGAACGAGTCGAAAAGAGTCTGCGCCTTCTTGTGGGAATAGCCAGGCAGTTCCAAAGCAAGCAGCCGGTAAAGGTTGTGCGCAAGAATGGTCATCGTCAGGTCGAAATCGACCTTCACCACGATGCCGGAGCTGTTCCTGTTCAAATGGAAAAAATATGTCTGCTCCGATATTTCGGTTTCGACCAGCCACCGTTTCGCGTATTTGCGGACAAGGTCCTCAACCTTGATGCCGAAGTCGTTGGTGAGGATCGTGGCCGGGCTGTCGCCCCTCCCCTTGACGAACACCTGCCGCAGCTGCCCGTCCCCGTACCGTGCGTTTGTTGTCGTGCTTTCGCTGCACTCCACGCACCGCGACTTGTGGTTGGCCTTTTCGACCTTCACCGTCTTCCACTGGCCTTGCGGGACCTTCTGGATTTTCTCGTTCAAGTTTTTGCTCTTCCTCTGGATTGTCACGAACTTGACGCCTTCCTTGTCGATGCGCCCCAAGTTTTCAAGCGTCGTGAACTTGCTGTCGAAGACCACCCAGCGGGCCTCCCGCCCCGCCGCCTCCCGGTAGAAGTCGAGGAACTCCAGGACCACGCAGTCCTGGTTGTCGTGTTTCACGGTGGCGTCCCCGTAGCAGAGGATGCCGGTGTCGGGGTCCTGGGCCAGCGCGGCCTGGATGGAAATCAGCGCTTTGGAGCGCTTGCCCGGCCAGTTGTTCTCGAACGGGTCCCCGTCCCCCCAGTACGGTATTGCGGTGAAGTCGAGGTTCGCAGTGTCCGAAAGGAGGCCGCAGCCTGCGAACAGCCGCCCCAGGGATTTCAGGAAGGCGGCGTTGTCCTCCCTCTTGACTGCGTCGGAGTACGCGCTGTACCACGTCGTCTTTGGGAGGGCGTTCAGCCCTGCGAACATGCCCAGCCCACGGTCCATGCACCACCCGTCGTCCTGCCCGCAGCGCTGCACGTTCGACAGCTTGAGGGCGAGGAACGCAAGGACGGAGCTCAGCTTCCCTATCCGCCTCGTCCCGGGGTAGGCGGACTTTTCTATCGCCTCGTCTATGCCGTAGGCTTTTATTATCGGCAGGAAGCACAGCACGCCCACGCCTTTGGAGGCGAACTTTTCCGTTTCCTTGAAGTTGTGCGCCTTGGACACGGGCGCCTGCAGGACGCCCGCGTACCCGCTGCTGCCCATCAGCTCCTGCTTCTCCCTTAAGCTCAGCACGGCGCCCGCCAGCTCGCCGCCCCGGTCCAGCTTTTTCCTGCCAGGATCCCCTGTGACGTCAGATAGTCCATAAAGTAGGCAGACTGCTGCCGTGCAATTGAAAATCGCCAATCATACGTATGACGCGCAATTCCTGTGTCTGCGCTTGGTTGAGGGCTCTGCCAAAATCCTCCTGTTCAATGCCAAAGTGTTTGTAGATAAAGTCAATGCCAAGATGCTCTGAAAAGCATTGTTCGCCACGCTCATGGGCAAAGTCCATAAGCTTTCGCCAGCGGTTACGGTAGAATTTCATGGTTCCTTCCGTGTAACCAAGGCGTACCAGTTCCTGCTCCAGCTCCAGTAACAGAGTGGATAACGGTTTCTGCTGCATAAGATTACCTCCGATTTTGATATTTCGAGATTTCTCTCGTTAATATCATAATCGAAGACTATGCAAAGAATATAGTGTATGGGTACCATATAATCAGGCTGTTTTATATTTTCTTTGCATAGTCACTTTATCTGCATAAGGCGGGCAGATATCGCCTGTGCTGGCGAACGTGTACCTGCACTACGTACTCGACCTATGGTATGAAAAGGTGCTGCGGAAGCAGTGCAAGGGCGAAGTGCACTACGTGCGGTACGCTGACGATTTCCTGCTGATGTTTCAATATGAAAACGAGGCACAGAGGGTGATGGCGGCGCTCAAGGAACGGCTCGGCAAATTCGGGCTGGAAGCGGCAGAAGACAAGACGCGGATTCTTCCAATCGGGCGATTCAAAGGAACAAAAGAGGACTTCGACTTTCTGGGTTTTACATTCTTCAACACGAAAACGCGCGGGGGCAAATACAGGCTTGGCGTGCGGACGAGCAAGAAGAAGCTGAAAGCCAAGAAGCAAGAAGCCAAAGCGTGGCTGCATGACAATATGCATAAGCCAGTCGGCGAGACCATGAAGCGAATACAGCTGTCGCTTCATGGGCATTTCAATTACTACAGGGTCAACGGAAATTTGAAGCAGATATACAATTTCTGGAAATATGTCAAGTTCGAATACTACAAGGTGCTAAATAAAAGACACCAAAAGCGCAGTATGAGGTACTCAGACAATCTAAGAATTTGGAAATTCTACGTTAAAGAGCCGCACCTAACGAAAGACATCTGGAACTGGCAACCGAAGTTGATTTGAAGAGCCGTATGCGGGAAAACTGCACGTGCGGTTCTGTGAGGGGCAGTAGGCAAGCCTTTCACGAGAATAAATATCTCGAAAGGAGTGTCGAGACTGTCTACTCGACTGATCCAACATGTCTGATGAAACGACAAATATCAATATCCGCATGGATAAAGCCTTAAAAGCGCAAGCCGAAAGCCTTTTGTCAGAATTGGGAATGAACATGACAACGGCATTCAACATTTTTTTGCGTCAGACAGTGAGGGAACGAGCCATACCGTTTCAAATTGCGCTAGAAAAGGCGAACAACGAAGCGGAGCGAGCCACCGACAAGCACCATGCCGTTACTGGACGAGAGTGATCGCATTTTCTACGATACCGCACATGAGAGCGGAGCAATCCTTGTAACAGGGAACACGAAGCACTATCCCGCCGAAGATTTTATTAAGACCCCAAGTGAGTTTTTAGATATGCTGGCAGAGGGTCGCTCGGGATTTCTTCTGTAAAGTATGAATTTGTCAGCCAGTTCAACACTGACTATTTTGACGTTTCGGACGAGTGGACGGGGGAACACAGCATTACTGGTGGTTGCGTGGGCTGTTTCAACGGCAACCCCAAGTTTTGGACCATATTTTCCCTCTTGACAAAGGCAGAGGCAGATGGTACCATAGAATAAAATAATTAGTTAGTAAAACTAATAAAACAAAGAAAGGCTGCTGTTGTGGACAATTTCGAAAAGAGTTTAAACCAAGTGCTGGTGGACACTTTCAACAGCATCCTGAAATACGAGGAAACCTCGCTCAAGAATATGTTAAATGTTCCAATTACCATAACAGAGACGCACATGATCGAAGCGATCGGCAAACAGGAAAACGAGGGGGCCACTGTCAGCACGATTGCCTCCCTGCTGGGCATTGCAATGCCGACTGCGACGGTAGCCGTCAAAAAGCTGGAACGAAAAGGTTTCATAAAAAAAACACCCTGCGAAAAAGACGGGCGCAGAGCGATTGTCGTTTTAACGGACACGGGCAAAAAAATTGACAAAGCGCATCGCCTGTTTCACGAAAAAATGGTCAGGAACATCAGCAGGCAGTACTCTGACGCAGAAAAGGA
The DNA here is from genome assembly GCA_009782285.1 of Clostridiales bacterium. Taxonomy (GTDB): domain Bacteria; phylum Bacillota; class Clostridia; order Peptostreptococcales; family Anaerovoracaceae; genus WRJK01. The sequence goes on from WRJK01000010.1 coordinate 45,532, forward strand.
AGTGCTGCTAAAAGCGATAGCAACACTAAGCGGGTTTTTCAAAGCAAAGGCAGAATTATGAACGGTATGAACATGAGCTTGAAAATAATCGGCACAGGCAAGGGGATTCCGGCAAGGCACGTCTCAAACAAAGACCTCGCAAGTTTTTTTGACGTAGATGATGACTGGATAGTGTCGCGGACGGGCATCAAGAAAAGGCATATCTGCACGGACGAAACCATAACAGACCTGTCGGCCGCTGCTGCCCTGCAGGCTATTGAAAAGTCAGGTTTGACGCCAAGCGGCATTGACCTGATCATTTGTTCTACTATTGGAGGCGATTTCCGCACACCATCCCTGGCTTGTTGCGTACTGGGGCGCATCGGCGCCAAATGCCCCGCGTTTGACATCAATGCAGCTTGCACAGGGTTCATTTATGCGCTTAAGGTAGCATCAGGTTTTTTGAGCGCAGGCGATGCAAAAAACATACTAATCGTGTCCGCCGAGATGATGTCCGCGCAAGTGGACTGGAACGACCGCAGCACCAGTGTGCTGTTCGGGGACGGCGCCGCTGCCTGCGTAGTGGCAAATGGAGGCGCACTCAGGTACATCAACCTGCTGGCAACGGAAAACACATCCATCCTCAACATTCCTGTCGATACCGGGAACAGCCCTTTTGTCAGCAGAAAAAGGGAGCGTGGCTATGTGCAGATGCAAGGGCGGGAAATATTCAAATTCGCAGTGAACACGGTAGAAAACGAAATAAAGCATGCGCTCAACGCGCTAAAAATGCCCCTTGAACAAATCAACTGGTTCATATTGCACCAAGCGAACAGGAGGATAATTGACTCCGTCAGGACGAAGCTGCATCAGCCACAGGAAAAATTCCCTGTCAACATTGACCGGTACGGCAACCTGTCTTCGGTCTCCATCCCCCTTTTGCTGTTTGAGATGCAAGAAGAATGCAAGATAAAACCAGGCGACACCCTTTTCCTTGCTGCCTTCGGCGCAGGCCTTACTGCCGGCAGCTGCGTGGTGGTTTGGGAATGACCCCATACAAAAAACTAGAATTGCAGGAGCTTGAAATTTATGATTAAGACACCTATTTGCGAACTTATCGGCATACGGCACCCCGTTTTTCAGGGCGGCATGGCATGGGTTTCCGATGCAGAATTGGCAGCTGCGGTATCAAACGCAGGCGGGCTTGGCATAATCGCGGCAGGGAACGCCCCGGCGGAATATGTAGCTGAACAGGGAAAA
>WRJK01000011.1 GCA_009782285.1 Clostridiales bacterium
CATCATGACGGCAAAACTCATCGACGAAAAGAGAAGGCGGCAGTTCGAGGTGTTTGTTCTGCCAAACATATACGGCGACATCTTGACTGACGAAGCCGCAGAATTCCAAGGCGGCGTCGGCACAGCAGGCAGCGCGAACATCGGCAAGCAGTATGCAATGTTTGAAGCCATACACGGCTCTGCGCCCCGGATGGTCGAAGAAGGAAGGGCTGCCTACGCTGACCCGTGCAGCGTCATCAGGGCGGGCGCCATGCTGCTCTCTCACATAGGCTTCCAGGCGCAGGCTGACAAACTCTACGGCGCACTGGACATTTGCACCGTGCGGGAAAAGAAACTTGCCATTACTGGCAGGCCCGACGGTGCTACAGGGGCGGAATTCGCCGACTATATATTGTCACACATTTGATAAATGCATTAGCAAGGAAGGAACGCATTCAAATGCCACATTCAAAAAATGTCTTTCTCGACCCAAAAGCCCAAGGCACCGGACTGCTTCGTTCGACAGACCTCTTGTCCGTGCTGAGGAAGGACATACTGCAGGGCAAATACCCGCATGGCCACAAGCTGACGGAACAGCAAATCTGTTCGAAGCACAAAGTCAGCCGCACCCCTGTCAGGGAAGCCCTTCGGCGGCTTGAAGCAGAGGGCCTGATAGAAACCATTCCGAACAGGGGAGCTTTCGTCTTGGGCTTGTCCGAGCAGGACGTCCGGGACATCTTCGAGCTGCGCAAGCTATACGAAATTCAGGCTGTCAAATGGGCTGCCCGGCGAATGACTGACGAACAGCTGGAAGCCCTTGGGGAAACCATCGATTTTATGGAATTTTACACCCAAAAAGGCGACGTCGAAAAAATACTCAACATCAACACCAGTTTTCACCAGCTTATTTATGCTTCATCCCACAACAGGATGCTGCGGAGCGTACTTTCTTCATACCAGCTTTATGTAGCGTATGCCTTGAAAGCCCGCAGCACAACTACCGAAAACCTGCCGCTGCTCCTTGCGGAGCACAGAGGTATTTTTAACGCACTGAAGAGCAGAGACATGGCGGCTGGCGTCTGTGCAATGGAAAAACACATGGACAATTCAATAGAAAGGGGGCAACAATGGATTTTTGGGGAATAACCATTGGTCTTGCAGCGTTTTGGATCGCGGCAGCCGTAATACTGATCATTATCGAAGCAGCCACTATGGGGCTCACTACCATATGGTTCGCAGGCGGTGCCATAGCCGCCGCAATATCTACTCTGTTCACTTCGAATATATTCGTCCAGATAGCCGTATTCATCGTGGTTTCGGTTGCGTTGCTTTATCTCACAAAACCTCTAAAGGCAAAACTGAAAATCGGCAAGGAAAAAACCAACGTCGAAGCGATCGTCGGCAAAACCGGGTTTGTCGTGGATGCCATTTCGCCTGCGGCGTATGGTCAGGTAAAGGTGGGCAGCATGGTTTGGACTTCAAAATCAGCAGACCCGAAAACCCTCATAGCTGCGGGGACAGAAATAGTGGTCGTCAGCGTAGAAGGGGTCAAGCTTGTAGTCGCACCGGCCAACGGTTAAGGCATGCAGCCTTTAAAGACAGAAGGAAAGGAATAGGAACATGGAAGGCACAATTTATTTTATTATTATCGTTTTGTTGGTAGCTATCGTTCTCGGACTCATTGTGACAAATATCCGAATCGTACCACAGGCCCATGCTTACGTTATCGAACGGCTCGGGGCGTACACTTCGACATGGCAGGTTGGGCTGCACTTCAAAATCCCTTTGATTGAAAAAGTGGCAAAGAAGGTTTCCCTCAAAGAAAAAGTTATCGACTTCCCGCCACAGCCGGTTATTACAAAGGACAACGTAACAATGGAAATCGACACTGTCATCTATTACCAGATAACGGACCCAAAGCTCTATACCTACGGCGTGGAGGATCCCATCGTCGCCATTGAGAAGCTGTCGACAACTACGCTAAGGAACATCATTGGCGACCTTGAACTGGACGGGACGCTGACCGGAAGGGAGCACATAAACAGAAAAATCAGGCTTATCCTTGACGAAGCTACCGATCCGTGGGGAATCAAGATCAATCGCGTCGAAGTAAAGAACATCGTTCCGCCGAGGGATATCCAAGCAGCTATGGAAAAACAGATGCGCGCAGAACGTGAACGCCGGGAGTCAATTCTGCGGGCTGAGGGCGAAAAGAAGTCCGCGATACTCATTGCCGAAGGCAACAAGGAAGCTGTAATCCTAGAGGCAGAAGCCAAAAAGCAGCAGTCAATCCGCGTCGCAGAAGGCGAAGCAGAAGCAATTATACTGGTTCAGAGAGCCACGGCAGATGGCCTTAAGATGCTGAAAGAGGCCGACGCTTCCAAAGAGGTCATTGCCATCAAAAGTCTTGACGCGTTTGCACAGGCGGCTAACGGAAAAGCTACGAAGATCATCATACCTTCCGAAATCCAAGGTCTTGCCGGCCTTGCCGCTTCGCTTAAGGAGCTTGTAAAGGACGACGAACCTGTGAAACCAAAAAAGCCTGCTTCAATGACAAGGGAATAGGAGGCACTTGAAATGAACGACACAAAAGAAGTATTTGACTTGTTGAAAGGCAACGTGGTGCCGGCCTTGGGCTGCACCGACCCAATTACGCCGGCCTTGGCTGCCGCCATGGCATACTCGCTGGTCAAGGGGCCGCTTGCCGGCATTCGGCTGACCGTGTCCAACGACGTATACAAAAACGCCCACGGGGTAATCCTCCCGGGGACAAAAGAAGCCGGCTTGCCTTTTGCGGTAATGTTCGGCATCACAGCCGGCAACCCCAAAAAAGGTCTTATGCTGCTGGAAGACTACACTGAGCAGCAGATTGGCGAAGCCCGGCAGCTTTTGCAGCAAGTCCCGATCAGCATAACTGTGGATCCGCACAAGGGTGAGGTCTACGTAAACATCACCGTTACGACTGCAAACGGCAGCGCAACAGTGGTTTTCGACGGCCACCATGAAAACCCGGTCTTCATCGAGAAGGACGGGCAAACGCTGCTTGACCACCCTCCGGAGGTTCGCACCGGCTACGGAAACAGGCTTGCGTTTTTTGACGACTGCAGCATTGGCAAGCTATACGACTTTGCGAACAACGCTATGGCAGAGGACTTGGAATTCCTCCGGCAAGGCATCGAAATGAACAAAAAGGTCGCAGAAGCGGGTAAAGAAGGCCATCTTGGCATTTCAACCGGGTTCCTGTTGAGCAAAATCTTCTCGCTAAACGTGTGCAAGCACCCTTATTTCAAAGTCAAAAGCCAAAGCAGCGCCGCCGGCGACGCTAGGATGGGCGGCGGCACGCTGCCGGTCATGTCCGTATTCGGAAGCGGCAACCAAGGCGTCGTCATCTTCAACGGCCTTTCTGCTTTAAAGGAAGAATACAACGTGAGCGATGAAACCTTGCTGAAAGCGCTCTGCATGTCCTGCCTGATAGCGGGATACTCAAACAGGCTGCTGGAAGCGGGGACGCCATTCTGCGACTGCGCCATTGTAGCCGCTGTTTCCCTCGCTGGAGGCCTTTCGTACATGCTCGGGGGAGACAAACTTGCAGTGGAAAAAGCTTCCCAAATGACGCTCCAGACCCTCGCAGGCATATTGTGCGACGGCGCCAAGCCGAATTGTGCACAAAAGATATCCCTCGGTGTGGGGGTTGCCGTTGAAAACGCGCAAATGTCATTGGAAATGCAGGGAGACATCCCAAAAGACGGGATACTGGGCAGCTCTTTTGGCGAAACAGTAAAAAACATGGCGCGGATCGGCAGCCGTGTCCGCACCATGGTCGAAGGTGACATTGTTCAGATTCTTAAAAACAAAGAATCTGACAGTTGCTGTTGCTGAATTACTCCTGTGATTTTATGTCGATGGTGATGGCTTCACCGTCCTTCACCTCGCCTCGTATGATCTTTTCGGCGATTTGAGTTTCGATGTGCTTTTGCAGGTACCGCTTGACGGGCCTCGCGCCGAAAAGCGGCGAGTACGCTTCGCGCGCAATAGTGCGTTTTGTGCTTTCAGTCAGGGCAACCGTTATGCTCCTCTCTGAAAGCTTTTTTTGTATGTCTTTCATGGCAAAGTCGATTATCTTCATGATCTGCGTTTCCGTAAGCGGCGAAAACACTACCGTGTCGTCGATCCTGTTCAGGAATTCCGGTTTGAAATGGTTCTTCATCTCCCCTTCGACGGCTTCCCTGACGTCGTCGCCTACGGTTCCGTCTGGTTTGATGTTTTCCATCAGGTGCGCACTGCCTATGTTTGACGTCATTATGACTATGGTGTTCTTGAAATCGACAGTCCTGCCTTGACTGTCTGTCAGTCGCCCGTCGTCCAAGAGCTGCAGAAGGATGTTAAACACGTCAGAATGCGCCTTTTCGATTTCGTCAAACAGGATCACGCTGTAGGGCCGCCTCCTGACCGCCTCTGTAAGCTGCCCGCCTTCGTCAAAGCCCACGTACCCTGGCGGCGCCCCGATCAGCCGCGACACCGAGTGCTTTTCCATGTATTCCGACATGTCAATCCTTACCATGTTCTTCTCAGAATCGAACAGCGCCTCGGACAGGGCTTTTGCAAGCTCCGTTTTGCCTACGCCTGTCGGGCCGAGGAATATGAAAGAGCCAATCGGGCGCGTTTCGTCTTTGAGCCCTGCCCTAGCCCTTAAAATTGCCTCGGATACTGCTGCTACAGCCTCGTCCTGCCCCACTACGCGCTTATGCATCTCGTCTGCCAAGTGAAGCAGTTTTTCGCGCTCGGCGCAGGCCAGCTTGCTGACAGGTATGCCGGTCCATTTGGATACCACCTCGGCGATTTCGTCTTCTGTCACTTCCTCTTTTAGAAGCCTTCGCTCATCAGCTTCGGTTTTTACTTCCTCTTCTTCGCGAAGCTTGCTCTCAAGCTCAGGGAGCGTACCGTATTTCAGTTTTGCGAGAAGCTCAAGGTCGTAATTCCTTTCTGCTTCTTCTATCTGCATCTTCACTTCCTCAAGCTGCTGTTTGGTCGCCTTTAAGTCGACTATCGCTTTCTTCTCGTTTTCCCACTGGGCCCGCATCCTTGCATTCTCCTCTTTGAGGACAGCGAGTTCCTTTTCAATGTTGTCGAGCCTTTTCTTCGAAGCGCCGTCTTTTTCCTTGAACAGGGCCTGCTTCTCTATCTCAAGCTGCATGATCTTCCTGGAAATCTCGTCCAGGGACCCGGGCAGGCTGTCAATCTCTGTGCGGATTTTCGACGCGGCCTCGTCCATCAGGTCGATGGCCTTGTCCGGCAGGAAACGGTCGCTTATGTAGCGGTCAGACAGCACTGCGCAGGCTATCAGCGCCCCGTCCGTGATCCTCACGCCGTGGTGTATCTCGAAGCGCTCCTTCAGCCCCCGCAAAATCGATATGGTGTCCTCCACAGTAGGCTGATCAACAAGTATCTTTTGGAACCGCCTTTCGAGGGCAGCGTCTTTCTCGATGTTTTTCCTGTATTCGTCGAGAGTCGTCGCCCCGATGCAGTGCAGCTCGCCCCGTGCCAGCTTTGGTTTGAGCAGGTTTCCCGCGTCCATGGACCCTTCTGCCCTGCCCGCGCCCACGATGTTGTGTATTTCGTCGATGAACAGTATGATCCTGCCGTCCGACTTTTCTATTTCGTTCAAGACTGCTTTGAGCCTTTCTTCGAATTCGCCCCTGAATTTTGCCCCCGCGATCAAAGACCCCATGTCAAGGGCGTATATGGTCTTGTCCTTGAGCCCTTCTGGCACGTCCCCGTTCAGGATGCGCTGAGCCAACCCTTCGACCACTGCGGTCTTGCCAACGCCTGGCTCGCCTATGAGTACCGGGTTGTTCTTTGTCCTCCGGGACAGTATCTGAACAGTGTGCCTGATCTCTGAGTCCCTGCCGATGACTGGGTCAAGCTTGCCCTCCTTTGCCATTTCGACCAGATCAATGCCGTATTTGTTAAGCGCGTCATAGTTGTTTTCTGGGTTGTGGCTGGTCACTCGCTGATTTCCCCTGACTTTTGACAGTTCCGTCAGGAACTTCTCCCTTGTAATGTCGTGACGCCTGAAAATTCTGGCAGACGGCGTCCCCTTTTCTTCAAGCAGCGCAAGATAGAGGTGTTCGACGGAAACGTATTCGTCCTTGAATTCAGCCGCAACCTTTTCCGCACTGTTCAGCAGCTGGTTCAGCCTCCTTGTGGTGTACATGTTGTCGCTTGCCCCCGACACCTTTGGCAGTTTTTCCATTTCGTTCTGGAGCTCCCCCACTACTTCCCCGATGTTAACGCCCATCATGGACAGCAGCTTCGGTATCAGCCCGTCGTTTTGCATCATGACGGACAGGTGCAGGTGCTCGCCGTCAAGCTGCTGGTGCCCTTCCTCTGATGCTATGTTCTGGCACCCCATTATTGCGCTTTGCGCGTTTTGCGTGTATTTCTCAATATTCATCTGCATACGCTCCTTACCAGAGATACAAGTGCGTCAAAAAATAAAATAGGGGGGCTGCGGTGTGCCCGAAAATTACGCCCAGCACGTTGACACTTGTCATGTTGCTGAGAAGTATCAGTCCCATCAGTATCCACATGCCGTTTTGGTATATCTTGTAGTACGTCTCAGTGTACTTGATGTTCAGTATTTCGGACACCAGGTTGAAGCCGTCAAGGGGCGGTATCGGAAGCAGGTTGAACACCATGAGAATCAGGTTGATAGATATAATATAGTGTATTATTATGTTTATTGTCTCTCCTATACTTGAAAAGTTAAGAAACCCCGGTGCCGTTTTTGCCAGTATTGTAAACACGATTGCGAAAACAATGGCAAGCAGCAGGTTCATTGTAACCCCTGCCAAGGAAACCAATATGTCGTCCCTCTTCCTCGACTTGAAATTCCTTGGGTCGACCATAACGGGCTTGCCCCAGCCAAAGCCGATAAAAAGTATGCAAAGAAACCCGAATGGGTCAATGTGCGCCACTGGGTTCAGCGTAACGCGGCCTTGCAGCTTCGGCGTATGGTCGCCGCTCTTGTAAGCAACAACCGCATGGGCGAACTCATGAAACGAAAGGGCAATCAATATGCCCGGCAAAAACAGCAGTGTTTCCATAAGCCAGTCAAGCGGGCTATCAAACTTTCCGCCAGTGAGCGACGAGTACGCCAGAAACAGCAACAACAAAATGGTTACCGGATCGAAAAATCTTTTCATCTTGTTTAACGCCTTTTCATGCTATGCGTGGTAAAGCGGGTGCATTTCGCAAAGTTTCTTGACAATCGCTCTCGCCTCGTCTGCCTTGCCTTGATTCCCAGGGTTGTCAAGCACGAGGGATATTGCCCTTGCTACTTCTGCTATTTCCGCCTCTTTGAACCCCCGTGTAGTGGTCGCCGGGGTACCCAGCCTAATCCCGCTCGTTATAAATGGGCTCTGCGGGTCTTTGGGGACGGCGTTCTTGTTCGTAGTAATGTTTGCGTCGTCAAGCATCCTTTCGGCGTCTTTCCCAGTAAGGCCTTTGTTAATGAGGTTGACTAGTATGAGGTGGTTGTCAGTGCCGCCGGACACAAGCGAAAACCCGTACTTTCCGAGTTCCTCTGCCAAGGTTTTCGCGTTTGCGACAACCTGCTTCTGGTAGCTCTTGAATTCAGGCTCCAAGGCTTCCTTGAAGCACACCGCCTTGCCGGCGATGATGTGCATCAGCGGCCCCCCTTGCATGCCGGGGAATATCCCTTTGTTCAGCCTTGCGCCAAATTCGGCTTTTGCCAGTATCGTCCCGCCTCGTGGGCCCCTCAGCGTCTTGTGCGTAGTCGTAGTCACGACGTCAGCATGGAGGACTGGGTTCGGGTGTTCTCCGGCAGCCACCAGCCCGGCGAAGTGCGCCATGTCGACCATGAGCATTGCGCCCACCTCATCCGCGATCTCCCTGAATATTGCGGCGTCAATGACTCTTGGGTATGCGCTGGCGCCGGCGACGATCATCTTAGGGTTATGCTCCTTGGCAAGCTTCCTGACTTGGTCGAAATCAATGGTCTCAGTGTCGTCCCTGATGCCGTAAGGCACAAAGTTGTAGTACTGCCCCGAAATGTTCGCCGGGCTGCCGTGAGTCAAATGCCCCCCGTTCGACAGGCTCATGCCAAGCACTGTGTCCCCCGGCTTGAGCAGGGCAAAATACACTGCTATGTTGGCGCTTGCGCCGGAATGTGGCTGTACGTTGGCGTATTCGGCGCCAAACAGTTTTTTTACCCGTTCGATTGCCAAGTCTTCGATTTCGTCAACGTGCTCGCACCCGCCGTAATACCTTTTCCCGGGGTACCCTTCCGCGTATTTGTTTGTTAGCGCGCTGCCGCATGCCTCCATCACCGCCCTGCTGGTAAAATTCTCAGAAGCGATCATCTCGATTTTGTTTTCCTGCCTTGCCATTTCTCTTCTTATTATTTCCCCTGCAGCCGGGTCAATAACGTCTAAGCTGTTGAAATACATCCTTGTCTTTTCCTCCTATTAATATGAATTACAATAAATCGGAAAGCAGCCTTGATATCGACTCTTTAAACCTGATAAGGATCGACCGTTTCCGATATGCTGTTCTGGTAAGCTCGCGGCTGCGAAGCATGTCGCTCTCGAACACCGCTTCAAGCTTGTACGCCTCTGCAGCGTCGTAAATGACAGCGTTCGCCTCGAAGTTCAGTTTGAAGCTCCTCATGTCAAAATTGGCCGACCCTATTGAAGCGATCTCGCCGTCAACTACCACAGTCTTGGCGTGCAAAAAACCGTTTTCGTATATAAACACCCTTACGCCGGAATTCAGCAGTTCCCCCACGTAGGAATACGTAGCCCAGTACACAAACATGTGGTCAGGCTTGCAGGGTATCATTATCCTGACGTCCACGCCGGCCAAAGCCGCCATTTTAAGGGATTCCAGTATGCTCGCGTCGGGAACGAAGTACGGCGTCTGTATGAATACTGTCTTTCGCGCCGACGTGATCATTTTCATGTAGCAGCGCTTAATTTCCTCCCTCTGCGAGTCCGGGCCGGATGACACTATCTGCAGCCCGCTTATCCCCACGGAAATGACCTCCGAGTAATAAGCCTCCGACAAGACCACGTTTTCCTTTGAAGCAAACCTCCAGTCCAGGAGAAACCTGGCGTTTATATCCTGTACGCCGCTCCCCAGCACCTTCAGGTGCGTGTCCCTCCAGTACCCGAACCTTTTCTTCTGCCCCAAGTACTCTTTCCCTATGTTGAACCCTCCGATGTACCCCAGCTCGCCGTCTATCACTGCAATCTTCCTGTGGTTCCTGTAATTCAGCTTCATGTTGAGGTATTTGATTTTAGGGGGGAAGAAAAACGCGCATTTCCCGCCTGCCCGCTTAAAGCCGGCAAGGTCAAAGCTGGAAATCTGCCTGCTCCCCATCGCGTCGATTAAAAGCCTCGTTTCAATCCCTTCCTTGGCTTTTTTCGTGAGCTCTTCTATCAGCTTCCTGCCTACATAATCATTTTTAACGATGAAGAACATGATGTTGATCGATCGTTTGGCATTCCGGATGTCGTCAATCAGGCAATCGAACATGTGCGCGCCGTCGGTCATTATGAACAGCCTGTTGTCCTGGGTGAGAAAAGCTTTTGCGTATGTTTGGTTAAGCTTGATCATATCCTTCCAGCGTTTGGCCTCAACGGTTGTGAAATCGAACTCGTTGTCGCCTATTTCCTTGATCTGGCTGGCGAGCGCGCCGTCTATGGCGTCCTCCTCGTATTTCGTAAGCCGGAACATCTTTTGCCGCGAAATGTTCTGCGAAAGGAAGATGTACAGGACGAGGCCGATTCCTGGCAGCAAAAAAAGGATCATGATCCAAGCAAGCGAGGCAGTCGGGTTTTTTCTTTCCAGGAAAATTATCGCAAGCGCAATCAAAATATTGACAGTGCCAAGGGCAGTCAAAAGATAAGGAATCCGCGCTAAAACTGCATTGTAATCAAACAATTTCTCCTCCGGGCAACTCTATCCGCATTGTGCTCCATCATTTCTGATATGTCATGTCGCTGTAAATCTTGTAGCTGCCATTTGCCGCAGCCGTCCTGTTTTTGCCCTCCTGTTTGGCATAATAAAGGGCCTTGTCGGCTGCAGAGAAAAACTCGCGCCGCCCGCCGAAGCTGCTTTCGTATTCGCACACGCCTGCGCTGACGGTGACGCAGTTGTCGTTCAGCTGTGGGAAAATATAAGTTCCGAATTCTTTGCGTATGCGCTCTGACACCTCAACGGCATAATCAATCGGCTTGGGGCAGAGCAAGATAAACTCCTCTCCGCCATACCTGAAAGCGAGGTCCCCCTCCACAACGTCCTTGCATATTTCTTTGTTTATTATCTCCACGAACTTCAGCAGCACGACGTCGCCGTTGGCATGCCCAAAATTGTCGTTTATTTTCTTGAAGTCGTCGATGTCCATGATGACGAGGGAAAACACCGTATTGGCATTTTGAGCGTTTTGTATGAATTTATCCAACCGCTGGTAAAAGGCAATGTGGTTGAAAAGCCTGGTGAACGAATCGCGTTCCAGTTCGCGGCTCAACTGCTCTTTTTCGCGCGCCAGCGATTTTGCGGCTTCAACCGCTTCATTGATGCGGGCAAGGATCAGCCTGGCAATAATGTAGGCAGTGATGAGCAAAGTGAACGCAAGGACAATGCTGTAGGTCGTCCAGTCGTAATTGTCAGGGTCTCCAAAGGGTATGATAAACACGACGCTGGCTGTAGTGTAAGCCGTGACGCACGTAATGCAAGTGTAGCTGATTACATTCTTGTCCAGATACAGCACCGAGAGCATGATTGGCCCTGCGTACAAAGTGTAAAGCATGAAATTATGGTAATTGATGCTGATGAGCACTGTACAGAGAATGATGTATACAGTCAGTATGTAACATGCTTGGACAAAGGGCGGCCAGCGGGAAACCGCTAAATAGAAAATTATGTTGGTGATCGCCAGCAAAATGAAAATGGTCGTTATGGGCAGAGCGACGTAAAACATGAAATCGAACTGCATGGCGAACTCCGTGTCTCTGAGCTGTTGATAAAAATACAAGATGATTGCGAAAATTATGAACACCCCGAAAACTGTCCAATAAACACGGAACAGGCGCTTGTTCCATTTTCTGTACTGGGTAATAGTGTTAATGTCTTTGTTCGAAATTTTAGCCATAACGGCACCTCTGTTTACTTTCTTCTTTTCGCTGAGAAAAATATGCCAACGAAACAAATGACCGCAAATATCTTAAACGAAGTATGCATTGTTATTATCAAAATGTCGGGCGTGGCGCTTTCGAGGGCGCTGCTGCCCATGTACATGCCGACCACCAGCGTAACTATCGCCATGCTTGAGGCATGCCCAAGCGAACGCATTGTCGCAAGTATCGACGACGCGACCCCATAATCCTTCGCCTCAACGCACGCCATTACTGCATTTGTGTTCGGCGACGAAAACAGGGCAAATCCAACCCCTGTAATTACCAGCGCCACGATTATCAGCCAAAGCGGATAGTCGACGCTTATGAAGATGAAAAAAACGATTCCGGCTGCACAGCACCCCATCCCTGCCGACGCCAGCAAAAACGGCGAAACCCTGTCTGAGAGGTTTCCCGCATAAGGCGACAGCAGCGCCATGACAACTGGCTGTGCAATCAACACAAACCCTGCCGACTGAGACGAATACCCCATCGCGACTTGCAGGTATATTGACAGCAAATACCCTATCGCAAAAGTCGATCCGTAATTGAGCAGCGCGGCAATGTTCGAAAACGTGTACGCGGCATTCCCAATGAAAAACCGTATTTGTACTATCGGGGATTCGGCCTTCAGCTCATGCCACACGAACACGGCTGCCAAAAGCACTCCTGCGGCAATCATGGCTGCTGACAGTTTTGAAGTCGAGATTGCCGAAAACCCGTACATAAGTGCAACTATCATAGTAATATACAACACATTCCCCAATATGTCAAATGATAATTCACTTTTCCTGTCGCTTTTTCCTTTCGGAAGTTTACTTTGCGCAGTGCAGAAAACCGCCCCGCTGATGGCGAACGTCAACAGAAAAATCGAGCGCCATCCGAAATAGTGGTTTAAAAGGCCTCCAACTACTGGCCCCGCCGACAGGCCCACATATGTGGACGCTATCGAGTAGCCCAGCACTTTTCCGCGTTCGCTCCCGGGGAATGCACTGACCAGTATAGCTGTGTTCGTGCAAAAAATCATGGCACCGCCTATCCCTTGGAGCACTCTAAGCGCAACCATCCCAACAAAATCCCACACAAAAGCGGAAGACAGCGAAGAAACTGAAAAAATTAGCAAGCCTAGCAAGAACACCCGTTTTTTCTGCGTAATGTCCGCAAGTCTTCCAAAAGGCACCGACAAAGCGGCGACCGTAAGCATGTAGCTTGTTACTACCCACCCTATCATGCTTGCGCTCACATTGAAATCCCTTCCCATCGCAGGTATTGAGAGGTTGAGGGCGCTTCCAGTGAACGTAGCCACAAACGCTGTTATCATAACCACGCCAATTGTGGATTTTTGTTCGGATGTATAGTTTTTCATATAAGTCAGTATAAGCTTTTTTCACATAAAATTCAAGTAGTTTTCTCCCCAAACAAGCTGAAAGTCTTGCTTCCTGTTATTAGTACGTCTGTGATTTCCCCTGTGTAGTCGGCACCCGATATAAAGTTAACCAATTTGAAAGAATCCGTCCTGCCGGCGTAAACGTCTTTGTTCGTCTTGCTGCGTCCTTCCACCAGCACTTTTTCCGTGCACCCTTCGTAAGCCTTGTTCTTTTTTGCAGAAATGCCGTTCAACAAGCAGATGAGCCTGCCAAACCTTTCGTGCTTTGTTTCCTCGGGCACTTGGCCCTCATATTTTTCTGCCGGCGTCCCCCTTCTGATTGAGTAAAGAAAAGTGAATGCTGAATCAAATTCCACCTTTCTTACAACATCAAGAGTCTCTTCGAAATCCTCCTCGGTTTCCCCCGGAAAACCAACAATAATGTCCGTTGTTATGGATATTCCCCTGCGGGACCTCCTCAGCTTTTCTGACAGCTCCAAATAGTCATCCTTCGTGTATTTCCTGTTCATCCTTTCCAGTATCCTGCTGCTTCCCGACTGCACGGGGAGGTGAATGTGCCCGCAAAGCTTCCCGCATTCTGAAAACGCGTCGATAAGCCCGTCCGACAAGTCTTTCGGATGTGAAGTCGTGAACCTGATCCTTTCGATGCCATCTATTTCGTTCAGCATGTATATCAGCTCGGTAAACCCGATTTTCTCTGCACCCCTGTACGAATTTACGTTCTGGCCGAGCAACGTCACCTCTTTTACGCCGCTTTCTGCCAAGCTGCGCACTTCGCTAATAATGTTTTCAGGCTGCCGGCTCCTCTCCCGTCCACGGGTATACGGCACGATGCAGTATGTGCAGAAATTGTCGCACCCGAACATTATGTTAACAAAGGCCTTGAAAGCGTGCAGCCTCTTCGCCGGAAGGCCCTCGACTGTTCCGCAGGATTCTTCCAACACTTCAATCCGCTTTCGTTTTTCAGAAATGACGCTTGAAAGCAATTTCGGAAGTTCATGCAGGTTGTGGGTGCCAAAAACCAAGTCGACCCACGGGTACTTTTCTTTCAGCTTATCCACAACATGCTGCTGCTGCATCATGCACCCGCACACCCCGACAATGAAATCCGGGCGTGCCTCCTTGGCTTTTTTCAATCGGCCCAATGCGCCAAAAAACCTGTTGTCGGCATTTTCCCTCACGCTGCAGGTGTTTATTATTGCTATGTCTGCCGTATCCGCTTCACTGCCCTCGCAAAACCCCATCTCATCAAGAAGCCCCGCTATCGTTTCTGAGTCGCGTTCGTTCATTTGACATCCGAAGGTCGTGATTGCATATGTTTTGCTCTTTTTTCTGTCTGCCATGCTGGTTTATTCGCTTTCGTGCTTCCTGTTCCTGCCCATAAGGCTGTCCACTGCGTCCCTTGCGAGGGTTTTCCCGTTGACGACGCCGTATATGCTTTCCGTTATCGGCATCTCGACGCCCGCTTCCTCGGCTAGCTCGTATGCTGCTTCAGTCGTAAACATGCCTTCGACTACCATGCCTACCCTCTTAACTGCTTCCTCTGGGCTGGCACCCTCTCCTATCATCACCCCGCACCTCCGGTTTCTGGAATGCATGCTGGTGCAGGTCACTATCAAGTCGCCAATGCCTGTAAGCCCGGAAAACGTCCTTCGGTCAGCGCCGAGCTTCACCCCAAGCCTTGCCATCTCAGCTATCCCTCTCGTCATCATAGCGGCTTTGGCGTTGTCGCCATAACCCATGCCGTCAGATATGCCGGCGCCCAAGGCAATAATGTTTTTGAGCGAACCTCCGAACTCCACCCCGGCCACGTCATGGTTGGTGTACACCCTGAACCTGTCCGTCATGAACACGTCCTGCACATATTCGGCAACCTTGACGTCTGCCGACGCCACAGCTACTGTTGTTGGCATGAACCTTCCGACTTCCTCTGCATGGGACGGGCCTGACAGCACTGCGTAGGAAAACCCAGGGATGAGTTCGCTGGCAATTTCAGACATTCTCTTTAACGTTTTCTGTTCAATGCCCTTCGCAACATTCACAACAACCATGTTTTCCCTTAAAAACGGCATAGCGTTCAAAAGCGCGCTCCTGAAGCGCTGAGCAGGTGCGGAAAAAATGGCAACCCCGACACCCTCCAGTGTTTCTTCCAGAGTGCCTGTGGGCGTCAGCTTTTCGTTGAAGGGCACTCCCGGCAAATATCTTTTATTTTCTTTGTTCTCTATTAGTTCGCGTAGGTGCCCGTCATCCACGTCCCAGATTTTCACTTCATGGCCCTTCCCTGCAAGAGTAACCGCTAAGGCTGTCCCCCAGCTGCCGGCGCCAACAACTCCTATCGTGTCCACTTCATCCCTCCCGAACCTTAAATGAATGATTGCTCAACAAGCCGGTTAATCGCCCTGGTAATCGAAATGACGTCTTTTGTCATCTGCGACACCGCACCTTTCAATAATTTCTGCTGGTCAGCGAGTTCTATTTCCAATGTTGCCATCTCGGAAATGAAGCTTTGTTCGTCTTCGAAGCTTCGCTCATCTTCGAAGCTTCGCTCATCTTCCTCAGCCGGCAACTCTGTTTTCTGCCTGATGCCCCATATGACATCATGGAGCTGCACATTGTCCCTGATGTACCCATTTCCCCAAGAATTCACCGCACCCGCGCCGAACACTTGGTTGACAAAATAGTCGTATGTCTCCCTGTCGAAATACCGGGCGTACCCGTTCAAATCCACTTCTGCAAGGTAATCGTCAACGGCCGCCTTTTCGTTCCCGCCGCACAAGGCACCTATAGCCTCCTCTATCATCGAAGCGTTGCGTTGGTACCTCTCGTGGGCAAAGACAATCTTGTCATCCCATGTAAGCGTTATCAGCTTTTCTTGTACAGTTCTTGAAATCCTGCACAATTCCCCATTGATTGCTTCCTCCCTGCCCTGTTCCCAATTGCCGCCCTCGATTTTGCGGGAAAGTTCCCTTGCGGCGTCGGCAGCATCGTAAACCGCGTTTGCCAAGGCTTCAGCGCCTGGTGTTGCGTTTGCGTCAATGGTTTCCAGCATGCACTCGAACAAAACAACGTAGTCTAGGGGCTTGACTGGCAAGCGGTCGAATTCTATCAGGTACGTGCCGTACAGTTTTTGCGCATAAATGAACGCGTCTTCGTTGTAGAAATAATCCTCAACATCCATATTTGAATGACAAACCTCTTCAATTTGCTCATCAATGCCAGAAAAACCTGAACAAATCACAGGTATGCCTTTTTGTGCATAAGAAAAACCCTCAATCCAAACCGAATCCGGGCACACTACGTCAAAATACCTGAACGGGCTGCCTTCAACGTCGTACCCTGCTGTCATGGCAAAATCGCTAATTTCCCACGATGCGTTTATCTCTGTCCCCTCTGCGATATTGCTCGTCACCCCACCGTCGATGCTGACGACCGCAAAGGCGTTTTCTACCCATTCGGGGTGGTTGTTCAGCGTTAGGTACGCCCCCCTTGCCCAGTCGTATCTTGAGTCGGAAATGCCCCATTCCCCCGCTGGGTGAAAGACGAACCTTATGGTTTTTTGCGGCTCGTACCCGCTGCCCACAAGCGCTTTGGCTATGCCGAGCACCGCCCCGACCCCTGAAGCGTTGCGGTCAAACGCCCGGAAATACCCGTCGTAATGGGCCACCATGAGAATAGCGCCATCAGCAGTGCCTGGAATTTCGCCTATTATTGAATATGCCGCTTTGTTCTCCTCAACCCTGCTGTCTGCTGTAAGCCTGACGGTTATTTCGCCTGCCTCCGAATCAGCAATAAGCCTCTTTAGGGTGTCGCCGTCGCCCGATGCAACAGAAAACGCAGGTGCGCCCTTTGGTCCGCGTATGTTATGAACCCCTAAAGTGTCGCCGCTGTACTGGAAAAAACCGCCGTCGTTGATCGCTATTACGGCCTTTGCCCCTTTGAGGCTCGCTTGGTAAGCCGGCCAATTTATCCACCAGTCTTCTTTCTGGTTGATGTCGATCAGCACCAGTTTCCCTTCTGCCTCTATGCCTATGTAATCATCATGCGTCCCCCGCCCGGCGTAAACCAAGACGGTTTCTTCGTCTTCGCAGACAAAATGGGAAGCATATGAAGCCATTGCGATCCTTTGGACATCGCCCCTGCTGTTTTCGAAAACAAGCTCCGCGTCTGCAAACTCCCACGAGTCAACAGCGAGTTTTTCCCGTGTCACGTTCTTAAGCCCTATCATCTGCATTTCGTCGAAAAGGTACTCTGCCGCTGCGCGTTCGGCAGACGACCCTGACGTGCGGAACCCAAACCTTGCACTGGTACCGAATTCAGAAAGGGCTTCGGCAACGCTGAGCGGGTATTCCGTCGAAATGCAGCTGTAAAAAGCATCTAAAGGTTCGGGGGTGTTTTCAACTGGGTCGCCTCCGCACCCCGTTACAGCAGCGAACGCAAAAACAATCGCGAACTTTGTCAGGGCATTGGTTTTTTTCACTCAAAATCTCCTATGGAACCATGAATGCCTCTTAATCAGATTGCAGTATTTCCTTCACATAATTCGGAAGCGCAAAGCTTGCCTTGTGAATGTCAGAATTGTAGTATTCCGTTTTGAGCCCGAGTTTTTCCCATTCGGAGGCTCTATGATCCTCTATTGGGTCGTATTTTTTAGACGCAAATCCAAAATACCAGTACCCTGACTCATAAGATGCGATATTGAACCCGTAAATTTTCGCAATGGGGAATATCTCCTTTATTTTCCGGTGCGCTTTTACCATTTCCTCGCGCTCCACATCGTAGAAGGCATTTTCTTGCTGGTTTACCAGTATGCCGTCATCGCTCAGCACCCTGTAGCAATCCCTGTAAAAATCAGTTGTGAATAGGCTTCCTCCTGGCCCACAAGGATCCGTGGAGTCCACTATTATCAGGTCGTATGAATTGTCCTTGGCAGATTTGACAAAGGCGAGCCCGTCTTCGAATTTCAGGTTCAGGCGCGGTTCGCTTGAAAGAACGGCCGCTGTTTGCGGCATGTATTTCTCACAGGCCCTGACGACTGCCTCGTCTATTTCCACCATGTCAATTTTCTCAACCGCCTTGTACCTTGCTGTTTCGCGCGCCGTACCGCCGTCGCCGCCGCCGATTATCAGCACCCTTTTTATGCCGGGGTTGACTGCCATGGGGACATGGGCGATCATTTCATGGTACATGAACTCGTCCCGCTCGGTCACTTGAACGTAACCGTCAAGGGTCAAAACAGTGCCAAAAACTTCGTTTTTCATAAAAACTATCTTCTGAAAAGGTGTCTGCTCCGAATACAAAACATCGACCTTAAAAGACAGCTTCACACCTGGCAGACAGTATTCCGAATACCATATGTCGCTCCATTCGAAAGAATCGCTCATCACATCATCCCAAGCCTTTCTTAAAAATGCGCAAAATTGCGCCCGTAGAATATTTCATCCCTTTCTTCAAGGATCTTCGCCAATATGCTTTTCACTTCCGGTTCCGAAATGTCGCCCACTGAAAAGTTGAAAAAGTATTCGTCCAAGTTTACGTCCTTGGATTTGCATTTCGTGTGAAATATGTTTTCTTGGTACACGTTCACGTCAATCATCTGATATTGCTCTTTTATCTCGATCGGAATGTAATCCTGTATCGAAGTCAGCTCATGGTCGATAAAAATCTTTTTGCCGTTAATGTCTCTCGTGAACCCCCGGACTCTGTAGTCCAAAGTCATTATATCCGTGTCAAAGCTGTCGATCAGGAAAGGCAGCGCGGCAAGCGGCGAAATCTCCCCACACGTAGAAACGTCAATGTCAGCCCTGAAGGTGCAGACCCCGTTGTTCGGATGGTATTCAGGGTAAGTGTGTACCGTGATATGGCTCTTGTCCAGATGCGCCGCAACGGCGGCGCCGTTGCCTGGCGGGTGCCTGCGCTCGTTCACCTCGCCGCCCGGCCGGTCGGTGCCGCTCTCGCATATGAGTATCGTGACGCTTGCGCCTTGCGGGTCGTAGTCCTGTATGGCGATGTTCAAAATGCTTGCGCCGATAATTTTTGTGACTTCTTTCAGTATTTTCGTCAGTTTCTCTGAATTGTACTCTTCGTCGATGTACTCGACGTAAGCTTTCTTGTCTTCAGCTGTTTTTGTATAGCAAATGTCGTACATGTTAAAGCTCAAAGTCTTGGTTAGGTTGTTGAAACCGTATAATTTTACTTTACTTGCATCTTTCACTATCATATCCCTCTAAATTGCTGCAACTAATGTTCTATACCTAAAAAATACAGAACAGTTTATTTTATCATGCTTCTGCTGCAATTTTCAATAGTTTTTTTGCGAAAGCTGCGAAAGCCTGCGCGGAAATCGGCACAGACACAACAAGCAGGCGGAGTTATGGCACCCCGCCTGCTGCAAAAATCGCATAGCTGTTTACTTAGTCTCTCTTTTCCTCGAAAAGAACACTGCCAACAACGCTGCCAGCGATACCCCCGCTATCACAAAGGGGACCGCCAGCCCTGCAAGGCCTGTCTTCGGAATGTCCGAAAGAGGCACGCTGACAGGCGGTATGTCTGCCGGAGGCGTGTATGTTGCCGGCGGGTCATCCTGCTGTGGGTCATCCGGCACTGCAAGCGGCGCGGGAGGATCTGAAATCGTAGTGCTGCCGCCGCCCCTTGGAGGAGTTTTACCACCGGAATTGTTGTTGCTGCTGTTTGGTATGGTGACGGTAACGTCGTCGCTGCCAGACACCTTGTCTTCTGACTGTACGCCTTCCCCTGTCACTGAAACTACATTTTTGTAGCTGCCAGCTCCTGTCCACGCGATCTTGTATTCGATCTTAATCTTCCCTTCGACCTCAAGCTTAAAGCCCTCGGCAAATTCAATTGAAATTGCGCCTTCGTTTTCAACGAAGCTGTAGTCGTTCTCTTCAACCAAGGTAATGTAGCCCTCGTCATCGCCTGACTGGCTGGCACTTACCACAATGCCTCCTGTTCCCCCTGTTACTTTATCGAACCTATTGTCGCTGACTACAACATTCGTAATGGCTTCATCACCCGTATTTTCAACAATTACCTCGTATTCTACCGTCTGCCCACTGGTAATTTTGCCGTCTGTGCCCACATTGGTGGCCTTTTTTGCAACAGATATTTCTGGTTCCACAGGCTCTTCGGATTCGGTGTAGCTGTTCTCAAAACTTGCCTCGAGGTTCAAATCCTCCGGTGAGACCAGCTCGCCGTCTGCGAACTCGAACTCGTAGACAGAATCGTCAAAAATCCAACCGTCCAAGTCCGAATCGCCATTGAACCATTCCACCTCGCTGATGGACACGGTGCCTGTGAAGCCCTCGTCTAATTCCAAGCTGCAGGTACCTGTCCCATCCATAGTGCTTAACGGTACATATTCCGTATCATCGCCTATGGTTACTGCGAATTTAAACTCGCCGTCCTTGTCTGTGTCCTTGACGATCGTAATGACTGGCACGTCCGGCTCAATCGGGGGAGTGCCTTCGCCTCCAAGTTTAATATGGTTTATTGATGCATAATGCCCTCCGCCGTCACCAATCACCCACGAAACAGCAGAGTCGTCAGTCGGCGCCACAACCTCTATCGTAACATAGGATGCGTTCCCGCCGCCATGGTGCACGTATATGGAATACGTCCCTGAAGTGCCTGCTGCAAAATGCAAAACCCATTGGCCTTGGCCGGTTGATGTTGTGAGCCTCACGCCTGGCAGTATTTGCACATTGTCGCTGTTGCTTGACCACTGCGTTAACGCGATTTGCGCGTATTCGGAATTGGTCAGGGAGCTAACCGACACCACGGTTACGCCTGCCTCCTCCCTCGGGTCTTCGAACGCGATTCCCGGTATTGTAAGCGTCCCCACAATCAGCATGAGAGCGAGCGCTATTCTAGCCCCATGCCTAAAAAAAACTGCTTTCATAATATAATTCCATCCTTTCGTTCCTCTCATCACAGCCTTATTGCTTGCTATCTCCTAGCTCCTATTATATTAAACGGTTTCAGAACTTTCAAGTTACATTCAGTTTACAGAATCGCAGCAAATGAAGCGCCAGCGGGATTCTCTATCCCGCTGGCATGAAAGGCATTATTTCAAGTGCATTACTGATTTTTCAATTTTCTTCGTTTTTTCGCCTGTTGAGCGTCGCCATGATTGATGCCAATGACAGCCCCAACATTCCGAATGCGATTGTCATGTCTTCGATGCCCGTCATTGGTATGTCTCCCATGGGTATTTCCTCATTTATCAACTCGATGACTATCGGCATGACAGCCAACGGAACATCGTCGTCGTCGTCAATCTCAATTTGCGCAGCCTCGTCATCTGATTTTTTCACTGTGCTGCTTGTTGCGAACGCCGGCTTTTTACCACCGCCGCTGCTGTTATTGCCACTGCCCTTTCCGTCTGGGTCTTTGTTGTCGGGCTCTCCGCCGTCTCCGGGCTCTCCTCCGTCTCCAGGCTCTCCTCCGTCTCCAGGCTCTCCGCCGTCTCCGGGCTCTCCGCCGTCTCCGGGCTCTCCGCCGTCACCGGGCTCTCCGCCGTCACCAGGCTCTCCGCCGTCACCGGGCTCTCCGCCGTCTCCGGGCTCTCCTCCGTCTCCGGGCTCTCCTCCGTCTCCGGGCTCTCCTCCGTCACCGGGTTCTCCTCCGTCGCCGGGCTCTCCTCCGTCGCCAGGCTCTCCTCCGTCACCGGGCTCTCCTCCGTCGCCAGGCTCTCCGCCGTCTCCAGGGTTTCCTGCTCCGCCGGTTTTACCAAACTTGATGTGGTTGATCGACTCGGAATGCCCTCCGCCGTCGCCGATAATGTATTCAGCTGGGCCAATGACTGATAATGCTAACAGGGAGGCGCCTCCGTCATGGTGGACGTATATTTCGTACACGCCTGAAGCGTCTTCGTCAAAATGCAATATCCACTGCCCGTTGCCGGTCTTTGTTGACAACTTCACTCCTGGTGCAATGAAAACATTGTCGTTGTTGCTCGAATACTGTACCAGATTGACTTTCGCGTATTCTGAATTTGCTATGGGGCTGACCGATATCACCGTAACGCCCGCTTCTGTTTCTGCGCCGTCCTCTTCGATGTCAGTCACGGCGTCGCTTTCTCCGCCGCCAGCCGATGAGCCCAAGCTGCCGTCTACTGCCTCTGCAATTGCGGGGTACTCTGCGTCATCGTTTTCGAAGACTGTTTTTGCAAACCCTAGATTGGATAGCGTTCCTGTTATTAATGTGAACGCAAACGCTACTGCTAGGGCATGCTTAATCGTTTTCCGTTTCATAATGATTCACCCTCTCTTTCATAGATACAAGCTTATCACATTCTAGTTACATCCTAGTTACAATAACGCATTTCGTGTTTTTGGCTTGAGGATTTGCATACTCACAATGGGCAAAATGGCGCAAACCGCTTGTTTTTCAACGGCTAACACATGCATTATGGAACGTGCCAAAGCAAATTTTTAAGCAGAATGGGTGACGTTTTTAACCAGAGCTCCACATAATGATTAATTGTTCATCAGCAAAATAAAAACAAATTACAATGTTAAGAATTTTTTGCAAAACAACAGGTTCCCTTATGGCTTCTAGATGTTCGCACATGAAAGAACCGACGGGATTCACTATCCCGCCGGCATGAAATCCAAGATGCTGGCAATGCATAGATTCAATTAGCTTATCGCTTTTTCCCTCCTATAATGCATTGCCTCTTCAGCGAGTTCGCCTACTGTCAAGCCCACAAACAAATTGTCCTTACGCCATTCAGTATAATCGAACTTCTCAGTGTGAATAAGCGAAATAAACCTTTCGGCTTCAATTAACCCCAAGTTTTTCATAAGGCACTCTATGCCTTTGCTTAAAAGTGTTGCGTTGTTCATACCTCTGCCTCCCACATTCTTAGAAATTCCACAGGATCACATACAATAATTTCTGTGCCTGAATATTTGAGTAATTGCTTGTCAACTGATATAAAGTAATCACATTTCGCAACAATTGTCGCGTCTTGTTTATTATAGCATAGGGCAGACTGCGTCCGCAACCTAACTTTGTGCGCACATGAAAGAACCGACGGGATTCACTATCCCGCCGGCATGAAAGGTTTTGTATCAAACGCCTTGTTGTATTCAGTTTGTTTTCCTTATCCTTGTAAGGAGCAGCACCAAGAAGGCCGACAGCGAAAGCCCGAGTAGTCCGAACTTTAGCGCCATGTCTTCAGAACCAGTCTGAGGGATGTCCCCAAGAGGCACCTCACTACCTGCAATTTCAATCGGCACGGGATATGCATCAGGCAGGGCAGCCAGCGGAACGTCCTCGCTTGGGATTGTCATGCCTCCGTCATAGGCACTGTCTGCTGTGTTGCCTTCTGTGCTGCGGTGCATGGTTTTGCCGCCGTCTTTCCTGTCAGAGCCGCCTGCTATGACAACTGTCGCAACTCCTTCGCCTGACACCGGTTCCCTTGTCTCGATGCCCTTGCCTTCTGCCATGGCTGTGTTGGTGTGGCTTCCTTCGCCGGCCCAAGCAATCGCGTATTCGACCTCTATAATTCCACCAGCTTTGAGGACAAAATCTTCTGCAAACACTATGGCCCCCTCGAAGCGGTAGTCGCCCTGCTCCTCATCCAATGCTCTAAACCCACTGTCTTCCGGCTGCATGACGCTTACCGTCACGCCCCCTGTAACCATCCCAAACCTGTCGTCGCTGATTGCTAGGTTCCATATGTCTTCATTGCCGGTGTTTGTGACAGTTACAATGTAGTTGACAGGCTGCCCGACAACGACTTCGCCGCCCTCCCCTGCGTCTGACTTTTTCATCACGGTTATTTCTGGGCATAAGGGCTCTTCTTCTTCCTCCACCGCCTCGTAGCAATTGTTGAAGGATGTCTCAAGTTCTGCGTCTTTTGGCGAAACCAGTTCGCCTTTATCAAATACCAGCTCGTATTCTGCACTGTCAAATACCCATCCGTCCAGCCCCAAATCGCTCCCGTTGTACCATGCAGATTCGCTTACAGCCATCGTTCCGGTGAAATTGTCGGGCAATTCATAATCATAGTATCCTGTGCCGCTCTTCGTCCTGATTTTGACATATTCTGTTGCGCCATTTAAGGTGACCACAAATCGAAACTCGCCGTCCATGTTTGTGTTTTTGAAGACTGTGACAATAGGTGTTGCCGGATATTGCTCTGGTTGCCCTACGGCACCGAATTTGATGTGGTTGATCGACTTGGAATGCCCGCCGCCGTCGCCTATCACCCATTCAGCCGGACCGACTGCCTCTATTGTGAACACGGAAGCTTGATTGCCGCCATGGTGGGCGTACACTTTGTATTGGCCCGAAACGCCGTCTGCGAAATGCAGCGTCCACTGTCCGTTGCCGGTTGCTGTGGTCAATATGATGCCTGGCGCTATTTCAACAGTATTGTTGTTGCTGGAATACTGTTTCAAGCCAACCTTTGCGTATTCTCTGTTGTGCAGGGGCTCAACCGACACAACTGTCACGAACGGCGCGACGGATGCGGTAACGTCCACGTCCATTTGAGCAGTGGCATTAGCGTCGTTTTCGTCGTCAGTACCCTCGTTAGCAAATCCAGAAATGGTAAGTGTGCCAATCATCAGTGTGAGCGCGAACACTATCGCAATAGTGCGCTTAAACAGATTCTTTTTCATAATCAACCATCCTTTCATTCGTACACCTGTTAATTCACCATCATCTTTTAGTTTTCTTTTCTCTTCTTTGATATTAGCAGTGCCAAGAGAGCTGACAATGACAGTCCGAGCAGCCCCAGCCCAAGCGCCGTTTCTTCTACGCCTGTTTGAGGAATGTCTCCAAGGGGCACTTCTTCGCTTGTCAAATCTATTGGAGCGATATCCGTTTCAGGCAAGAAACCCAGCGGGACGTCCTGATTTGGGATTGTCACGTCTTCTTCGCTTACGCTGCCAAATGTGCTGTCTGTAAGATTGCCCCCTGCACTGCGTTTGTTTTTGCTGCCGCCGTCCTTGCCACTGTCGCCAAGTTCTTCGATATAGCCAGGCTCTTCGAAATCGTCGGGCTCTTCATAATCGCCGGGTTCCTCGATATCGCTGTCGTTATTGCAATGCTGCTTTGCCCAGCGGTACTTGCCTTTGTTTTTACTGCCATCGCCGCTGCCGTAGATCGGTACAAGCTGGGGCTGGCAAGTTGCATAGTTTTCCTTGCCGCCCAATTCGCAGACCATAAAAGCTATACTGACTATTTCCCCACTGCCGGACACGCAGCTGCGGTAATTGTCCATTACGTCTTTAACGATGGCTTTTGCGCCCGGTATGCCCATTATTGCCCCTGTGCCGGTTTCAACCGCGCCCCAATTAATGTTGTCGAATGCCTCTGAGCGGACATCCACCGTACCGAGCAGCGCCCAAGTGACTATCTGTGTAACGGCTCTATAGCTGTCAACTGTGCCATAGTTTTTTTCAATGTAGTTGTATGCTTTTAGAAAATCCGCGCACGGAACCCCATTGGGTGCCTCTTCCATAGAAACCAAGTATCCTGAACATCCGTGCCCGCCTTCGCCTGCGAAACTATGCGAACCGGCATTGGCGCAAAATGAC
This sequence comes from Clostridiales bacterium, assembly GCA_009782285.1. Lineage (GTDB taxonomy): Bacteria > Bacillota > Clostridia > Peptostreptococcales > Anaerovoracaceae > WRJK01. The sequence continues at coordinate 25,134 of WRJK01000011.1, forward strand.
GGATATGCCATGCCTGTATTTTCGTCTCTAATGCCGATGGTGAAGATGTCCCCTGTGTTGTTCAAACCGGGATACCCAAGCACATAACCGTTGCCGTAACCGTTTACGATTTTGTAGAAAGCCTCATAGTCGAAGCCGCTTATGCCAGCAGCCTCACTGCTTTTGTCGATTGAAACGTCGTCGCCCATTGCTCTTACGTCATCATCTGCCAGGTCGCCGTCATCATCCGCCAGGTCGCCGTTCTCATCCGCCGTGCCGCCGTTTTCGTCTACCGTGCCGCCGTTTTCGTCTACCGTGCCGTCAGCTCCATCAACCTGGCTGTCATTCTCATCAACCTGTGCGTTAACCGCAGCACCGTTGGCCTCGCCTGTGTCCTCGTCAGCAAATCCTGAGATGGTAATTGTCCCCAATATCAATGTAATCGCAAACACTATGGTCATTGTACGCATTGCTAAATCCTTTTTCATAATCACTCATCCTTTCACTCTTTCACTTTTTTATTCTTTCATCATGTAACTCGTCATCGTGTTTTCACTCTGTTTTTTCTCTATGTTCTAAGTATAACACCCTCCAGTTACATGAGGGTTACATTTCGACATATTTTCAAGCAAATATACATGCAACAAGTGATTATTGAATACAAAAGCATTGTAGGCATTGATTTTCCAACGTTTTTCTTGAATCAATAATTTTCATCAAATGTGAATGGCTATGGGATTATTATGGTTAATCTTCAAACAAACATTAGAGCAGCTAGAATGTTTCATTGAAATCACCCATTTGTTACATTAGCAATAACTGCAAAAAAAATAGCGCCTCAGCACTACCAACTCCCAACTCCTAACTACCAACTCAAAACTCCCCCCTACCAACTACCAACTACAAACTACCAACTACCAACTACAAACTACCAACTACAAACTACAAACTACCAACTACAAACTACCAACTAAAAACTACCAACCACCAACTCCCCCCCAACTACAAACTACCAACTACCAACTACAAACTACAAACTACCCACTCCCCACTAAAAACTACCAACTACAAACTGCCAACTACCAACCCCCAACTACAAACTACCAACTTCCAACTACAAACCACCAACTCCCAACTCCCAACTCCCAACTACAAACTACCAACTCCCAACTCCCAACTACAAACTACAAACTAAAAACTAAAAACCCCCCACCTTCGGCTCCTCTCCCTTAGCCAGTCTTACGATGTTCTGCCTGTGCTTGACCAGTACAACGACAGCGAGGGTTATTGCCCAGGCGAGCAGGCTCTTGTCGTAAAACGCTGCCGCCACAGGAAACACCAGAGCTGCACATACAGCCCCGGCAGAGACCCTCTTCGTGGCGGCGATGATGACAAGCGCAAATGCGAGCACCGCGCACCCCAGCGCGGGCGCCGTCGCCACAATGACTCCCAGCGCCGTGGCTACGCCTTTTCCGCCTTTGAATTTGAACGCCGCCGGCCAAATATGTCCGCAAAATGCTGCAATCCCGCACACCATGGCGACGTCCTGCCCAAAAAGCCACATCGCCAGCAGGACCGCCACGGCGCCTTTCGCCACGTCGATGACAAGGGTGACGGCGGCGGCTTTCTTCCCAAGCACTCTCAAGACGTTGGTGGTCCCTGCGTTGCCGCTGCCTTCCTTTCTGATGTCCACCCCCGACATCCTTCCCAGTATTATCGCCGGCGAAATATTGCCAAGGAAATATGAAATTACGACTGCCGCTATTTTAACTGCCATTCTTTCCGCTCTTTTCCCTAAACACGAATTTCAAGGAAGTCCCCTCAAACCCGTAAGCTTCCCTGATCTTGTTTTCCAAATACCTTGCATACGAAAAATGCATCAGCTCCCTGGAATTGATCTGAAACGAGAACAGCGGCGGTTTTACCGCCACTTGGACTGCGTAGTATATCTTCAAGCGCTTGCCCTTGTCCGACGGAGGCTGCTTCATCATCACTGCGTCCGACACAAGGCTGTTCAACTGCCCAGTGGAAATGCGGAGCGCCCTGTTTTCAGCCACGGCTTCTGCCATGTCTATCACCTTTAGCACCCTCTGCCTTTCGCGCACCGAGATAAACACCGCCTGTGCATATGACATAAAGGAAAGTTCGCTTGCAATCCTTTTCTGGTATTCCTTCATCGTGTTGGTTTGTTTTTCTATCAGGTCCCATTTGTTGACTACAACTATGATTCCCACGCCGGCTTCATGGGCGATCCCTGCTATCTTCTTGTCCTGTTCAGTGACCCCGTCCTGGGCGTCAATCATCAAAAGGCACACGTCGCACCTCTCGATGGCAGCAATTGCCCTGATGACGCTGTACCTTTCAATGTCACCCGTCACCTTCGACCTTCTCCTGACCCCGGCAGTGTCAATCAAAACGTATTTTTTGCCGTCTTTTTCAAAAGGGGTGTCAATCGAGTCCCTTGTGGTTCCGGCTATTTCCGATACTATGACCCTCTCCTCGCCAAGCAGGCAGTTGATTAAGGAGGACTTGCCAACATTCGGTTTTCCTGCCACCGCGATTTTTACGGCGTCATCGTCCTCATCCTCAGTACCGGCTGCTATGCTTGTTACCACTTCGTCGAGGATTTCGCCAAGCCCCAGCATGTTTGCAGCTGACACCGCGTGGGGCTCGCCCAGCCCCAGCTCGTAAAAATCGTAGTAGTCTTCCGGAAGCTTCGGTGAATCAACCTTGTTGACTACCAAAATTGTTTTTCTTCCCGTCCGTTGGAGCATTTCGGCAACATCCTTGTCTGCGGACGTCAGCCCCTCTTTGCCGTCGACCATGAACAGTATCACGTCTGCCGTTTCCATAGCCACCTGCGCCTGCTCCCTCATCTTTTCCAGAATTGCGTCTGAGCTGTTTGGCTCTATCCCACCTGTGTCGATCAGAGCAAAATGAACGCTGCGCCATTCCGCTTCAGCGTAAATCCGATCCCGCGTGACTCCCGGCGTGTCTTCCACTATTGAAATGCGTTTTCCGACTATCTTGTTGAAAAACGTCGACTTGCCCACATTGGGCCTCCCAACCACCGCGACAACAGGCTTACTCATCGAAAATCCCTCCGGCGAACCCTGCCGGGTCGAATTCCTTGAGGTCGTCTATTTTTTCGCCTACTCCGATGAATTTTACGGGGATGTTGAATTCGTCAGCGATCGTTATGACTATCCCCCCCTTTGCCGTACCGTCGAGCTTCGTGAGCACTATGCCCGTTATGTCCGCAATCTCTCCAAACTCCTTCGCCTGAGAAACCGCATTTTTGCCCGTTGTGGCGTCAAGGACCAGCAGGGTTTCCCTTGCTGCCTCCGGGTATTCCCTGTCTATAATCTTTTTCATCTTCTCAAGTTCAGCCATGAGGTTCCTCTTTGTCTGGAGCCTTCCCGCCGTGTCGCAAATCAGTACGTCCGTCGACTTGGCTTTGGCTGATTGAATGGCGTCGTAGATGACCGCCGAAGGGTCCGCCCCCTCCTGATGCTTTATGACGTTGATGCCGGCCCTGTCCCCCCATATGGCAAGCTGCTCCCCCGCTGCTGCCCTGAAGGTGTCTGCCGCCGCAAGCAGGACGGTCTTGCCGCTTTGCCTGAACCTGTGTGCTATTTTTCCGATGGAGGTGGTTTTCCCGCCTCCGTTGACACCCACCACTAGGATGATCAGAGGCGTCTCATCGCTCAATCTGTGGCTTTCGCCCTTGTCCATGAGTTCTGCTATTATTTTCTTGAGCTGGTTCCGCACCCCTTCCTGATCCCTGATGCCTTGGCTTTTAATGTCGCCCCTCAGCCTTTCTGTTATCTTCATCGTGGTCGCCATGCCGATGTCGGAGGTTATCAGTATCTCTTCCAGCTCCTCCATGAACCCTTCGTCTATAGCCGGGCGCGCCAAAATAGCGTCCGCAATCCTTTCTGACATCCTGCCGAAAAACGACTTTTTCTTCTCTCCAAAAACCATATTGCCCCCTTTCTGTTACAATTGGAACTCATCACCAAATTTCAATGAAATAACCTTTGATATTCCCTGTTCCGGCATCGTGACGCCGTACAGCACGTCGGCGTGGCCCATCGTCGCCCTTTGGTGTGTCACCAGTGTGAACTGTATGCCCTCGAAACTTTTTAAGTATTCCGCGAACCTGTCGATGTTGGCGTCGTCCAGTGCCGCCTCGATCTCGTCGAGGATGCAAAACGGCGTAGGTTTTGTCTTAAGCACTGCAAACATCAAGGCAATCGCTGTCATCGTCTTTTCCCCGCCGGACATGAGGTTTATGTTCCTCAGCTTCTTTCCTGGGGGCTGTGCAATTATTTCTATGCCTGATTCAAGGGGCTTTGTTTCGTCTTCAAGCCTGAGTTCGGCGTACCCGCCCCCGAAAAGTGAACCGAAAATATCGGCGAAGTTCACGACGATTTTGTCAAAGCTCTCCTTGAACTTCTCTTTTATCGTCTTGTCCATATCGTCTATTATCTGCCGGAGGCTGCCCATGGCTTCCAAGATGTCTTCCCGCTGTCCGGTCAGGAATGCGTGCCTCTCGCCCACGGTTTCGTATTCCTTAATAGCGCCGATGTTCACTTCGCCCAGTTCTTTTATCCTGTTTTTGATCTCCCTGCTTTCCTTCAAAGCCGCCTGCATGAAAAATTCTTTTTTCTTGAACTCAATCGCCTGTATGTATGATACTTCGAACTCTTCCCACAGCTTGTCTTTGTAATTGTCAAGCTGTGTTTCGTTTCGCGCTTTTTTAATCTCCAGCTCGTACTTCTTAGACTGGAGCTCCGAGAGTCTCCCGTCCAAGCCGTCCTTCTCCTGCGTACTTTCTGCAAGCGCCCTGGCAACGCCCGCCTTCTCCTCTGCCAGCTCCTCAATGTAGCTTTCCAAGGACGCTTTTTCCTCTTCCTTCCTCCTCAAGGCCTCGGCAGAGCCTGGCCTGCCAGAAAGGAGGGCTTCCCTTTCAGAAACGATCCCTGCCAGTTCTGCTTCCCTCTTGTGCTTCTCGCTAGACATCTCCAAAATAGAGTTCTGCAACCGCGACCCATGGGAATCAGCGTTCGCCTTTTCGTTTTCGCATGAGGAAACTGCTATCCTCGCCCTTGTTATGTCTTCGCTTGACTGTTCGATGCCGGACTTCAGCAAATCATACTCCGATAGAGATTTTTCCAACTCGCCCTCTGTCGCTGCTATCTTTTCGCGCAAGCCTGCTATTGCGGCCTTGATGCCCTCGACCATCTTGTCCGATCCTGACTGCTCGTTTTCGATGCTGTCAAGCTCCCTTTCCCACTTGGCGATGCTGTTGTCGAAGTCTGCAACCGCGTTCTGCGCCGCGCCTTGCTCGCTTTCTTTCCTTAGCAGTTCCACCTCGGCAGCCCTGATCCTGTCGTCTGCCGCCGAAGCCTCGCCTTGAGCCTTCTCCATCAAAACCCGTAAAGATTCAAGCTGCCTCGCAATGCTGTCTTTCTTTTCGTTCATTTCGCTTATCTGCAGCCCGAGCCTGTCGATTTCGCTTCTTCTCTCAAGGAGGTTCGCTGTGCGGTTTTTATAGGTGCCGCCTGTTATGGCGCCGGCTGCGTTGATTATCTCGCCCTCCATTGTGACAAACCGCAGATTGCCTCGCGCTGATTTTGAAAGCCTTACTGCATCCTCAAGAGTCTTTACGATGATGACCCTTCCCAAGAGGTATTCCATTACGCCTTTGTATTTAGGGGCAAACGACACGCAGTCCGCGCCATAGCCAATGAACCCCTTTTCGTTGACAAGGCTCCCGTCCCTGTTGGGCGAAGCCTTTATGGAGCCTATTGGAAGGAAAGTCAGCCTGCCTGCTTTGTTTTCTTTGAGGGCTCTTATTGCAGATTGCGCGGCTGCATCGTCTTCGCAGACTATATTCTGAAGCGCCGCCCCAAGGGCTGTTTCTATGGCGGTTTCATAGCCGCGGGGGACGCTAATTAGTTCTGCCGCCACCCCGCAAATCCCGCTGAGCCGAGTTCTCATGATGAATTTCACAGCTCCGTTGTACCCTTCGTAGTTGCTTTCCATCTCCTCTATCGTCTTTTTTCTTGCCGAAAGCTGCCCAATTGCAAGTTTCAGCTCTTCAAGCTCCCTTGCAAGCCTTTTCTCGTTTTGCGCCGATTCGCTTTGCTTCGCTCTCAGGCTGTCCCTTTCTGTGATCTGCCCTGCGAGGCTTTCCTTGATTTCTGATATCTCCCGAACTGCCTTCCCTAAGCTCTCCAAAAAACCATTCCTTGCAAGCCCCGCGCCCTCTTTTTCAGAAAGAAGCTGCTCCCTTCTCCTGCCCAATGTGCCTTTTAGGCTTTCTAGGCTGCCGATCTCCCCCGTCTTTGAGCTGATGTCGTTGTGGAACCTGAACAATTCGTTTTTACTGTCGTCGATCCCCATCCCAAGTGACGAGAATTTCAGTGTTTTTTCGCTGTGCTCACCCACTTTCAGCCGGAGGCTCTCTTCCAAGGACTTCATCCTGCTGTCGATTTCCATTTTCGCGTTTTGCAGTTCCCTTGCGTTTGACTCCTCCTCTGCAAGTCTACCCGAATATCTGGAGATTTCCTCCAAAAGCCTGCCCTCGTCCCTTTCCATCGACGAAAGCCGTTCGTCCGAAAGCTGGTTCATGTTTGCCAACGCGTTGATTTCCTCCACGCTGCTTATCAGCTTGGCTTGGTTTTCTCCAAGAAGCCTGTCCAGAGAATCTGTTTTTTCGCGCCCTTCCGCAACGCACTGGTCAATGCCTGCTTTTTTTGATTTTATCTCATCTACCTCGTTTGTAGCCTCGAGGATTTCATCTGCAACGTATTCGTTTTTCAACTCCAGATTTTCGATGTTCTTGAGCGTTATGTTTATTTCCAGCGTTTTGTAGCGTTCCCTCAATGTCAGGTACTCAGCCGCCTTTTCGCTTTCTTCTTTCAGGCTGTCTATGCGGGATTCGATTTCGGCTACGATGTCGTTTACCCTCTCCAAGTTTGAAGACGCAGCGTCAAGTTTCTTTTCGGATTCAGCTTTCTTGCTCCTGTAGGTCACGATTCCCGCCGCTTCTTCGAATATTTCCCGGCGGCTCTCAGGTTTGCTGCTGACGATGTCCGCTATTTTGCCCTGCCCGATGAGCGAATACCCGTCGACGCCTATCCCTGTGTCCATTATCAGCCCCCGGATGTCTCTCAGCCTGCATGGGTTGTTGTTGATGGAATACTCGCTCTCGCCAAGCCGGTACATCCTCCTTGTTATCGCAACTTCGCTGTAGTCTATGGGCAAAATCCCGGTGCCGTTGTCGATTACCAGCGTCACCTCAGCCATACCGCGGCTTTTCCTGCTTGCGGTGCCTGCAAATATGACTTCTTCCATTTTGCCGCCCCTGAGCATCTTGGGGCTCTGCTCTCCGAGCACCCACCTTATTGCGTCGCTGATGTTAGATTTGCCGCTTCCGTTTGGACCCACTATGCAGGTGATGCCGTCGTTGAACTCAATGCTGACAGGCTCGGCGAAGGATTTGAACCCGTGCATGTCTATCCTCTTGAAGATCAACCGCCTTCACCTCTTTCCAGTGCTTCCTTTGCCGCATTCTGTTCAGCCTCTTTCTTGCTTTTCCCCCGGCCTTTTCCTGTCAGTACGCCGTTGCAGAACAAGTTGACGAAGAATGTTTTGTCGTGGTCTGGCCCTTCTTCCCTCTCTACCAAATAGGAAATCTTCATTTCGCCTTTAGCTTGCAGCATTTCCTGCAGCTCAGTTTTGTAGTCGCTGTCCAGCTTGCCGCCGATCACATCGCCTACCCTGCTTTCGAATATTCTCAAAACCACGCTTCTTGCGGCTTCATAACCCCCGTCCAGAAAAACCGCACCAATGACCGCTTCAAGTGTGTCTGCAATCATGGAGTCCCTGTTCCTGCCGCCTATAAACTCTTCACCTTTGCCAAGACGGATGTGCTTCCCAATTTCGATTTGCCTTCCATGGTACGCAAGGGATTTTTCACACACTAAGCGCGCCCTGAACTTGGTCAGCTGCCCTTCCTCAAGCCGGTTTGCCCTCCTGAAAAGCTCCTCGCCAATAATGGCATTAAAAAAGGCGTCTCCTAGAAATTCGAGACGTTCATTATTGTCGCCTGCGTGGCTCTTCTTTTCTTTTGTGTAAGAACTGTGCGTCAAAGCTTTTCTAAGAAGCTCTTCGTCATTGAACATGTATCCGATTTTCTTTTGGAAATCACAATTGCTCACTTATTAGAATCTCCTCTATCTCAACAACCGAATTCTGTATTTTGCTCACGACGTTTTCCTCGGCAAAAGGGATGGCCTTCAAAATGGTGTTCTTGACGCCATTTGCGCCTGATGACCCGTGCATCTTTACAATTGGCCTTTTTAGCCCCAATATGGGCGCACCGCCGTATTCGGAGTAGTCGACTTCTTTCCGGAGTTCCTTCAGTTTTCCGCCAAGCAGCACTGCCCCCATTTTTGCAGCAGTCCCCTTTGTGAACTTTGCCCTTATCAGCTTGAAGATGTTCCATGCAAGCCCTTCCGTCAGCTTCAGTATGACATTCCCGACGAAACCATCGCAAACTATCACATCGCAGGCGCCCTTGGGGATTTCGCGCGCTTCCACGTTGCCGATGAAATTCAGGTCGCTTTTCGCGAGCAGCTCGTGGGCGGCTTTTATGACGGTCGTCCCCTTGCCCTCTTCGGTTCCGATATTGACAAGGCCCACAGTCGGGCTTTTTATTTTCAGCACTTTCTCCATATAAATGCTTCCCATGGTAGCGAATTCAAGCAGGTTGTTCGGTTTGCATTCCGCGTTTGCGCCTGCGTCCACAAGCAGCGATACCCCTTGGCCCATGATCGGGTAAACCGAGGCTATTGCTGGCCTGTCAATCCCTTGTACCCTACCAAGTATGAAAAGGCCCCCGGCCATAAGAGCGCCAGTGTTCCCACCGGAAATGAAAACGTCCCCTTTCCCTTCTTTCAGCATGTTTAACCCGACTACCATCGAGGAATCCTTCTTGCTCCTGACGGCCTTGACCGGCGCGTCGTCGCTTGTGATTGTTTCGGATGCGTGAGTAACCGATATCCTTCTGTGGTCGCTTTTGTGCTTCGACAGCTCCTCCAGTATCTGCTTTTCATCACCTGCTATTATGATGTCGTGATTGATTAGGCGCGAGGCCAGGGCTGCGCCCTCGACTATTGCTTCAGGAGCATTGTCGCCGCCCATGCCGTCCAAAATTATCTTCATTGGTTGCCCCTCCTTTCAAAAAAATTGTTTGCCATATTTGTAGTGTAAACCAATCCCTATTATATTGCAAGGAAGTATTTTGTGGGTTTATCCTTAGACGTCAAAAAGCATGTCTGCCGTGACTACAGAAAAGCCGCTTGGCATTAGCTGCCCGGTTGGCGGCGCTTTCACGAACAAACAGTAGTGCCGCTCCTCGTATTCTGCCAAGAGGTGCTCTTTTCTGACGAGCTTTTGAGCCTCAGCTGCCAAGTTCAAGCTTTTTTTCCACTTGCACTCGCCCAAGAATATCTGCTTCTTGCTGCGGTTGGCGGCAATCACATCAAAATCGGTTTGCACCCTTTCTATCGGGTCAGCTCCCCACCACGAACCGAAGGACGTGGCTGTAAAAGGCAGCCTGCCGCATTTGTTCGCCCTCTGCAAGTATTGCAGGCAGATATTTTCGAAGCCCGGCTTTCCGATGTAGGTTGACAGTTTTTCGCCAAACACATCTGTGTCGGCGACTAGTTCTCCGCTGCCTGCCTCGATTTCCGGCTTGTTCGGAAACACGAAGCTGTACCAAAAATCATAGCAGTTGTCTGCCAGCCTGTAAATGCCTTTTCGGCTGGTTTGCGGATTTTCGCCAAATGGGAATATTTTATGGACAATCTGCAAATGCACAAGGGTCTGCAGGTATTTGCTCACTTTCGGGCTGTCTTCGCCAATCCTGGTGGCGATCTCGTTCAGCTTTGACGCACCCGCCGCAATGGTCGCCACGATGGAATTGTACATCGCAGGCTCGCGCAGTTCCTGCTGCAGAAGCATCACCGGCTCGTTGAAAAGATAGCCTGACATGTCGAAAAACAACCTTTTTATGTTCTGTTCAAAACTTTCGCTTTCTTTTACCTGCGAAAGGTAATGCGGCGTCCCGCCAATGCAAGCATAAAACTTCAATCTGTCCTCATCACAAAAACCGCTGAGCATCTTGCTTGCATCAAAGTAATCAAAACCCTCAAGTTTCAATTGTGCTGTCCGCCTTCCGAAAAGCGGGCTCTTGTACCCTAGGACTTCGCTCTCCATGAAACCCATGTGGCTGCCGCAGAGAATAAGGAAAAGCCCTGTGTTCTTTAAGCTGTGGTCTATCGCCACCTGAAGAATGGATTTCAAGGAACGGTTGGCGGAAACGGCACAAGGGAATTCGTCAAACACCAAAACAAACCGGCCTTCCTTAGCTTTCTCCGCAATGAACTCAAATGCTTCGTTCCACCCTGCAAAGGCACCGGTTGACGACGGCATACCGAAAAACCCGTACACCTTTTGGGAAAACCTGCTTAGGTTGATCGTGTCATTCACTTCCTGTGCGGTAAAAAACACAGCTGGTTTGTCTGCGACGAACTCGGAAATCAGAGTTGTCTTGCCTATCCTTCTTCTCCCGTAAACTACGACCATCTGAAAGGCGTCTTCCCTGTACAGCTTGCTGAGGGCTTCTAATTCCCTTTCCCTTCCCACAAACATAAGGCCACATCCTTTGTAAATACGATTATAATACCCGTGTTTACAAAATTATATACCAACTGAAATGAAATGTCAATGTCAATGTCATAAACTGAGCTTCATCACCTCAGGGTGGCAAACCACACCGTACTGCGGGCATGTCAGGCATTCGAAAAAAGTCGGCGCGTCTTCCCTAGGCACGGTTTCAAAGCCTTTAGTCCTAAAAAACCCAGGCGCCCTGGCAACTAGGTATATACGCTCCCCCGAAAGCGACTTGACCGTGTCAACTGCTTTGTCAAGCAGTACGCTTCCGAGCTTGTGTTTCCTGTAAGCCTGGTCAACCGCAATCCCGTCGATTATGAACTCCCCTTCCCTTTTCGCCAAGGTAATCCCTCCGACAAGTTTTGGAGGCTTCAAATTTTCGTCGGCCAGCCTCCAGCTCCTCACTGCGTCTGTCGGCACAGGCTCTTCCCCTGAGACCTCAAGTTCGTTTTCAATGAAGAAATCCCTGAGTTCCCTGTAGTCTTCGGTTTCTGTCAATTTAAATTCTTTCATCTTGTTCACCATATAGCTCCTGGCATGTCGTTGAATTTTGTTAATACTTTCAGCCTTTTCTGCAAAACTTCAAAGGTTAGCGGAAACTTTTCGCCTTTCTCGCCGTCGATGTCGGTTGATATGTCCACGTCTGACTCCAGCTTCAGCTTGGAAGTCCTGAAGAAAAGTACATTTTTGTTTTCAGTGTGGTTCCCTTGCAGTACGCTTATCAGCAGCGGCGCAAAATCGATCAGTGGCATTTCCCTGAACAGCATGACGTCCAAGAGCCCGTCGTTTATCACCGCGTTTGGCGATATCCTTTTAAACCCCCCCGCCGAGCGCCCGTTCATGATCAGCATGAAATACATGTTTTCCTCACCTGTATATTCGTCGCTTGCCAGCCTGACGATGGTGGGCTTCAGGTTTGGCACCTCTGTGATGCCCTTCAAATAGTACGAAATGATCCCGAGCGTGTTCTTCACGTCAGGATCCGTCTTCTGGCTCACGTCCACGAGGGTCCCCATCGCTGCAACGTTTATGAAAAACTTGTCGTTCACCTTCCCCACATCGGCATAGGTAAAGCTGTTCCCCAAGGCTATATCCGTCATCGCGCCTATCTCTGATGGTATGTCGAAGTAATAAGCGAAATCGTTCGCCGTACCGGACGGAAATATCGCTATCGGCAGGTCTATGCCGCTTCTTATCATCGCGTTGACACAAATGTTTATGGTTCCGTCGCCCCCCGCAATGAGGATTTTGGCGTATTCCTGCTGGTCCATGTCCTGCAAAGCAAACTCAAGCATGTCCCCCTTGCCTGCCCTGACAGGGATTACCATGGTCTTCTTAGCCTGAAATTTAGATATTATTAAGTCCAAGTTGTTCTTAAACATCCCGCTCCCTGAATTAGGGTTGTAGAAGAGCAAAACCTTCTTTTTCCTCGAATTTGAATTAGCCATCGATAATACTCCTTACCTTGCCAAGCAGGTACAGCGAACCCGCAATCAGAATGACATCGTAATTGCCGCGCATTTCAAACGCTTTCCCGCAGGCAGAAACCGGATCTGCCACTGGGACGCAGCTCTTGCCTGCGGAACGGATTTCAGCGCACAGCTTTTCTGCCGAAAGCCGTCTTGGGTTGTCAGGTTCGGCCGCTATGAAATCATCGGCTATTTCGCAAAAATGCCCGAGTATCCCCGAAACGTCCTTGTCAGCAAGCATTCCCACAACCATCAGGGCCCTGCTGCCTGGGAACAGGTCTTTCATGGTGTTTTTGAGCGCTTCAGCGCCATTTTCGTTGTGAGCCCCGTCAATTACGAAATACGGGTCCTTCCTCAGAATCTCAAACCTGCCCGGTTGCCGAGCGTTCAGAAGCCCACTGTAAATGCCGTCCCTAGTGACTTCGATTTTCCCTTTTTCCCGCAGTACTTCCAAGGCAGCCAACGCCGTCATCGCGTTTTGGATTTGATGCTCGCCGAGCATGGCAACCTCAACGCCATTATAAACCGTTTCACAGATTTTTGCGTCAAAAGAGTAGCTTTCCCGCGTCTTCTTCGTGCCATCGTATTTGAATTCTGCGACGTTGACTAAGTCGCAGCCCAATTCTCCGGCCCTTTTAGCAATTACCTCTGCGGCCTCAGCCTCTTGCACGTTTGATACTACGGTTGCCCCTTTTTTTATTATTCCGGCCTTCTCGCATGCGATTTCAGCCAGAGTGCCCCCAAGCCTGTCCATGTGGTCGAAGGAAATGGACGTAATAACCGAAACAAGCGGGTTTTTGATGATGTTCGTCGAATCCCCCCTGCCTCCGAGCCCAACTTCAAGAACTACACAATCTGCTTTTTTCTCTTTGAAGTACAAAAACGCGACAGCCGTGATCAGTTCAAACTCCGTGGGTGATTCAAACCCCTGATTGGTAATTTCTTCTGCCTGCGCAAGAGCCTTTGCAGCACATGCCTCCAGTTCGCTGTCTGTTATGCAGCACCCGTCGAACTCGATCCTCTCGTTGAATTCCAGAATGTACGGGGACGTGAAAAGCCCCGTCTTGTGCCCGCTTTCCCTGATCGCCTCGTATATGTACCTGCATACGGAGCCTTTGCCGTTGGTTCCAGCTACATGGATGAAATTCATCCCCTTCTGCGGGTTTCCAAGCCCGCTCACGAGCCTTTCCATGCGCTCAAGACCGAGTTTGCAGCCAAAGCGCTCAAAACTGTGGATTTTCCGTATTGCGTCCGTCATAGTTTCTTTTCTGCCAAGTCAAGCCTTTCAAGGACTTTTTCCAGCATGCCTTTGTATTTTGCGAGCTTTTCCTTTTCGTCGTTCACTATTTTCTCAGGGGCTTTGCCTATGAACCCGGCATTTGCCAATTTCCCGCCGATCCTTTCGATTTCGCCGGAAAGCCGTTCTTTTTCCTTTGAAAGCCTGTCGTATTCTGCCCTGTAGTCCACCAGGTCGCCTTGAGGTATGAACACCTCTGCCCGGCTCATGACGGCAGACATCACTTCTTCGGGGACGTTTGACTTGTCGCCTGTGAATTCTATGTCTGACAAATTCGCCAAGCTTCTTATGTGCTCTTCGCCAGCTTTTATGCATTCCATGTCGTCGCCCAAAGCGTATATGACCGCTCGGAGCTTCCTTGAAGGGGGTGCCTCGGCTTCTGCCCTGATGTTCCTAATGTTTCTGATGGCTTCCATTGCCATTTCTATTCTCTTGACTTCATCTTCGTAATTGAGTGCCTCATTGTGCTCCGGCCACGGTTCCAGCATCAGGAATTCTTCACTGTTCCCTTCTTTGGGCAGGTAACCCCATATTTCCTCAGTTATGAAAGGCATGAACGGGTGAAGCATTTTCAGCACGTCTTTCAAAACGCGCACCAGCACGTACCTGCAGACGGCCTTCTCCTCTTCGCTCCCGCCGTACAGCCTGCCCTTGACAAGCTCAATGTACCAGTCGCACAGCTCGTTCCATATGACCTCGTACACCTTCTGCCCCGCAAGGGCAAGCTCAAACTTGTCTAGGACGCTTGTGACGTACAGCGCAGCTTCGTTGACTTTGGATATGATCCATTTGTCCTCGTCCCTGAGTTTATTAAGCGTCTCCGGGCTTTCGGGCGCCATTTCTTTGAAGTTGCCTTCATCGTCCAAAAGGTTCATGATGACGAATCTAGAGGCGTTCCATAGCTTGTTGGCGAAATTCCTCGACGCTTCGAGCCTGTCTGTCTTGAACCTCATGTCGTTCCCCGGCGAGATGCCCGTTGTGAGCATGAACCGGAGCGCGTCTGCGCCAAACTGATCTATGATTTCCAGCGGGTCGATGCCGTTGCCGGCCGACTTGCTCATCTTCTGCCCCTCGCCGTCCCTGACGAGGCCGTGGACGAACACGTACCTGAACGGCAGTTCCCCTGTGGCTTCCAGTGCCGAAAATACCATCCGCACCACCCAGAAGAAAATGATGTCGTACCCTGTTACGAGCACGTCCGTGGGGTAGAAATACTCTAGGTCTTCAGTCTTTTCGGGCCAGCCCAGCGTTGAAAAAGGCCAAAGCGCTGAGGAGAACCATGTGTCCAAAGCGTCCTCGTCCTGGCGCATCGCCCCTCCGCACTTGCTGCATTCAGCTGGCGCAAGGGCAGAAACCACCATCTCTTCACATTCTTCGCAATAGTACGCGGGTATCCTGTGCCCCCACCAAAGCTGCCTTGATATGCACCAATCCCTTATGTTCTCAAGCCAGTGCAGGTATATCTTCTCAAACTTGTCGGGCACATGAGCCAGCTCCCCTGATTTCGCTGCCTCAATGGCAGGCACGGCAAGCTCCTTCATGGAGACGAACCACTGCTCAGACAGCATTGGCTCAACTGCAGAATTGCACCTGTAGCAGCCGCCCAGCGGTATGACTTTTTCCTCGGTTTTAACCAGATAACCGGCTTCGGCAAGGTCGCGCACCCATGCTTTCCTGCATTCGAACCTGTCCATGCCCTCGTACTTGCCCGCAAGGCCGTTCATCGTCGCGTCTTCGTTGATGCAAGACGGTTTGTCAAGGTTGTGTCGCTCCCCTACCTCAAAGTCGTTCATGTCGTGGGCAGGCGTGATTTTCACAGCCCCGGTGCCCTTTTCCCTGTCGGGGTAAGTGTCTGCTATTACAGGTATCTCCCGTTCTGTGAGCGGAATCTTCACGAAACTGCCTATCAAGGCTTTGTAGCGCTCGTCGTCCGGGTGCACGGCAATGGCAACATCCCCGAACATCGTTTCCGGCCTGCTGGTCGCTACGACAATGCCGGCACCGCCGTCTGTAGCCGGGTACCTGAAATACCAGTACAGCCCGTTCTTGTCCTCGTGCTCGACCTCTGCGTCGGAAAGGGAAGTGCCGCAAACGGGGCACCAGTTGATCATGCGGTTCCCCCTGTATATTAGGCCTCTCTCGTACAAACGGACAAAGAATTCGATAACCGCTTTGTTGCACCCTTCGTCCATGGTGAAGCGCTCCCTGTCCCAGTCGCATGAATTGCCCAGCTTCCTGACCTGCTGCGTTATCAAGCCGCCGTATATCCTTTTCCATTCCCATGCCCTTTTCAAGAACTCTTCCCTTCCCAGTTCTTCTTTTGTTTTTCCTTCGTCGTCCCTGATTTTTTCAACCACCTTCACCTCAGTTGCAATGCTGGCGTGGTCGCTGCCGGGAAGCCAGAGCGCAGAAAACCCCTGCATCCTCTTCCACCTGATCAAGACGTCCTGAAGCGTCTGGTCAAGGGCGTGCCCCATATGGAGCTGCCCTGTGATGTTCGGCGGCGGCATGACAATGGTGTAGGGTTTCTTTTCAGGATCCCTGTACGCCTTGAAAGCCCCCTTGCTTTCCCACCGGGCGTAAATCCTTTCCTCAAAGCTTTTGGGGTCGTAAGTCTTCGCTAAATTCTTCTCCATGTTTCCCTCCAATCATTAATCACATTCACCAACCCAATCCTCTATGGCAAGCTTTTCAATGCGAGAGAATTCTTCAGTGTTGTTCGTAACAAGAATTGCATCTGACGACAATGCACAAGCCGCAATTAACAGGTCATTTCCTCCGATGATCTCGCCTTTTCTTTCGAGACAGGCACGAATATCGCCATACGCACGAGATGCGGCTTTGTCAAAATGCACAATCTGGAAAATCGACATGAATTCCTCATAACGCGCCAGATTATGTTCACGCCTTTTGCTTTTTGATGCCCCGTAGTATAACTCTGCTGCTACTATCGAGGGGATTTTTATCTTTTCCAAGTCTGTAGAGTCAATCTTTTGCCTGACTGGAAGCGATGTGCCGTTAAGATAGAAAATGCAAATATTAGTGTCGAGAAAGTAAATCATACGATCTCCTCTCTTGGTGCGGAAAACTCCCAAGGGATTTCCGTTGGCTCAACAAAAGTGGGGTCGTTTATGCTTCCGTAAAGGTTTTGGAGCAACTCCCTTTTTCCTTTCTCCGTTTTTGCAGAAACATCTTGCGTTTCTTTTTGCACAATCATGACAGGCCTGAGAAAGACACCGCCGTCTTTTACGACGACATCAAGCATGTCGCCTACTGACAACCCGATTTTAAGGGCAATCGCTTTTGGCAGCGTAATTTGTGAACGGGCACGGTACTCAGCTAACATGTTTTTTCCCTCCGACTTTCTGAATTGCAGATTTTCTGATTCTATTATATGCCAACAGCTGTCAAAAATCAATAACCTGTTGCCATTTTTCATAATTTGTGCTATGCTTTTGCTCGAAGATTAAACCGTAATGAGGTGCTGAAATGACTAAGAAAGATCGCCCGCCTGTGACAAAAAGCGACAGGATTATCATCGGGACAACAACATTCTTTGGAATATTCCCTTTTATGCGTTTGGCCATAAACGGCTGGTTTGATTTGATATTTTATTTTTGCGCTCTTTTTGTGCTGTTGCTGCTATTGGCGCTTACCATACGGCAACGGCGAAAAGCATTGTTCCCGTCGATTGCGGTAATGCTGTGCCTGTTGTTAGTGGTTGGCGCCGTAAACCTGCATTCGTACAGAATCCTGACGTTTGCTGACATGCAGGCAAGAGGGGTGCGAAGCGAAATACCAACCGACAACGTGCAATTAAGCAGGTCTTCAGATGCCTATGACGATGTTTCCAGCTACATAACCCTCGATGCGCAAGATTTGGAATCGCTTATGAGCTTTATTTCAACCTTGAGTTTTAAAAGGACATTGGTTAATGACCCGCCAATTTCTCAGGGTTTTTGCGGAATCAGCTTCAAGGACGAAGAAGACCGCACAGTTTTGGTGATGTCCATATACGAGGACGGCTTTGTTTCCAGTTCATGGAAGGAAAACTTGTACGTTTTCAATTACGGGCGTTTCTATTCTTTGTTTGCTGCCGAATCAAGCAGCGGGCAGTCATTTTTCCAGGTGGTCAAGGACATATACGAGCGCAGTCTTCAACAAGGCAAGCCGTAAGCCCTCCGTTCCTCCCAGTTTCCCGTTTGCCGAAAGCGGTTGCTTTCCTGAGTACGCACCCTTCCGGGATTTCCCTGCTGTATTCCGCTCCTAGCCCCATCAAGACAGCCAGCCCTGTGGGGGTGACCATCTCGGTGGCGACGCTTTCGTCTGCCGCGAACACCAAGCCTGAATTTCTGCGCATGGCCATGACCGCAGGCACGGGCACCGGTATAGTTCCGTGGCTGCACTCGACAAACCCTATCCCGTCGTGAATTTCAGAACAGAACACCTTGGCAGCAGCCAACGCGTCAGCGCAGACCGCAGCCCCGACTACGTTCCTGACAGCTTCAATCCGCCCAACCTCGTGAAAGTGGACCTTCTCGACGGGCGCATCGTGAACAGACGCCTCTGCCTCTGCTATTACGGAATATATTGAAAGGGCTTTCTCCTTTGCCCCTTTGCTGATATCGAGGCTGCCTATCAAATCTTTTATGCTCGAATAGCTGCTGTGGCAATGCTCGCCGTGACTGTCCAGCGAATGAAGCATCTCCATCCCTTCCAAGGCATCCTTTTCTTTTTCCCCAAGCAAGCCCTTCAAGGCCTCATACGCCATGTCTCCGCTCACCCCGTTCGTGCAGTCAAAATACAGTATCTTCACACATCCTCCTACAGCCTGTTTATGCTCGACGCAAGGTACCCTGCGCCGAACCCGTTGTCAATGTTGACGATCCCTACTCCGTTGGCGCAGCTGTTGAGCATCGACAGCAGCGCGGAAAGCCCTCCGAAATTCGCGCCGTACCCCACGCTGGTGGGAACCGCGACTACCGGCTTGTCCACTAGGCCGCCAACAACGCTTGCCAGTGCGCCCTCCATCCCTGCAACGACAATCACCACGTTTGCTGCCCTTATCGTGTCCAAATTGGCAAACAGCCTGTGGACCCCTGCCACCCCTACGTCGTAAATCCTCTCTACTGGGTTGCCCAGCACCTCTGCCGTCAGTGCCGCCTCTTCTGCCACAGGGATGTCTGCCGTCCCTGCCGACACCACCGTTATTTTTTTGCCGGTTGTCGGTGCAGGGTTCCTATTTATCACGATCATTCTGGCTGCTTCATGGTACTCCGCATCAGGAACCGCTTTTTTCACTGCCTCAAAGTCCTCGGCTGTTGCCCTTGTGCCTATGATGTTGTCGTTGTTTTCTGCCAGCCTCCCCATGATCTCGGCAATCTGGATGCTCGTCTTGCCTTGGCAAAACACAGTTTCAGGGTACCCCGTACGCAGATACCTGTGATGATCGAGGTTTGCAAACCCGATGTCCTCAAAGGGCAGGTTCTTCAGCTTCTCCATCGCTGCGTCAGGCGCCACCGCGCCGGACGCTACGCTGTTCAGTATTTCCTCCAAATGCTTTTTGTCCATGCTACCTCAACCGCCCAAAAACACTGTCAAATATCTCATCAGCCGCCGCCGTGTACTTTTCAAGCATAGCCTCTGCACGTTCGTTTATGCCTTCCGCGTATTCCCTGTCTGTCATCGCCTTGGTGTTTATGAACACGTTTAGGCTTGCCCCCTTCAATGCTGCCTTGCAGAATTCGACCCCAACGCCGGCGTCTGAAATCGCGATAACGCTCCCTTTGGCTGCAAACTCTCTGTGCATGTCGATTGCATTGCAGCATTTTTCCATGATCTCAATAGGCGGCGCACAAGCTGTGCGCAAAGCCTCCTCAAGTATTCTCGCTTTTTCTGCCTTCTGTTCATCCGTTTCCTTCGGCAGGCCATAAGCCCTTGCAAGAGGCTCGAAAGCTTTTGCGTCTTTCCCAACAAGCTCCAGCAGCTCGCTTTGAAGTATGTTCGCCTTGCTGATCAGCGATATCATCTCACCTTCCACTGCGGCGTATTTTTTCTTTCCGACCGTCAGCGCCGCCACCATGTTGCCAAGTGCCGTCCCAACGGCGCCGACCAAAGCAGACGCCCCGCCGCCGCCAGGCACCGGCGCGTCGCTCCCCAACAGCTTTATAAAATCTTCACAACTTCTGTCCACAAACATCTCGTACTCCTTTCTCAAATTACAAAACCAGCAACTAGCCACTACAAACTACAAACTACCAACCACCAACTACCAACTACCCCCTACCAACTACAAACTCCCAACTACAAACCACCAACTCCCAACTCCCAACTACCAACTCCCAACCACCAACTACCAACTCCCCCCTACCAACTACAAACTACAAACTACAAACTACCAACTACAAACTACCAACTACCAACTACCAACCACCAACTACAAACTACAAACTACAAACTCCCAACTACAAACTACCAACCACCAACCACCAACTACAAACTCCCAACTCCCAACTACCAACTACAAACTACCAACTACAAACTACCAACTACAAACTACCAACTACCAACTACAAACTCCCAACTACCAACTACCAACTACCAAC
>WRJK01000012.1 GCA_009782285.1 Clostridiales bacterium
CTGCAGCGACTGCCTGTTCGCAATGTTGCCTGCCTTTTCGATCTGGTTTATGTCCATAAGCTCTTTTTTGTCGTTTAGAATGAATTGCAGCGATGGAATTTTTTTCTCTCTTGCGTAACTTGCATAAGCCATGTCAAAGCTCAGTATTTCGCCCATTTTTTTGCCTGATGAGAAATTGTTGTTAAATGTTGAAAACTCATAGTATTTCTTGCGTTGTTTGTCTTCATTCTCGTCAACAGAAACGAGATACTCTTCGCCGTATATTTCCATTGAAAACTTCGAAAAATATTTGTTGAATTCAAAGATGCTTGCTTGCAATTCCTTTTTGAATTCATCGCAGTAAATGGACACCGAGGCTTCCTCGAGTTTCCGGCGCAGTTCAGCTACTATTGCATTGGCTTGTTTGATCTGTTCAATTCTTGCGGCTAGTTCCCCCTTTGTTTCCGAATGGCTTTGCAGTTCGGCAACAATCTGCTCGAATTCAACAAGCGAAAGGATTGCTTTTAAAGACTTTTCCAGCGATGCCGCTTGGTTTGAAAAATCTGCGATTTTTTTGTCGGCTTCCTTGATTTTCACTTCAATATCCGGTAAATCGCGTTTAAGAAAAACGATTTTGTTTTTAATCATTTTGTTATGGTAGGCAACCAAGTCTTCAAATGTTTTTTTCAAACCATCGAGGCGCATAGCTTTGACTTCGCTGTAAAGGAAGCTTAAGTTGCTGTATTCATGTTCGAAAACTCTGCTGTCCAGCTCAGCTAAATTTTTGCTTATCAGCTCTCGCCTGAATATCAGGGCGTTTTTTGTCTGCTGTTCAAAACCAATTTGTGTTTTAATCAGGCTTAGCTGATTTGAAGCTTTTTGATGATCTTCGTCTTTCGTGAACGACTTGCGTTTTTCCTCTAATTCATTTATTGCGTTTTCACACACCCCAAGTTTTGATTCCAACTGAGACAGGTTCACGTTCGATGTAAGCCTGTCGCGATATTTTATTTCTTCGTTCAATAAATCACTTTGGGATATTTTTTCCTGTGGATTATACAATTCTTCTATCCTGTTTCCTAAAAACATATACAAGTGAAGTGCTTCGTAATCGCTGTTTTTTGAATAGGCATTGAGAAATTTCAAGCATTTTTCAATCCTGTCGTTTGAATACCGAATGTTATGGGCAATTAACTGGTTGAATGTTGGTTTTGTAAAGGATCTTCCGAGTATTTTTTTCGACAGAGCGTCTTCCAATTCTTTTATTTTGATTTTTTCGCCGTTTATCCGGCAAATGTTCATGTTTCCTTTTAAAAAGTTTCTTTCAACAATTATTTGTTCAGAATATGGATCGTTGATGTCACGGCACAATACAAGCTCAACTAATATGCGCCTCGCCTCATCCTCTAAAGAAGCCTTCATTTCTGTGTTGATGTTTTTTTTGTTTTCCGAGTCCTGATAGACGTTCTTCGCATCAGCACCAAGGCAAAAGTCAATTAACTTGAGGACTGTCGTTTTGCCGACACTGTTGCCGGATTCGCTTTCGTTGCTCCTTTCTGTTTCGTCTACTATGAGGTTGAGCCCCACCGAAAAAACAACCTCGCGAATTATACCTGATGCTGAGGTAATTGTTAATTTCTTCAAAAACATAATTCTACCACTCCGTCATCTTCTACTGTTGCGGCTTCTATCAGAAAGAGCCAGTCTAAAATCAGTGCAAACAAGCTGATGCCAACCACTGTTTTTTTGTTCAACTCCAAGAACAGGTCAACAAGGCCCATTCTGCTCCCGTTTTTCTTTAGGGATTCCATGGTCAGCCCTCCAAGATAGTAAAGGCTTTCTTGCGGATAAACATCAGTTGGCAGAACCAAGGTTGCCACCTCCACTCTTGGGGTTTTCAAACCACTTGCACTCTATAAAGGCATCAACTAAAACTATGTGTATGCAGTGCATCAGATCATCATCGTTCATCTCAATGAACTCTTTGCTGTTTTTAACCATCGTCATAATAATATTGAAGCCCTCGAAATATATGCTGTCTCAAGAGACCTTGCGGCATCATTTTCGGCAAGGCATTTTTTGCAAACCGCACATCTGTTTCCGGATTTCGTGTGCAATAGTTTTTGCTGTGATGGGGCGATGGTTGCCTTTGACGGAACAATGCCTCCTTGACGCTATAACGAATATACGTTATAATAATGACGGGAGGTTTTTCATTATGAACATTAACGAATTACTTAAGCAGAAAGGTATTACAAAATACAGACTCTCTAAAACCAGCGGTGTGCCGTTCACGACTATCAGTGAAATTACAACAGGCAAGTCAAAAATCAAGAACTGCACAGGCGACACGTTGTACCGTATAGCAAAGTCGCTGGATGTAACGATTGAGGAACTGCTTGCCGATAGCATGGAATACCGACAGGGTTTTGAAGCGTATAAAAGCAATATCTGTCATGCTGTGAAGGATCTGGGCGACATTGACTTTATCATTGCTACTCTGGAATCGGACACCATCCGAAAACTATACCAAAGGCGATGGTACCCTGAAAGCCTGTATCTGCTTGCAATGGTTGACTATTTAAGCCGCTTAAACGGGCTGCCTGCATGTGCCCAGTACAACGACATTCGTGCAGTAAAGTTAAAGGAGACGATTTATCCCGCAAGCATCTTGACACTGAGTGCTGCGCTGAAAAGCGACGCTCCCAAAACTGATAGCATTCGTGAAGCGATACCCGAGTTTATGCGGTTTAACATCGTAGAAAGCGAGGTGCGGGATGTCTGCTGAACACCGCTTTACCAAGGAGAACCTCGATGCTTGCCTCAAAGAACTAGCTAAAGAGTTTAAAAAGCGCAATGGCTCGAAAATGCCTGCTGAAATAATTCTGGTCGGTGGCGCAGCCATACTCGCACAATATGGTTTTCGAGAAATGACCTACGATATTGACGCCGTGATACTGGCTTCATCTGCAATGAAAGAAGCTGTCAACCGTGTTGGAGACAGAATGGGCTTGCCAAACGGATGGCTGAATATGGATTTCAAGAAAACAACTTCCTATTCTGACAAATTGGCTGAAGTGTCTGTCTATTATAGGACCTTTTCCAATATCCTCAATGTCCGTACGCTTGCTGCCGAACACTTGATCGCCATGAAGCTTATGTCAGGGCGCCGATACAAAAACGATTTGTCTGACGTTGCTGGAATTTTATGGGAACACCAAAAAAACGGCTGCCCCGTCACACAAGAAGCAATAGACCGGGCAGTCACAGTTTTGTATGGCGGTTGGGAACAAATTCCTGAAAGTTCGAAAAACCTTATTTTTGCCGCTTTCGCAAGCGGTGATTATGAATCGCTGTATTTTAACAACGCAGAAAGCGAAAAGCTATCAAAAGAGATTTTATTGGACTTCGACAAGAATTACCCCAATGAATTGAACTCTGACAACATCGACGCAATACTGGAGCAAGCCAGCAAAAAACTTTGAATGTCGCATTGAATATCCACAAAAAACAATGTATACTATTGTGGTTAACATGCTGTCGAAAATGCCAAGCATATGCGACAGAAACTTGAGGAAAACACTACGTTGGGAGGAAAAAGAAATGAAAACGAAAGCAAGAAAGCCACTGGCATTACTACTTGCGGTGATGATGGCCTTCGGGCTGATGGCGGCAATGCCGCTGTGTGCAATCGCGGACGGAGCTGAAGACTATGTCTGTGAAATCATCGGTACCGGACCCGGAGGCGAGAATGTCGGCTATGAAACGCTAGACGCCGCTTTTGCGGCGCTGGTGAATAATACGCCGGCTACAATCAAGCTGCTTGAGGACATAACGCACAGCAAATTTTGGCAGGTCAACAACAAAATTGTCACTTTTGACCTCAATGGAAAAGATTTGGTTTTCGATGTAGGAATTAGTGCATGGGATTGTTCAATCGACTATGTGAACGAAGGAAATCTTAAACTGTGCGGTTCAACCGGGAGTTTGCTTAACAGCACCTGCGTCTTCACCTACGTATGGGGCGACCTCAACTGCAGCAACAGCAGCAACGTGACAGTAAACGGGGACATCGACCTTTCTGACCACTACACCAGCTACGTCAGGGTTTCCGGTGGCGGCATGCTGACAGTCAACGGTACAATCACCGCTCCAAGCAGAGACATCGATTGTCCGGCTGTATTGTGCGACCACAGCGAAATTATTATCAATGGCGACGTTGTTGCTGTCGGCTCAGAAGGATATGGTGTACAGGTACTCAACGAGGGCTTGGTGACCATCAACGGAACTCTGACTGCCAATGATGACAACTACATCATATTTGGCGCTTCCGGTAACAATTATCACTGTGCCCCCGATGCTTTCCAAGCGACCACCAGCAAGCCTGGCTACCATGAATATACCTATACGGGCAGTGAATATCTTTTCGCAGCAAACAGTTTTGTTTGGATCAAGGCTGCAGAAACCACTTGTGCGGTAACTCTCTACAAGCAGAGCGAGGACGGCAACAATAGCAAAGCTGTTATGATCGGCACCGTGCTTGCGGCTGCGGAAAGCGGAATTGTGCTATGGGACACCGTAGTGTGGTCAAACGCTAAATCTGCGATAAAGGCTCCTGCCTCGAAGACATGGTACAAAGTGGAAAACGGCAAATTCACCAGTAAGAAAGCTGTCTCCGGCGACCTGCACATTGGCGTCAAGGATCAAAACAACAACAATCAGTAGGGAATCACCCTTGAGAAGCTGTGTTTTTCAAGTACAGCTTCGCACCGGGCGGCACCGACTGCGTGATGAACAAATTGCCGCCGATAACGCTGTCCTTGCCGATAACTGTTTCCCCGCCCAGAATTGTTGCGTTTGAGTAAACCGTCACCCCGTCTTCCAAGG
This sequence comes from Clostridiales bacterium, assembly GCA_009782285.1. Taxonomy (GTDB): domain Bacteria; phylum Bacillota; class Clostridia; order Peptostreptococcales; family Anaerovoracaceae; genus WRJK01. The sequence goes on from WRJK01000012.1 coordinate 4,867, forward strand.
TGGGGTGGCGTTTTTTGCCCCGCAGGACTTGACCGCTTCGGGGCGACAGGGCACCAAGGGTCACTCCTTGGTAGAGTTTGACGCGAGTGCCTATTTCCGTCGTTTCGCCGATGACGATGCCTGTGCCATGATCGATGAAAAAATACTCTTCGATCTCGGCACCCGGATGTATGTCAATGCCGGTCAGGTTGTGGGCGTATTCCGTCATCATCCTCGGCACGAGCGGAACGGACAATAGGTGGAGTTCGTGCGCCAGGCGATAGACGCTTATGGCAAAAATGCCCGGATACGCAAATATGATTTCATGCTTGTTTTTTGCCGCAGGGTCTCCGTCAAAGGTTGCTTGCACGTCTGTGATGAGAATTTCTATTATATGTGGTATCTTTGCCAAAAATGCATGGCATGTTTCCTCAGCCCTGCAAAACATGTTTGAACAGTTTTTCTTCTCGCCAATGTCAAGGTTCAATGCGCAGCATATCTGCCGGCTCAGTTTGGCCTCGACCGCAGCCACCAAATCCCGCACCCCGCATTCCGCACTTGCTAGGCTTATACCATTTTCCTCAAAATACCCGGGGAATAGAAGCTTGCGCAGCAGCGTGACGATTTCCGCCACCTCGGCTTTGTCGGGAAGGAAGTCGGGGCACGTTATTTCTTTTTCTGCATGCCTGTTGTAGCTTGAAATGATTTCTGACACAATACTGTCCCTTTCATTTTTCATTTCTGTTAACCGCCTTTCTACTTTGGTTTTGCATTTGGCTTGACAATTGATGAAGAAGTCGCTATAATGCGAATCGTAATCATTGTATTTTAAATCTTACTATACACGGAGGTGAACACAATGTCAAGCGTCGCAAACAGCCTGGCGGAACTTGTCGGCAAAACCCCGCTGCTTAGGCTTGGCGGTTACGCCAAGCTCCACAATCTCAGCGCGACTCCAATCGCAAAGCTGGAATACCTGAACCCTGCCGGGAGCATCAAGGACCGCACCGCCCTTTCGATGATCCTCGATGCAGAAAACAGCGGAAAGCTGAAGCCGGGCGCCGTAATCATCGAACCGACCAGCGGCAACACCGGAGTCGGGCTTGCTTCTGCTGCGGCGGCAAGAGGCTACCGGGTCATGCTCACCATGCCTGAGACCATGAGCATCGAGCGCCGCAAGCTGCTGGCTGCTTATGGCGCAGAGCTTGTGCTGACTGACGGCGCAGCCGGCATGGCAGGCGCTGTCGCAAAAGCTGCGGAACTGGCGGCAGCGACGCCCGGGGCTTTCATGCCTGGGCAATTCGAAAACCCTGCCAATCCAAAAGTGCACAGAGAGACCACGGGCCCTGAGATATGGGAGGCGACATGCGGCAACGTGGACATTTTCGTTTCCGGCGTCGGCACGGGCGGCACTATTACAGGGACAGGGGGCTTCCTCAAAGAAAAGAACCCCAACATTAAAATTGTCGCGGTCGAGCCTGCAGACTCGCCGGTGCTGTCAGAAAACCGCGCCGGGCTGCACATGCTCCAAGGCCTAGGCGCAGGGTTTGTTCCGAAAATCTTGAACACCGGCATATATGACGAAATCATCCCGGTTCGCCACGAAGACGCATACCAAGCAAGCCGCGACGTGGTGCGCACAGAGGGCCTGCTCATAGGGATTTCCTCCGGCGCAGCTGTATGGGCAGCAGCCCAAGCGGCAGCCCGGCCAGAAAACGCGGGCAAGTCGATAGTGGTGATCCTGCCAGACAGCGGCGAGAGGTATTTGTCCACGCCACTGTTTGAAGGTTGAACTTAGAATTCTATTTGCGGAGCTTCTTTTTTTACGACATGGCGGCAGTAAGTCCCTCCAAATTTCGTTTTGAGAAGCTCTTCAAATGCGTCAAGCGCGCCTGCAAGAGGGCTGCCCTGCCCGTCGTCAAAGCCAACCAGCTGAAAGAACACGTTCTTCGTGTCCAGCGTCATCTTGCCCAGTTCGCTTTGCCGCCATATCCATTTCCTCGTCTGCACTATGTTGCCGCTGGCGAATATCAGTTCGCCCGGCTCAACCGTTTCGTATTCTTCCCCTCCAAAGGGGAGGAACTGTTCGCCGCCTTTCGAAAAGCCAACGTAGAGGTCTTCTTTTATGTCGTCGAGGTCGTGGCCGCCCAAGGACACTTGGTTTTCAATAGAGACCGCGTTGCATAGGTCCACAAGCGAATTGATCGCCGGCAGGTTCCCGCCTTTTAGCACCCTTTTCATCATTGCTTCCATTGAATTCATGTATTTGTTCGGGTTGATCCCCGCCTTTTCCAGGACAAGCCGGTAGCCCGCAATGATCGGCTGTTTTTTCAGTTCCGATTCAGGTATGGTTTCCCTCGCCCGTTCTTCGGCCTTTCTGAGCCGCAGCGTTTCTTCCGGGGCAGTCCCGGTGTTTGCAAGGCCTCTGGCGACAATGACCCCGAAGCAGAGCGCAGGGTTCAATTCAAACACTTCTGGCATAATTGTGTACAGCATCTGTTTTTCCTCCTTATCTTGATAGGTTTTCTATATAGTCGCGGCAACGTTTTTCAACAAAAGCAAGGGTCGGGTTTATGCGAGCTTCATAGCGCTCAAAACCGGAAACAGCCTTGTTGCATTCCTCCTCCAAGCTGCCGTCAGAAATGGCCGCTACTAGCGTACGCGCTTTGGCCGTCAGCTCGCGGCGGGCCGGGCATGTCTTAAGGAAGTCGTAACGAACACCAAAGCTGGCAAAGGTGAATTTTGCACGCATATCCTCGCTGCGCTCGTAGTCAAGCGCAGCCCCGTTGTCCCAAAGGGGCGCAAACCCTCTAATCTCCTGCGTAGCATTTTCCACAGAGAAGCCCCAATTGTTCAAATGCCTGTCGCCGTTTTCAATGATGCAATCAAAAAAACACATCTCATAGAACGGTGTGATGTCTCCGAAGTCGTTTTGCATGTGTTCCAAAGCGGCCTGAAGGGGGATGTGCCTCACACCCGGCTCCTTGTGCCCCAGATAGCACCCAGCGGTGAAAAGCCCTCGTTCTTTTGTAGTAAAAAGCTTGGATATTGACACGGGGCGCCCTTTACGCTGTTCAAGATGGTACGGTATTGCGTTTATGCCTGCCCTTTTGGCTATGAGATAAGCAACTACTTCGGCAAATGGTTCAAGGCCTGCGTTGTAATAGCCCTCGGTCCCGCCTTTGCACAGGATGATGTCACTATCTGAAATGCGGTGCCAGTACTTTGGCAGCACCCCTTCTGTGGTAGTTTCAGGAGTTGACAGGTGGCGTGAAATGTTGCTGGGAATGCCTGTAAAAGCAATCCAGCCCAAAGCTTCGTCAAAGGGGTGGTCGTACAGGTTGATTTCATCGAAATTCAAGCCTTCAGATACCTCCTGAACCCAAAATGCATCATTTAAGCTCATTCCATGGGAATAGCAAAGGACTTCAAAGCGGTTCTGCAAATTGATAGCAGACAGCACCGCCTCCATATGGTGACGGTTGACCGGGATCACGCGGCGCTCAACCCAGTCGCTGAGCCTAGCTGCCGTGACCTCGCCTCTTTGAAGGTCGATCGGCAGCAGGGATGGTGCAGGCACTGATAGTACCTTGTACTGGTTGCCGATGTCGGTGTACACGTGCTCAAAAACTAGGATGCATTTTTTTGCGTTCATCAGATGGTAAATTGACATGCTGCAGTATTTCCCCTTTTTTCATACGACATTGCGTACCTCGTTTTCAACGATGTTGAACCTTTTGAACTCCGGAATAGCGGATTCCCAGCTTTCTATTTTAGGAGCCTCGCTTTTCAATGCCGTGCAGATCTTGAAAACCTCAAAACTGCTCCTTTGTTCTATTGCTTTATTGCTGCTCATTTTTCAATCTCCTTTGCTTTTATTCTAGCTGCAAGCCGCTAGAGCGTCAAGCTTTTTGTGTCGATTGATTTAACTTGTGCATTTTGTTTGTGCATTTTGCCATTGAAAGCAAGCGGCAAATGCTTTATAATTACACTGTGCATTGTTTTCATCTGTATTCTATATTGCGCCGTTTGGAGGAAAATGATGAGCGAGAGGAAACATTTGATACTGATCGTGGAAGATGATGCGGATACTGCACAGCTCAGCGCCCGCATGCTTAGACGCAGGGGGTATGGTGTGCTGCTGGCTTGTACTGCCGCCGAGGCGAGAGCTTTTATACACAAGGACGCATTTGATTTAATTGTGCTCGACGTTGGGCTCCCGGACTGCGACGGGTTTGCGCTGTGCAAAGAAATACGCCAAGGCAGCGACACGCCGATATTGTTCCTGACTGGCAGAAAAACAACAAAAGACAAAGTGGCGGGGATGGACACTGGCGGGGACTATTACTTGACCAAACCGTACAGCGCGGAAGAATTCACCGCAGTAATAAAACGGTTGCTTCAAAAAGCGCAGCAAGAGAGGGACAAGGTTGACAAGGCGGCTAGGGAAGCTGCCGTCATCACGCTTGGGCCGCTGACGCTTATGCTGCCGGAAAACACTGCGCTTGTGAATGGCTGCAATGCAAAGCTGACCCCGAAGGAGTTTGCTGTGCTGCTCCTTCTCGTAAAAAACCAAGGCAGGGAGCTTTCGAGCAAGGCGATCTATGAAAACGTTTGGGGGACTGCAATGAACAGCGACAAGAACGCCATCCGCATGCATGTCTCTAGGCTGAAAAAGAAACTCGGTGCAGACAACAGCGACAGCTTTTCAATACTGACCGGTTATGGTGGAGGGTACACCTTTACAACAATGTAGAATATTTATGTCGAACATAACATTTTCGACATGTTTCACGAACAGGCTTTTTTCATGATAGACTCTCATGGGGAGGTTTGTTTTTTTATTCTATGAAAAAGTTTGTTGAAACGTTTTTGAAAGAGTACTTTGACGAAAACCTGGGTTTTCATGTTCAATCGTTCAACCTGCTTGGTTTGGCCGGCATGGCGGCTGGCATCGTTGCTGCGGTTGTATCTCTTGTGGAAAAAGCCGGACTGGCTTCTGTCGGCATTAATCTTTTTGCTTCTGCATTAGCGTTCTGCCTGCTGCGGGTTGCAGGCCGAAAGATCAGTTACCGGACATGCAGCCTAATAGTCGTCATCAACGTGTTTTTGCTTATGTTCCCTGTTCTGTTTTTCGCAGCGGGCGGGTACCGGAGCGGAATGCCCTCGTTTTTTATTTTGGCAATCATCTTTACTTCCATCCTGCTTGATCGGCGTGAGCGTGTTGCCGCTGTTGCGGTTGAATTCGTGCTGTACGCTGCCTGTTGTATTGCCGCTTATTCGTACCCTAGGCTTGTTAACCCTTTTACTCTTGAAATCCATTATGTCATAGACGTAATCATCGGCGCAACTTTAACAAGTGCGCTGCTTTTGCTTGTCGTGTTGCTTCGCATTAGGATGCTCACCTTCCGGGAAACGCAGATAAAGGAACGCGACAAAATGAAAAGCAATTTCCTTGCAGCTGTTGCCCATGAAATCGGCAGGATGCTGACGGTCATTTTGGGAAGCAGCTCGGACACGGTTGACCTGCTGAAGGAGCCTATGGTAAACATGGACGAAATCATGGAAAACTACAGGCGCATAGAAAGAAAAGTAATGCAGATAGACGGAATTGTAACAGAACTGATGGATACCGTTGCCATAGAAAGCGGACGGCTTCCGCTCTCGCGCCAGCCGACCTTCCTGTCGGAACTGCTGACAAGCGCGTGTGCCCCTGGCCTTTGGCAGCCAAGCAAAAACAACCGCATTTCACTTGAGCTTCAGCACGGCCTGCCGCTCATTTTGGTGGATCACGGCAAGTTGGAGCAGGTCTTGACGAACCTGCTTTCAAACGCAGACCGGCACACAAAGGACGGCACAATCACGGTAAAGCTTGCAAGGGACGGCAATCGGCAAATCGTAAGCGTAACGGACAGCGGCGAAGGCATGGCACCGGAGGCTGCAGCGTCTGCCTTTACTAGGTTTGCAACGTCTACCGCCAGCGATGAGCAATGGCGGCATGGTTACGGCCTGTACATCTGCTGGCAGATTGTCACCGCCCACGGCGGGGAAATATGGCTAGACAGCGAAGAGGGGCATGGCACGTCCGTATTTTTCGCACTTTTGGAAGATAATGGCAAATAATCGGGCTTTTCCGTGAAACATAACATTTTTGACATAATTCGCAAACGGGCTTTTTTCGTGTTATAATCTTGAGTAACAAGGTCTGTTTTTTAAGCTGCAAAAGGGGTATTTTTGCATCACTGTGTTGAAGCTAAAACAGGAGATCAGCCAGGCTGTTTTTTTTATTGCCTAAAAAACCAACATCATTAAGGGGATAACGGGGGCGGCTAAAAAACTTTCCTTGTTGATAAAAAAGTTGTATATGCAGCCGAATTCAACTTGGAGAGAGTGGACACTATCAGTAAAAGGACGAGGCCGCATAAAAACAGCCAGCAAGCAAGCTTGTTGGCTGTTTTTCACTTTCATGGCGTTGACACAGCCTTTGATTTGCAGTACAGTAAAACCAAGCATATGAAGGACAAGGTGAGGAAAATGGTTATCAGGCAGTTTGAGGCAAGCGACATTGATTATGTCATATCGAGGCACTTGGACTTGTACAAGGCAGAATACGGTTTTACGTCCGAAATATGGAAAGCCTACGTTGCTGACGGGGTACGCCAGCTGGCAGCTGGGTTCGATCCTGAAAGAGACTGTTTTTATATTCTTGAGTCCTGCGGCAGCCCTTCGGGCTGCATAGCCATCGTCCACAGGGAAGGCGGGTCTGCGCAGCTGAGGTTTTTCTTTGTTGAGCCCAGCCTCCGAGGGCAGGGCGCAGGCAACAGTCTCATGAACGCTGCGATAAGCTTTTCCAGAGAAAAGAAGTACGCTCGCGTGTTTTTGTGGACTTTCAGTGAACTGCACACGGCAAGGCACCTTTATGGCAAACATGGTTTTCTTTTGACGGAAACCCTTGAGAACACCGAGTGGGGCGAACCTGTTTTGGAAGAGCGGTGGGATTTGCATCTGCTGTAACCGCCGTATCAGGGCGGCTATGCCCTGCCGGCAATGGCAAGCCCTATTAGCTGATCGGCGCAGTCGGCCATAAACAATGGGATGTTAAGGACGTCACCGTCCAGTTTTAGGTTTTGCATTGAAAAACGCACTCGTAGTTTAACTTTATCGCCATATTTTTCACCGTATTTTTTTAAACTTGTGCTGAGAATGTTCCCTTCTGACTTGACTTCCACTGGAATGATGTCGTTGTTCCGTTGTATGACAAAATCCACTTCGTAGCGAGGGGAATCTGTCGCCCAATACCGAGGAGGCGCCTCTATCTGCCCAGTGAGTGCCTGCAGTATGTAGTTTTCGCTTAGTGCCCCCTTGAATTCAGTAAACAGTCGGTTTCCCTCTTTGAATGCTTCTGTAGACAACAGCGACAGGCGGCGCAGCAACCCTACGTCAACAAGATAAAGCTTGAACGCGGTTAGATCGTCATATGCTGATATCGGAAGCCCGGGAGCTGTGCTTCTGTAAATTTTACTGACCAACGCAGTGTCGCACAACCATTGAAGCGCATCTTCGTATTCCCTTGCGCGGGCTCCCTCCTTAACAGCTTTGTAAATAAATTTCTTGTTTTCCCGCGACAGTTGCGACGGGATGGATTTCCATATCAGCGACAGCTTGGGGTAGTCTTTTTTCTCGGCATGCTTGGCAAAATCGCGTTCGTAGTCGCCGATGATATTAGAAAGCGCTTTCTGCACCATTTCGACATCCCTGTCTTCTGCCCATGCTCGCACAGCTTCCGGCATTCCGCCTGTGACGAAATACATTTTCAGCTTTTCGTAGAGCGGGTTAAAAAACGCCTCCGGAACAGGTTCGAGCGTCCCGGCTCTGCTTATGTATTCAGCAAGGTTGCCGTCACCGTTGGCAATGAGGAACTCCGTGAACGTCATGGGCAGAGCGTCGATAAAATCTACTTTGCCGACCGGGAACGATGCGGGTTTGGACAACGCGACGCCCAGCAGCGATCCGGCGCAGGCGACATGGTATTCTGGCGCGTTTTCACAGAAGTACTTTAAGGTGTTTAGCGCCTTGTTGCACTCTTGTATCTCGTCAAAGATGATCAGCGTTTCATGCGGCTTTATGTTCTGTCCGCTTGCCATTATCAAGTTTTGCAAAATCCTGTTTACGTCTTTTGTCGTTTCGAAGAATTGCCTGTACTCTTCGCTTTCTTCAAAATTAAAATAAGCAACGCTGCTGTATTGCCGTCTGCCGAATTCTTTTAGCACCCATGTTTTCCCAACCTGCCGAACACCGTTTAAAATCAAGGGTTTGCGGTATTTCGCAGTTTTCCATGCGTTCATCTTATTGAGAATCAAACGTTCCAAAACAATCACCTCACACTATTTCGTGTCAATTGTATCATGCATATCACACAATTTCAAGTATTTTGTGGCGTGAAATCACACTTTCATGTCTTTCGCTCTTTGGCTATGGCTTCAGGCAGTCGATCGGAACAACATGTATTCCGTCGTCTCTTGTGTAAAGCGGGCCACCGCCTGTTACTACACACATAAATGCCGGCGGTGGGACGCCTTTGGAAACAAGCTTCTTCCCAAGCCGTTTCAGGGCGGCTGCGCCTTCGTCTATGTTGTGCGCACCCATTTTAACCTCAATCCCCGCCCACTGCGTCCCGAGCTCGATAATTGCGTCAATTTCAAGGTCGTTTGCGTCGTGGTAATGGCTGAGCTTCGCTCCAGACACCTCGGCATAGATCAGCAAATCCCTAAGGCACATGTTTTCGAAAATGCCACCTAGCGTTCGAGGATCCCTAGCAAGGCTGTTTGGATCGGCTTTTAGAGCACTGACCGCAATGGACGGGTCTGCGACCATCCGTTTCGGCGTTTTGCGCAAACGCAGCTTGTTGCGAAGCTCAGGGAACCACTGCGGTATTTCTTCGACAACGTAAAGCCTCATCAGGGCAGAAAGGTATTCTGCCACGGTCTGCCTTGAGACTTCGCCAAATCGCGCCTGCACGTCGGCGACTATGGTGTTTAGCCGCGCAGGCGTCGCATTTGTGCGCGCCACTGCTGCTAGCAGGTGCAACGCCAAAGCTGGTTTGCGTTTTACGTTTTCTGCGTGTGTTATGTCGGTTTCAGCCAGAGCCATGTTGTATTGTTCTGGCAGTATTCCTGCATCTTCTTTTGAAATATTGATGTTTTCCGGCCATCCGCCACGAATGGCAAAGCCAATAAGCTTTTCCTGCGTAAGCTTGGAAGCTCCTGGCTTAATTTCTTTTCCGTTAAACAGTTCGAGCAGGCTGATTTCGCCGGTCGAGTCCCCGCTTTCATACAGGGACATCGTGCGCATGCGAACCCTCCCAATCCTCCCCGCGCCGCTGTGCACAAAGCTGCCCTCCTTCGGTGTCACCGAGCCTGTCAATATGTAACTGCCTTTTTCTTTTGTCCTGTCTGAAGCAAAGCGTACAGCGTCCCAAATCCCCGGAACTTCCTGCCATTCATCGACTAGGCGCGGCTTCTCACCCGATAGAATTGCGGCAGGGTTGAGCCTTGCTGATTCGCGGTTTGCATAGCCGTTTTCAGGATCCAAGATGTACACAACGCTGTTCGCATGGTTTAATGCAGTCCATGTTTTGCCGCACCATTTCGGCCCCTCTATCGAAACCGCACCGAATAAACCCATGTATCGTTCGATTTTCTTGTCTATCAGCCTCGGTTTGTATTCCTGTTCAGTAAGTGCCATAGTTCTCGCTCCTTCCTTCAAACACCCTTACTTAACCATTTGCACGGAATTTACTTAACCGTTTGCACGGATTTTACTTAACCATTTGCATAATAATATCATAAACCTGCAATTGTGTAAAGACCAAAGTGATTTTCGGTTTGATTTCTGGCTGCAGATATGATACGCTGTGGTTGGCACATGTTAGAGGAATCGAGGTAAAAACCATGGTTACTATACAAGGCAAGCACAACTTTGCCGTATGCTTTACACCGAAGCTGGAAGAAAAGGCGGCGCAGGAGATACAAGCAGTCTGCGACCAAGAAGCGTTCGCCGATTGCAAAATCCGCATCATGCCGGACGTCCACGCCGGAATGGGCTGCACCATAGGCACCACAATGACCATTACTGACAAAATAGTACCGGGCATGGTCGGTGTAGACATCGGATGCGGCATGGAAACTGTTCGCTTAGACGTCCGTGAGATTGATTTTGCTCGGCTCGACTCGTTAATACGAAAAAACATACCGTCCGGCTTTGACGTGAGGGGCCGCCCTCACAAACTTGCTGACGAAATCGACCTCGGCGAACTTCGCTGCGCACGCCACGTCAACCTGCACCGCGCTACGTGCAGCATCGGCACTTTAGGGGGCGGCAACCATTTTATCGAGGTTGACAGAGACGAGGACGGCACTTTGTATTTGGTGGTGCACTCCGGCAGCCGTCATTTGGGCAACGAGGTTGCGATTTATTACCAGAACGAAGGTTACAACGCGTTATGCGGCCATGCTAAGCATCAACTTGACGATCTGATTGCAGAGCTGAAAAAGCAGGGGCGCGACAAGGAAATCCAGCGCACTGTTAAGTCGCTCAAGAGCCAAACCGCAATACCAGTGCCAAAAGATTTGGCCTACGTTGAGGGAGCCCTTTTTGACGATTACGTTCACGACATGAAAATCGTGCAGCGTTTTGCTGTACTGAATCGCAAGGCTATGGTCGACACGATACTGGTGGGGCTCCGGCAAAACGCCGTTGAGGAATTCACCACTATCCACAATTACATAGACACCGACACCATGACCCTGCGCAAAGGGGCGGTTTCTGCCAAAGCTGGCGAAAAACTGCTAGTCCCCATCAACATGCGGGACGGCAGCCTGATCTGCATAGGCAAAGGCAACCCTGACTGGAATTACTCTGCTCCACACGGCGCCGGCCGGCTCATGAGCCGCGCAAAGGCTTTTCAAGAGCTTTCCATGGATCAATACCAAGCCGAAATGTCAGGCATTTATTCAACCTGCGTAGTGCCTGATACGCTTGACGAATCTCCCATGGCCTACAAAAGCATGGCGGAGATAATTTCCCAAATCGAACCTACCGCCGAGATTGTCGGCAAAATCAAGCCGATGTACAATTTTAAAGCAGCTGAGCAAACGCGGCGGCGCAAGAAATAAGAAATCGGTTATTGATACATTAATACGGGTGATTCGCCGCCGAAAGCGCGAACTTTACATCCTGTGCGATTCGCCGCTGAAAGCGCGAACTTTAATGCAGCAAGGGCGGCTTTGTGCCGCCCTTTGTTCTATGGAGAGGTGATACCCGCTAGCGCAGCAATAATTATCAATCCATGTCTCCGCTGCCGAATTCTGCCAGCCTTTCACGGTATTTCAACAAAATTTCATAAGCCGTGCTCTCGTCCAGCACCCCAAGCATTGACGGCGTCTCAAAGAACCGTTTAGGGAAACGCACGTTTTTCAAATCAAAGCCGAGGGCTTTTTTTATGCGTAGCTTTGTGGCGTAAATTCGCTTGGAAATGTCTGTCAGTTCGCTGTCCGTCATTTCCTCACCAACAGCGGCAAAGGCCGACAGGATGGTCGGGCGGTCGTAAACCTTTCTGGCGAAGAGGCACATAATCAGGGAGTTGAGCATACATCTTTCGACTTCCTCCTTAAGCAGCGCGTCAGCCATTTCTCCAGGGCTTGCGCTGCCGCCTTTCAGGCTTTGGTCAATCGAGTACCCTCCGTTGCATAAGTGCGAATGGCGAGCCCCGGCGGCTGCGCCGACAAGGGCGCCGTAGCCGGTATGGTAGCCGGGCATTTCGTTCCCTGCTATGTGCATGGCATATTCCGCGCCTCCGTAGGTTTCTGCTGCGTGTTTTACACCTTTTCCAAGGTTTGTGTAGAATTCGTTTTTCCTGCTTGCTATGTGGCGAACTGCTTCGCGATACTCCGAAAGGCTCCCGAACTTGAGCGGAACGATGGTTTCATCAAGGGTTACGAGGCCTTTTTCCAATGCTTCGGTGGCCCATCCCAAGGCAACGCCTGCGCTCATCGAGTCCATGCCCGCAAGTTCAACTTCCTCTATCAGCTCCAAAATGTCGTTTGGGCTGGAAAGGCCTAGGAACGTGCCCAATGCGAATATCAGCTCATAATCGTAGCCGACAGATATGGTTTCGTATTCGTAGCCGTGCTCAGCAAACTTCCGCCTGAACTGCCCTATGTGGATGCATCCTACTGGGCAGCTGGTGCAAGCCATTTTGCGGGTGAGGTAGTTTTGCGAAAAAGCGTCTCCAGAAACCTTGTCCGCATGCTCAAAGCTCCCTTGGCGCAAATTTAGCGTGGGGAGGCCTCCCAACTCGTTCAGCGGCTCTATGTTGATAGGGGTCCCTGCATCGTGGTATTTCGACATAAGGTCTGTGTCGGTGCATTTTTCATATATCATGCGGTACACTTTGAAGTATTCCTTGAAATTCCCAATCGGGGCGCTGCGGTCGCCAACTATGCTGACGGCTTTAAGCAGTTTTGATCCGAACACCGCGCCTAGCCCCAAGCGCCCAAAATGGCGGTAGCGGTCTACTATGACGCAAGCGTAAGAAACCAAGTTTTCGCCGGCAGGACCGATGCGGATAATGGATCGCTTGCCGCCGTACTTCCTTTCTTCGTCGCGGATTATGCGTCCTACGTTGTCTGCGCCTTTTTTCCATACAGACCTGGCATCGTTGAATAACACGTCGTTTGCGGAAATCGTAAGATAAACGGGTTTTTTTGATTTGCCCCATATGACAACAGCGTCGTAACCGGCCAAGAACATGGTCATGGCCATGCGGCCGCCTGCATATGACTCGCCGAGTTCGCCTGTCAACGGAGAGATGAACATTGCCACAGTTTTTGTCAGTACAGGGTATATGGTGGAGAGGGCACCTATCGCAAACACTATGGGCTGCGCAGGGTCTAGGGGCGGCAGTTCCGGGTGCATGTTTTCCTCAAGAAGCTTTGAAGCAACGCCAACGCCGCCGAGGTAGCTTTTTAGGTCTTGGCGTTCTTCTATGCGGATTTTCTGCGCCTGCATGTCAATGTACAGCACACGTATCGCGTTTTTGCAAATCATAGGGCACCTCCAATTCCAATGACATCAGGGACTTCCTTTAGCGAAAGGCATCCGTGGGGGCAATAACGGGCGCACATTCCGCAGTGGTGGCAGATGATTGGCGTGCTCGATTCCTCGTCAAAATCGACTGCCCTCACACGGCACGCAGATACGCAGCGCCTGCAGCCTATGCACTTGTTTGCAGCGAGGGTTACGCCTCCCCCTTTCCTTAGCACGAGTGCGCCTGTAGGGCAGCATTCGGCACATGCGGGCTCGCGGCAGCTCTGGCACACGGTTTCAACGAATTTCCCTGAAACGCCACCGTAGGTGCGTATCTTAATGCAGCTCTTCTGAATGGAGTGATTATGCCTGTTGACGCCTGCACAAATGAACATGCAGGTATAACAGCCAATGCATTTTGACATGTTGCCTGCCCTTAAAACTTTTGCCATTTTACAACCTCCTTTTTTACGCTTCCGCTATCTACGTAAAACGTATAACCATCTGGTAATTTTTCAAAGACTCTGTTGCTTATTTCGGCAGCTGTTAGGAATATCTGAACGTTTTTTAGCGATTTTATTAAAAAATTTTGCCTTTCGCCGTCAAGCTCGGACAATACGTCATCGAGAAGGAGCACCGGGCTTTCTCCCGTCTCTTCTTTTATAATGTTTATTTCAGCAAGCTTAAGGGAAAGGGCGGCAGTCCTTTGTTGGCCTTGGGAGCCGAACCTGCGTATGTCCATGCCGTTTGCGCGGATTTCCAAATCGTCCCTGTGTGGACCTGTTTCGGTGTTACCTCTAAGAATGTCTTTTTTAAAGTTGTCCTTTAGGGCATCGAGAAAAGAATCGGGCGAAACGGAGCAGTCGTACAAAACTTTGAGGCTTTCTTTTCCGTTTGTTATTTCACTGTGAATTTTTCCGCTAATTGTGTTTATTTTATCAACAAAAATTTCCCTTTTTTTTATTATCCTGCTCCCATGATCAACCATCTTTTCATCCCAAACTTCAAAATCCACTTTGTTCGCATTCCTATCCTTCAGAAGCGCATTCCTTTGAGTGAGGACTCTTTTGTAAGAAGAAAGGTCGGAGTAGTAAGAGGGTTTTATCTGGCTGAGCTCCCTGTCCATGAACCTTCTTCTTCTTTCGGGGTCACCTTGGACAATTCTCAAGTCTTCCGGAGAAAAAACAACTATCAGAACGTTTTCAGCTAGCTCAGAGGATTTTTTAATCTTTGCGTTGTTTATTTTCACGCCTTTTTCTTTGCTGGTTATTGCTATTTCAACAGTGATTTCTTCTCCCCCGCGCAAAGCCACTACTTTTGATTTGCAAAAACTTTCACCAATCTTTATCATTTCGCTGTCTTTGCCCGAACGGAAAGAACGGCCCATTGACGATATGTAGATGCTTTCCAGTATATTTGTCTTTCCTTGGGCGTTGCCGCCTGTAAAAACGTTCAGTTTTTCATGAAACTTAATTTTTTCTTCTTTGTAATTCCTAAAATTTACAATTTCAACTTCTCTAATGTGCATTTTACATCATTCAGTAAATTCTCACGGGCAGCACTAGATATTCGAATTCGCTGCTTGAAACCGGCTTGATGACGCAAGGTTTTACAGAAGACACCATTTCCAGCAGAATATTTTCTTCTTCAACGACTTTCAATATGTCCAATATGTATTTTGAATTGAAACCTATTTCAAGGTTAATGCCTTCTTTTTCTATCGGAACTTCTTCTTTTACGTTACCTTCGTCAGACCTTGAGGTAATTGTTAGCAAGTTTTCGTATACAATCAATTTTATTAGGTTGTTTTTCCCTTCCTTGGACAGAAGAGCCGCCCTTTCCATGCTTTCGTGGAAAAGAACTTTGTTTACTTTTACCCTGCACTTGCTTTCCCTAGGGAGAACGTCTTTGTACTTAATGTACTCACCTTCAAGGAGCCTGAGCACGACTTTCAAGTTTTCAAGCAGAAGTGCAGCCTTTTTCCTGCTTAAGACAATCGTTATTTTTGCTTCTTCTTCTACATCTGACAGTATTTTGTTTATGTCGCTGAGAATCTTGGCTGAAATTATAAGCTTTTTCTTCTTTTCGTTTTTCGTTTCCTCCCTGACGACAGCCATCCTGAAACCGTCAAGGGCGACCATGTTCGTGTTGTTTTCGTTGAGTTCTAAAAGCACCCCAACAAGTATCCCTTTTGATTCGTCGATGCTTGCTGAAAAGGCGGTTCTTCTAATCATTTCTTGAAAAACCTCTTTTTCCAGCACAATTGTTTCTTCTTTCTCTACTTCCCCTGGCTCGGGGAACTCTTCTGCGGGGAGGCCTGATATCGTAAATTCCGAAATGGAAGTTTTTATCAGGATGCTGTTGTTCTCCCTTTGCTCTATCAATACGTCGCCGTCCGGGAGCTTTCTAATTATTTCTGTGAAAAGCTTGGCCAGCACTACTACTTGGCCTTCTTGGCTTACGTTAACGTCAATTACAGTTTTTTCTATTGATATGTCAAGGTCTGAAGCGGTCAGCACCAGTTTTCCGTCATTTGTTGCGTTGATAAGTATTCCTTTGAGAATCGGAATGGTAGTCCTCGACGTTACCGCCTTGGATACTGTGTTCAAAGCTTTTGACAATGATTGTTGGTTGCAAGTGAATTTCATTTTTTATCCTCCGGGTTGGTAGTGGGTGGTTAGTGGGTAGTTGGTAGTTGTTAGTTGGTAGTTGTTAGTTGCTAGTTGGTAGTTGGTGGTTTGTAGTTGCTAGTTGGTAGTTGATGGTTTGTAGTTTTTAGTTTTTAGTTGCTGGGTGGTTGCTAGTACCCTGTTTCGTCTAAATCTTTACAAAACTATCGGGTAAAGTCTTTTCAGTTTCATGCGGGCATCATCCGTAGTAAAGTGCCAATCTACGCCTCTTTGGTCGGCGTTGCGCTTAACCTCCCACGCTGACAACTCTTTATTGAGCGTCTCAATGCTTGAAATTCTGCGATCACCAAGACATTGTGCCGCAAGTGCCGAGAGTTCAACCTCAGCAATATCGAGCCAACTGCCGTGTTTGGGCGTGTAGTGAATCTCCAGACGCTGCGCCAAGCGAAACGCTTCTTCCGGTGGGAATGCTTCGTAAAGCGAAGAAATCACATGCGTATTGAGATTATCCATCACTAATACAACTTTTTCGGTAGCCGGATACTGATTGTCCAAAACCCATTTCACTTGGTACGCCCAATCTTTTTTGGTCCTGCGTTCAAGAGCCTTCGCGTATCGCCAACCCGCAAGTGGCTCAGTGAAAATGAATATGCTACAAGTGCCTTCGCGTTTGTATTCGTTGTCAACTTTCATCACACTGCCCGGTTTCACCGGAATTGCTTCACGGACTTCGCCAAGAAGCTGATATGGCTTTTCGTCCATGCATATCACCGGCCTGGCAGGGTTGTATGGCCGCGAATACACTTCCAGCACGTCCTCCATAGCGGCGACAAATGCAGCGCTTTGCTCAGGTGGAATACACCAATACGCCTTTAGGTGAGGCTTAAGTTGTGTTTTTTTAAAAGGCGATGGACTGACACCGGCGAAATCGAATCAATATAGTTCAATTCGATGCTCTTGTCCGCCAACAAGCGAACTCCCCACTTTGCGTGGCCTTCAGGCGCGGGACCGCATGCGAGGGCGATAATATGGGCTTCCACTTCTCCTGTGATTTTTGGCTTTACAGGCGGTGTCTCGCGCTTTTTTCGCTTTAGGAACTCGGTTACACATCCTGCGGCCATGTACGCCTGCTTTGCGTCGTTCACCGCTTGGCGCGATACACCGATCTTTTCGGCGATCTGTTCTTGTTTCAATGGCTTGCGCCCATCTGCCTCATCCAGTTCAAGTATTACTTTCGCCCTATTCACCAGCATGACGCTCCGGTTGCCGGTCTTTACATACCTATCAAGTTCGTTGCGCTCATCCGCTCCAAGCGCTATTTTAACGTGTTTTCCTCTCATGTACAGTCACCTCGTATATTTAAGATGACTTAATTATAGTACAAGACAGGTTATTTGTAAAGTTTTAGATGGAACGATGTACTAGCAACTACCAACTCCCAACTACCAACTCCCAACTACCAACCACCAACTCCCAACTCCCAACTACCAACTACAAACTACCAACTACCAACTCCCAACTACCAACTCCCCCACTACAAAATCTCAACCATATGGTATGTTTTTTTGCCTTTTTTGATTATAATCTTTCCTTCATTAAAACTGTCTACGGTTATCATCAGCTTGGCGTCGGTTACCTTGACGTCGTCTATGGTAAGGCCTCCCTGCTCAATCGCCCTGAACCCTTCGGCGTTGCTGGGGACAAGCCCGATGCGCTTGATCAACGTTACTACCCCCATCCCTTCGCCTTCGAATTCGCTGGCCAATACCTGAGTGGAGGGTATGTTTTCCAAGTTGCCGCCGCCACTGAACGCAGCCCGTGCGCCGTCTTGGGCTTTTTTTGCTTCCTCTTCCCCGTGAATGAGCTTTGTGACCTCATAAGCGAGCACCTCTTTAGCCTTGTTGATTTTTTCCCCTTCGAGAGAGGACAATTCCTCAACTTCCTCCATGGGCAGGAAAGTCAGCAGGCAAAGGCACTTGCGGACGTCTGCGTCTTCCACGTTCCGCCAGTACTGGTAAAATTCATAGGGCGAAGTCTTGTTTGCGTCCAGCCAAAGCGCACCTTTTACGGTTTTGCCCATCTTCACGCCTTCGCTGGTAGTCAGGAGGGCAAAGGTCATGCCGTACACCTGCTTCGAGTCCTCGCGCCTAGTGAGGTCCACCCCAGCTAGGATGTTGGCCCACTGGTCGTTGCCCCCAAATTGCGCCATGCAGTCGTATTTCCGCGAAAGCACGAGGAAGTCGTAGGCTTGCATCAGCATGTAATTAAGCTCAAGGAATGTGAGGCCCTTTTCCAAACGCTGCTTGTAGCAATCCGCCCTGAGCATGTTGTTGACTGAAAAATGCTTGCCGATGTCACGCAGGAAATCCACGTAATTTAGCTGAAGGAGCCACTCGGCGTTGTTGACGCATATCGCCTTTCCGTCTGAAAAATCGATGAACTTCCCGAACAGCCGTTCGAATTTCTCGCCGTACTCCATCAGCCGCTCCTTTGTCATCATGCTCCGCATGTCAGACCTGCCTGAAGGATCGCCGACCATCCCCGTCCCGCTGCCAATGAGGACTATCGGGGTGTGGCCGAACTTCTGCATGTACATCATCGTGATGGTCTGCATGAAATGGCCTATGTGAAGGCTGTCCGCAGTAGGGTCAAACCCTATGTAAAACCTAATTTTCTCGCTGCCAAGCAGTGCACGGACCTCGTCCTCGTAAGTCACCTGCTCAATGAAACCTCTCTCTTTCAGCACGTCGAACACATTGTCGTGCTTGCTGACGTCGTCCCTGATAAAATCAAAACTCATATCAACCTCCTTTATTTAGTGCCGTACAATCTGTCCCCCGCATCTCCAAGGCCGGGAACGATGTAGGCGTGGTCGTTCAACTTTTCATCCTTTGCCGCAATGTATATGTCCACGTCGGGATGGTCGTTTTGCAGCATCTCAATCCCTTCAGGTGCTGCTATAAGGCACATGAAGCTTATTTTCAGCGCACCTTTTTTCTTGATGAAACCTATTGCGGCCGATGCGCTGCCGCCGGTGGCAAGCATGGGGTCCAGCACGAACACCTGCCTTTTATCCACGTCCCCCGGAAGCTTACAATAGTATTCAACAGGCTCATGGGTTTCCGGATCCCTGTACAGCCCCACATGGCCCACTTTTGCGTTTGGCACAAGGGCAAGCATTCCGTCTACCATCCCCAGCCCCGCCCGAAGGATCGGCACTATGGCGATGTCCTCGCCCCTCAGCATTTTGACCTTTGTCTCGCATATGGGGGTTTTGATGTCCACCTCCTTCAGCGGCAAATCCCTCGTTGCCTCGTAGCACATCAGCATAGCAATTTCCCTAACGAGCTCGCGGAAATCCTTGACGCTCGTCTCTGTATTCCGGATCATTGCTGTCTTGTGCTGAATCAACGGATGATCAAATACATACACTTTCCCCATGCTTTCTCCCTCCTACATTTCATTGAGCATGTCAACTCTCCTCTTGTGCCTGCCCCCTTCGAACTCAGCTTCAAGCCACGTCCTTGCAATTTCTATCGCCTTGCCTACGCTTGTTCTCCTGCCGCCCAGAGCAAGCATGTTGGCGTCGTTGTGTTTCGCTGCCATTTCTGCCATATCTGCGTCTGTGCATAGTGCGCATCTGATGCCCTTGACTTTGTTTGCTGCTATCGAAACGCCGATTCCGGTTCCGCAGAACGCGATCCCCCGGTCAGCTTTGCCTGCCGCCACCGCCTCTGCGCACGCTCTCCCGTATATAGGGTAGTCAACAGGCTCCTGTGAGCCCGTGCCCAGATCGACAACTTCCACGCCTTTGGAAATCAAATACTCTTTGATCCCTTCCTTGAGCGCAAATCCCCCATGGTCGCATGCGACCGCTATCTTCATGCGGATTCCCCCTTTTATTTTGAGCCTATACTTTTATGACGTTGTAGCCCGCTGATTTCAGCATCCTGTTCATAACTGCGAAGCCCACCCCGTCGGTGTCCGAAAGCGCCCCCGCAAGTATCAAGTCCACACCCAGCTCATCCAGCTCCCTGAGTTTTGCGAAAAAATCATGAGCCGCCTCCCTGAAAGCTTTTTCTTCAAACAGCATGACGCCAACGCTGTTGCCAATCCCTTCGTTCGCCTTTTTCAAGCGTTCGATCTCGCTTCTTACCTTGCTTGGCCGCCCTTCAATGACTGCCATTTCCGCCCTCGGCGCATAATGCCTGTACTTCATGCCTGGGGCTCTTGGCGCAAAACCGCCCATAAGCGATGTATCCATCTCCACGTTGCCGCCTGTCACGGCTCTGACGTCCTCTGCCGTCACAATCCCTGGCCTCAATATGACCGGCGTTTCCCCTGTAACGTCCAAAACCGTCGATTCGATACCGACCCTGCATTCCCCGCCTGCGATGATCGCGTCGATTTTACCGTCAAGGTCGAAAACCACATGAGCCGGTTTTGTCGGGCTGGGCCTCCCCGAAAGGTTTGCGCTCGGTGCCGCAATGGGGCAGCCGGCTTCTCTGATAAGGGCAAGCGCTGTCGCGTCGTCCGGCATCCTCACCGCCACCGTGCCGAGCCCGCCTGTGGCAGCGTCCGGGACTTCCGGCCTTTTTGCGACGACTAGGGTCAAAGGCCCTGGCCAGAAATTGTCTATAAGGGACACCGCAACCTGGCTTATGCCCGCCGTAAGCTGCCCGATGTCAGAAGCTCTGGCGATGTGCATTATCATGGGGTTGTCGCTCGGCCTGCCTTTTGCGTCATAGACATTCCGCACGGCTGCCGGATCTAAGCCGTTCGCCCCAAGGCCGTAAACCGTTTCGGTTGGGAACGCCACAAGCCCGCCGGATCTGATGATCCGCGCCGCAATTTTTATATCCTCGTCTGAAGTCGTCAGTATTTTCGTTTTCATGTCTTAGTTGTTTAGTTTTTCGGCCCTGTCGTTGGCAATAAGGCCGTCTATTATCTCATCCAAGTCGCCGTCTAGGAAATAATCCAGCTTGTACAGCGTAAGCCCTATGCGGTGGTCCGAAACCCTGCCTTGGGGGAAGTTGTACGTCCTTATCCTTTCGCTCCTGTCCCCAGTGCCGACTTGGCTCTTCCTCTGTTCGGAGATTTCTTTGTTCTGCTCGTGCATTTTTATGTCGTAAAGCCTTGATTTCAGCACTTTAAAGGCCTTCTCCTTGTTTTTAATCTGCGATTTTTCGTCTTGGCAGGTCACTACCAGCCCCGTAGGCACATGGGTGAGCCGAACCGCCGAATCAGTCGTGTTTACGCTCTGCCCCCCGTTGCCCGACGACCTGTACACGTCAACCCTTACGTCGTTTGGGTTCAGGTCTATTTCCACGTCGTCTACCTCGGGCAGTACCGCCACAGTAGCCGCAGAGGTGTGTATCCTTCCGCTGGACTCTGTCTCGGGGACCCTCTGAACCCTGTGCGCCCCGCTTTCGAACTTGAGCCTGGAATAGGCACCCCTCCCTTTGATGAGCATAACCGCTTCCTTTATGCCGCCTATGCCTGTGTCGTTCATCTCTATGGCTTCAGCCTGCCAACCATGCCGCTCTGCATACCTAGAGTACATCCTGAAGAGGTCAGACCCGAAAAGTGCTGCCTCTTCCCCGCCTGTCCCGGCTCTGACTTCAAGAATGACGTTTTTGTCGTCGTTGGGGTCTTTCGGCAAGAGCAGTACCTGAAGCTCCTTTGACAGTGCCTCAATTTTGCCTTCCAGCTCGGAAAGCTCAGCTTTTGCAAGATCCCTCAGTTCCTCGTCCATGCCGCCCTCATCAAGCATCTGCTTGGTGCCGTCAAGGTCTGCCTTCGCTTTTTTGTACTCTCTGTACTTGTTTACGATCGGCTCCATTTCGCTCATTTCCCTGATGTATTTCTGCCATTTCGCCTGGTCGCTTATCACATCGGGGTCGGATGCTTTTAGCGACAGTTCGTCGTATTTTTCTAGCGTCACGTCCAGTTTATCGTACATTTCACACTCCTGTTTTCTATGCGCCTACACGATTTCAAGTGAACGCATGTAGGAAAAGCTTTTCTCAACGATATTTCTTATACGATAAAAAAACCGGTGGTTTTCCGGTTTTTCCGCTCTGCTGGCCCCCAGCTAATCCATGTTGTATTTATTCTTGAATTTTTCAACACGCCCGCCGCGATTGACAAACTTCTGCTGCCCTGTAAAGAACGGATGGCAAGCTGAACATACGTCGAGCCTGATTTCCTTGTTGAGCGACTTGGTGACGAACGAATTGCCGCATGCGCAAGTAACGTTACATTCCTTATACTCAGGATGGATTCCTTCCTTCATGCTATTCACCTCTTTCCTTCATATTTACAGCCCCTATATGATAACACAAATTTATGGCGTGAGCAAGTGGTTTTTTTTCATCAATCGCGCCCACAGCGGTTGATTTTATTAAAAAATATGCTAAAATAAGGGAAAAGAACATTGGGAAAGGTACCGAGGATAAACTACAGGGGGCAAGAGCTGCTGGCACCGAAGACCGACTTGGTCTTCAAGGCGCTGCTGACGGCCGACGTAACATTTTATTTATGGTGAAAGAGGAGAATGAAGTGAAAAAATTAATATTTATCACACTTTTATTTAGTTTTCTGCTTGCAACAGGATTGGTTAATGCAACTGAAGAAGTTATGATCAGCATAGATGGAAAGAATGTGGCATTCGATTAAGAATGGGCGGACGTATCTGCCAATTAGAATAGTGATTGAAGCTTTCGGCGCAAATGTTTCCTTTGATGCAACAACAAGAACGGTTGTAGTAACCAGTGGCAGCGTAGGAAACGATCCGGGATCTGACACCACGGATGTAGATGAGCTGACGCTGGAGGATTTGGATGTAGCTTATTTGGTTATGGAAGCCAAATACTTAGTATTTATGGTAGATAACAGGTTTTATAAAGGTCCGGCGATAAAAGCAATCACCGTGTCTGATTTTACTGTTGATGGAAAAGAGGCAACTATTGAAAAGACGTCAAAGATACCAGGATTTGAAGTTATGGAGATTATAGATGAGTCGGCGTTATTTCGCTCAATGTACAATTTTAGCGCACCCGGAATAAAGGATTGGAAGAGCTATGATTCGTATGAGAACTCTTTGAGAATAGAATTTACTGCAACAGTCGTATATGTGGACGGTAGTGAAGTAGCGGTCAATGTAACTCATCATTATAATGCGAAGGGACTCTGACTGGCTTGCCAAGTTGACGCCTGTATTTTCAGCAATTAGCGGAGTGGGACTATGACGCTCTGCTTACGCCCATCATCAGGAATTATGCCGAATTTGAAAAGCACAAGGACTTTATGCCTTTTTACATCAACGTGAACAAAGAGGGGGTGCGCCTGATTGCCTGAGCAATATAAAAATGATTTGATCGAATATCCGAGGCGAATACGTTAATATGGGCCTCATTGACGCTAAATACTCAAAGCTGATACACGACGCCGAGGCTCTTCGCAGCGACAGCGATTACAGCGATTTTTATGTGCCAGAAAAAGCAGAATTGGAAGAACAACTGCTGCTTGCCAAAGAATTCCTCACCTGCGTGGAGGCGATAGTGTCCAAATAGCCGTCAGGGTTTTTCTTTTGCCAGCGCCAAGAATCCGCGCAGGCGTCCTCAATTGACTTTTCCGCAATCCATCCAAGTTCGCGAGCAGCCTTTGACGCGTCTGCATAGCAGATCGGCAGGTCGCCCTCCCGGCGGCCGACCACTTTTTGGGGGACACTCGCCCCTGACGCTTTTTCAAATGCGCGTACAAGCTCGTACACGCTGGTGCCCTTGCCTGTGCCAAGGTTGAACACGCTCGTCCCTGTTTTTCCCTCCAGATGATTTATAGCTGCCACATGGCCCTTTGCCAGATCGTCGATGTGAATGTAATCGCGGACGCCAGTGCCGTCGATGGTGTCGTAATCGTCGCCGTAAACGTTAAGGGATTCCCTTCTGCCAACTGCCGTCTGTGCGATGTACGGCATCAAATTGCTGGGGGTGCCCAGCGGGTCCTCTCCGATATCGCCGCTAATGTGCGCACCAACAGGGTTGAAGTACCGCAGGAGTGCGACAGACCATCCGCTGTTTGCGGCCGCTGCGTCCCGCAGGATTTGTTCGCACATGTATTTTGTCCAGCCATAGGGGTTTGCACAGTTGCCGACAGCGGAATCCTCTGTTAGCGGCATTTGGTTGCCGCTGCTGTAAACAGTCGCACTGGAAGAAAAGACGAGCTTGCTGACACCATGTTTTTCCATGGCTCTGCACAGGGCAATCGTAGCACCCAAGTTGTCCGCATAGTATGCAAGCGGCATTTTAACAGACTCGCCCACGGATTTCATCCCGGCGAAGTGGATAACGCAATCAATTTTGTGATCGGAAAAAACACCGTCAAGTTTGGCCTCGTCGCGCACGTCAATGTTATAGAACGGAAAAAACTTCCCTGAAATCTGCCTCAAACGGTTAACCACCACCGGGCTGCTGTTTGAAAAATCGTCAGCAACTACAACATCATGCCCACCGGCAAGAAGCTCCAGCACCGTATGGCTTCCGATATACCCGGTACCGCCGGCTACGAAAATTCTCATCCCACTCAACTCCCCACCAACTACAAACTAGCAACTACCAACTCCCAACTACCAACTACCCCCAACTCCCAACTACAAACTACCAACTACAAACTAGCAACTCCCAACTACAAACTACCAACTACAAACTACCAACTCCCAACTCCCAACTCCCAACTACCAACTACCAACTACCAACTCCCAACTCCCAACCACCAACTACAAACTAGCAACTACCAACTACCAACTACCAACTAGCAACTACAAACTCCCAACTCTAAATCTCCAGCACCAGTACTCGATGCCTCCCTGCCAAGTCCTTTATGAGCCTCAAATCGTTGAATTTTCCGAATTCATCCGCTATGTTCGCAACGGCGATGGCTTGGTCGTACCCGATTTCGAGGGCAATGACACCCTCTCTTTTCAAGTGCAGGTGTGCAAACGGCACTATACTGCGGTAATGCGCAAGGCCGTCTGTGCCACCGTCCAGCGCAAGGTGGGGCTCATGGTCCTTTATCTCGGTTTGAAGGTTTGGTATCACGCTGCTCTTTATGTAGGGTGGGTTCGCCACGATCAGATCGAATTTCTTGGAACCAAGCTTTTTTTTGAATGGTGCAAACCAGTCGCCTGCTGCGAACGACATCTTTTTTTCGACATTCAGTGCTTTGGCGTTCTGTCTTGCCGTTTTTATTGCCTCCTCGCTAATGTCCGACGCTGCCACCCGTGCGCATTCGCACATTTTTGCGATGCTGATCCCTACGGCACCGCTTCCGCAGCCAAGGTCGAGCACCGAGCAGCTCTTCTTGTTCATGCTTTTAATGATGGCAATGGCTTCTTCAACAAGAATTTCCGTATCCTGCCTAGGGATAAGCACATTGGGGTTTACCTGAAACGTGAACCCCATGAATTCCTGCTCCCCTGTTATATATTGAAGCGGCATGCCGCTGCCCCTAAGCGCAACCAAGTCGAGATAGAGGTCGCAAATGCCGTCATCCACCTCCGTTCCCCAGAGTTTGAAAAAGCCAATCTTGTCAACTCCAAAAATATGCCTGAAGATCAATTCGGCATCCAGCTTAGCGTTGATTATCCCGCACTTTTCGAGCTGGGCCTCCGCCATCTGGATAATGTCCTTGACGAACAAACTCATTCTTCTCACTCCTATGGGGCCAGCGGCCCTTCCTATTGAACCAGCGGTTCCTCTGGCGCTTGCTCCTGCCCTTCCGGCTCCTCTGGTGCTTGCTCCTGCCCTTCCGGCTCGGCTGTTACGGTAGGCTGTTCAGCCTCCAACGGCACTTCCACTGGTGCCTCCTCAGATGCCATCGCTACCAGCCGCCCATCCTTGTCGCAAGAGCCTTCGATGCAGGGCTCAGACTCGTCTACGAGCACAGCTTTCATCGCAGCAATGGCAACCTCCAGCTGTTTTGTGTCGGGCTGCCTAGTGGTAAGCTTTTGAAGGTACAGGCCCGGAAGGGAAAGCACCTTGACGAACCAATTGTCGCTTCTCCCCGCCCATTTCAACAGCTCATAGGAAAGCCCTGCGATTACAGGGATGAGCAGCAGCCTTGACGTTATCCTCCAAAAAAGGTTTGGCCAGCCCAGCAGCGAAAACATTATCAAGCTGATGACCATGACGAACATCAGGAAGCTCGTCCCGCAGCGTGGGTGCAGCGTGTAGTAGTTCAGGCAGTTCTCAGGGGTCAGCTCTTCTGCATTTTCGTAGCAGTGTATGCACAGGTGCTCTGCCCCGTGGTACTGAAAAACCTTTCGTATGTCGCTCATCTTTGAGATGAGAACCACGTACAAAACAAACAGCACTATCCTCAAGACGCCCTCTATAAGGTTTAGGGCAACTTCGTTCGATATGAACTTCCCACAGAAATTGACCACCCAAGTGGGTCCTATGATGAAAATCCCCACCGTGAAAAGGATCGCAAGCACCACTGAAAAATACAGCATTGCGTTCCATGCGCCTTTTTTGCCGAACTTGGCCTCGAGCCACAGGGACAGCTTGTCGTCCTCGTATTCGATTGCGCCCTCCCCTTCGTAGCTTTCCATCACTTCTGCGGAATACATCAGTGTTTTGGTCCCTTGGACAAGGGAACCGGCAAAAACGAACACGCCCCTGATGATCGGGTATTTCGCCCATGCCTTCTTTTCCGGCAGCTTTTCTGTCTTTATGTGCATCGAGTCGTCGGGGAATCGAACCACTACAGAGGTCCTGTCCTCGCCCCGCATCATGATCCCCTCCAAGACGGCTTGCCCGCCAACTTTGGTCGGAGAGGCGTTTTTTATGAATATTTTATTTAAGTCCATTTATCCTTCCAGCTTTACTTTCTTAATTATTTGTATGAAGTCTGCGTTGTTCCTAGTGTGTGCAAGGTTGTCGATGATGGTTTCTGTGATTTCCTGTACGCCGAAGTTGGCCATTGCCCTCCTCATGGACCACACGGCTTCAAGCTCTTCTTGGTTCATTAAGAGGTCTTCCCGCCTAGTCCCTGATTTGTTCAGGTTGATAGCCGGGAATATGCGTTTTTCTGACAGCTTCCTGTCAAGGTGGAGCTCCATGTTGCCCGTGCCTTTGAACTCTTCGAATATAACGTCGTCCATCCTGCTGCCTGTTTCGACCAGGGCTGTAGCTAGGATGGTTATGCTGCCGCTTTCCTCTAGCTTTCTGGCTGCCCCGAAAAACTTCTTGGGCTTGTGCAGAGCGCTGGGGTCGAGCCCTCCTGAGAGCGTCCTCCCTGACGGCGGGACGACTAGGTTGTAAGCCCTTGCCAGCCTCGTGATGCTGTCTAGCAGGATCACCACGTCCTTGCCGTGCTCTACCAGCCGTTGAGCCCTCGCCAGAACCATTTCAGCAACCTTTACGTGATGCTGGGGCTGTTCGTCAAAAGTCGAGTAGATGACCTCGCCGCCTATGAGCGAGCGCTTCATGTCGGTCACTTCCTCAGGCCTTTCGTCAACGAGCAGTACTATCATTTCTATGCCTGGGTAGACCTTTTCGATGCTGTTTGCGATTTTCTTCAGCAAGACCGTCTTGCCAGCTTTAGGCGGTGCCACGATCAGGCCCCTCTGCCCACGCCCGATGGGCGCGACCAAGTCGATGAGCCGCATTGACAGGTCCCTAGTGCCGTTCTCCAGCGAAAGCCTTTCCATGGGGAAAATAGGCGTCAGGTCGTCGAAGTCCGGCCTCTTCATCGCTACCCCAGGCTCGTCCCCGTTAACAGTCACCACGTACAGCAGTGCGCCGAAACGCTCGCCGTCGTTGGGTTTCCTCGAAATGCCCTTCACTCTGTCGCCCGTCTTTAGGTTGAACCTCTTGATCTGCGAAGGCGAGACGTAGACGTCTTTGTCACTGGTCAAAAAATTAGAAAACCTCATGAATCCAAAGCCCCCTTCGGCTATTTCTAGGATGCCGTCTACTTCGGGCCTGTCTTCCCTTGATTTTTCTTTTGGTTTTTCTCTTGGTTCCCCTTCTTCTTTCGCTTCTCTTCTGGCTTCTCCATTTGCTTTTGCCTTCGGTTCTTCTCTAACTTCCTTAGCCTCTCCTTTTTTTTCTTCTTTGGCTTCCTGCGCTTCCTGAGCTTTGCCTGATTCAAGGGCTTTCAGCAGCTCCGCTTTCTTCATGCGCTCGTAACCATCCAGCCCAACTATCTTTGCTATTTCGCGAAGCTCGGCAACTTTCTTAGTTTTCAGGATTATTTCATCCATGTCTTTACTCCACAGTGTAAGACTGTGCCCTTTCTACCAATATTAACTCGGGGGGGTGGAATGTTGAAATAATTTGAAGGGAGATGCCGCACTTGGCACCGACGGCACCCCCTGTTCAGATGACTTCGATAAGTTTTGCCCCTTTGGCAACGAATTGTATTCTTATTATACAACATCCCGCCGCCAAATTCAAGCCGCGATTTTAGTAAGATGAAAATTCGGAAATTTCATTCGTCAAACAGCAACTACAAACTAGCTGAAAAGCGTCAAATACCACCACAATCAATTACGGTTATTAGCTTATCCGAAAAATTGTAAAACAAAGCGATTGTCATTTATTCCACGATCCACTTGACAATGAGCCTCTAATGCCATGATTGTGGGCCTAAAGGCGGAACCACACGCCCTAACGGGCTTATAGCCCACCACCTAACAGGCTATCACGCCATCACTCACTGTAAAGTGGCTTTCGCGGCATAAACAACCAGCAACTACCAACTAGCAACTAGCAACTAGCAACTAGAAGCTCCCCACTAGCAACTAGAAGCTCCCCACTAGCAACTAGCAACTACAAACTCCCCGCTCCCAACCACCAACTACCAACTACCAACTACAAACTACAAACTCCCCGCTCCCAACCACCAACTACCAACTACCAACTACAAACTACAAACTACCAACTCCCAACTACAAACTCCCCTCTCCCAACTCCTCCTCCAACTCAATCGAGTATATCTCAGTCAGCATCTCTGCTATTTCCTTTGTTTTTGGATAGACGTAGTAAGGCGGGTTTGGATCTGGGGTGTTTGGCATCATGTATGTGGAAATGTCCTCTTCTGATATTCCGATGCCTTTGCTGGCTAGGTACAGTGCCACTCTCAGCGTTATGTCCGAGGTCACGTTGTTGTAGACGGTCGTGGCTATTTTGGGCAGGTCAAAGCTCAGGCACTGCTTGAATGCGTTTTTCATGAACTGCTGCTGCGCCTTGATCCGGCCCAGGTCCGCGTCAAGGTAGCCCTTCCTGTATCGAAGGAACTGCACCGCTTGGTCGCCGTTTAAAACCTGCTCGCCCTTTTTGAGGTCGATGACCAGAGGCGGCGTGTCAAGGGGATCGCGGTACTTCATGTCAAAGGGGATGTCCATCGGTACGCCGCCCATTGAGTCCACTATTTTGGCGACGCCATCGTACTCAAGGACCACGTAATAGTTGATGGGGATTCCAAGAAGCAGTTCGGAAACCGCTTTTGCCGAGTTCACAGGGTTTTTCCTGTATGCGGCGTTAACCTTGTGCTCCGCTTCGCCGTAGTACCCTTCCCTGTGGAAGTAGGTGTCCCTCGGCACTGATACGATGTCCACGTGCTTGTTCTTAATGTCAAAGCATGCAAGCATTATGGTGTCCGTAAGCCCGCCGTTCACGCCTAGAAGCAGCACGTTCACCTTCTTGGTGTTTGTGAAAGCGTCAAAGAACGGGCTGTCGTCTGGAATGAGAAAAGCAATCTCTTCTTCCAAGACAGGAATGCCTCCTCCGTCACCGATTCCGCCGACTGCGTTGCCGCCCATGATAGGCGCGTCAAGGGTACGCCCGACGAACGCAGCAGCAGGCGTCGTTATAAGCATGACGACTGTCAGCGCAACAAGGAACGTCTTCAAAAAAGCTGAAATCTCATTGCCGGTTCTCTTTTCCTGTTTTTCCATAACTGCCCCTACCTTGCTCATGTTTTATTTGCTGTAGTCAAAAAAGCCCTTGCCGGTTTTCCTTCCGAGGATGCCGCCCCTGACCATCTTGCGGAGAAGCGGGTGCGGCCTGTACTTGGCGTCCCCGAATTCGGTGAAGAGTGTCTCCATGATGGCGAGGCAGATGTCGAGGCCGATGAGGTCGGCGAGGGCAAGGGGGCCCATCGGGTGGTTTGCGCCCAGCTTCATCGCCTTGTCTATGTCAGCAGCTCCGGCTACGCCGTCTGCCAGTATGCCTGCAGCTTCGTTTATCATCGGGATAAGCAGCCTGTTCACCACGAACCCTGGGGCTTCGGCCACTTCCACTGGGTCTTTCCCCAGAGACCTTGTGAGTTCAAGTATGGTGTTCAGGGTCTTCTCGGACGTTGCGAGGCCTTTGATGATTTCCACCAGCCCCATCATGGGCACCGGGTTGAAGAAGTGCATCCCTATCACCTTGTCTGGCCTGCCTGACGCAGCTGCTATTTCCGTTATTGAAAGGGACGACGTATTCGTGGCAATGATCGTGTCCGGGCCGCACAGCTCGTTCAGTTCTGCAAACAATGCCTTCTTCGACTCCATGTCTTCTGTGGCGGCTTCGATGATAAGTTCGGCGTCAGCCACTATGCTTATGTCCGTTGAGCCCTTAACCCTCTCCATGATCTCGGCTTTGGCTTCGGCAGTGAGCTTCTCCTTTGCCACCAGCCTGTCGAGGTTTTTGTTCACCATTGCGATTCCGTTTGCCACGGAAGTCTCCCGCCTAGCCCTTAGTACTACCTCGTAGCCGTTCTGAGCCAGCACTTGGATTATTCCGGCACCCATTGTCCCTGTTCCTAACACGCCAATTTTTTTCATAACCTTCTCTCCTTTTACCATAATATTTAGATGCAGGCGCCTCCAGAAACTTGCTGTATTCATATTCCCAGGGGTGCCCTGATTAATTAACCGTTTTTGTTGAGTTCCCTGCGCATCTCAGCCTTGTAGCTCTCTACACCCGGCTGGTCGAAGGGGTTCACTCCCATCATTAGCCCGGTGACTGCGCTGGTCATTTCGAAGAAATACACCATTTGGCCGAAACAAAACGCTGTCATTTCCGGGATGTCAATCTTTATTACTGGCAGGCCTGCGTTCCTGTGAGCCGCTATTACCCCGTTTACAGCCGCCTGGTTCACTTCGTTCATGCTTTTCCCTGCAAGGAGGCTGCCTGCGCTTTCGGGTACTTTAATGTCCCTGTCGGGCTTTTCCACGTTTAGCACTGTCTCAAAAAACACCCTGCTGCCCTCTTGGAGGAACTGGCCCATCGAATGCAGGTCCGCGCTGAAGCTGAGCGACGCCGGAAAGAGCCCTTTCCCTTCCTTGCCTTCGCTCTCGCCGAAAAGCTGTTTGAGCCATTCCGCGAAATACTGCAGCTGGGGTTCGTAGTACTCTATGACCTCTATGCTTTTCCCGCTTTCCATAAGCAAAAATCTGGCGCAGGCGTAATCCACGGCGTCCTTGTCCCACTTGGGCGAGCTCATCATGGCCTCTGCCCCGGAGAGCATTGCCCGCACGTCTATGCCAGCCGCAGCAATCGGAAGCAGCCCTACCGGTGTCAGCACCGAATACCTGCCTCCTATGTCGTCTGGTACTATAAAGCTCTTATAGCCTTCCCGTGAAGCTTCTTCCCTCAGTACGCCCTTTTCCCTGTCCGTGATGGCGTAGATGCGGTTTGACGCCTCTGCTTTGCCGTACTTGCTGATCAGCGCGTCTTTCAAAATGGCAAAGGCGACGCTTGGCTCCGTGGTGGTCCCTGACTTTGAGATGACGCACAGGCACGTTTCGCTGCGCTGCATTTCCTCAAGCAGCAGCGAATGGTAAGTCCCGCTGATGTTGTTCCCCGCGAACCGGACCCTCGGGTATTTCCCTGAATACGCCGGGAGGGCTTCTATTGCCGCCCTGGCGCCGAGGTACGACCCGCCGATGCCTATTACTATCAAGAGGTCGCATTGCTCCTGAATTTTGTAGCTAGCCGCGATGACGTCCTCAAGTTCGTCCTTGTCGTAGTTCATCGGCAGCTTGACCCAGCCTGTAAAATCGTCCTTCCCTGCCCACAGCCTGTCCTGTGCGGCGTATGCTTTTGTTCGTGTTTTTTCTATTTCCGCAGCGCTTATTCCGGTCGTTTTAACGTCGATCTTCAAATCCATTTCAAAACAACTCCTTTCAGCTTGAGCTGCAAAACCGCCGGCGGCGGCTTTGCTATTCAAATTTGAGCGGGGCCAAATTTGAATCCACGGGGGCATAGTTGGGGACAAGCTCTTTCAGCCATTCTCTCGCTTCCCTGTCCGACATGCCTATGACTTCCATTATCTTGCTTTCAAAGTTCTCACTGCCTCCTGTTTCGAGCATCTCCCTGAGCCTTGGGTTCGCCTTGACTGGGCGCCCCACGTAAATCTTGTCGTGAGCCGTCTTTTCGACCCCCTCCTCGGCCATAAGGAGCTCCTCGTACAGTTTTTCGCCTGGGCGGAGCCCGGTGACGGCTATGTCTATGTCAACGTTCGGCGTGTACCCCGAAAGCTTGATGACGTTCTCTGCAAGGTCCATTATCTTCATGGGGTCCCCCATGTCGAGGACGAATATCTCGCCGCCCTCGGCCATTGCCCCGGCCTGTATGACCAGCTGCACCGCTTCGGGGATGGTCATGAAGTACCTTTTTATCTCAGTGTGGGTGACAGTGACAGGCCCGCCCGCTTCGATCTGCTTCCTGAATATGGGGAGGACCGAGCCGTTGCTTCCAAGGACGTTGCCAAACCGCACGGCTGAATAGCTGGTAACTGACCTGCCGTTAATCTCCTGCAAGATCATTTCAGACGCGCGCTTGGTGGCGCCCATCACGTTGACCGGGTTCACCGCCTTGTCCGTAGAAATCATCACGAATTTTTCCACTGCATATATATCAGACAGGTCCAGCATGTTTTTTGTTCCAAGGATATTGTTTGTGATCGCTTCCCTAGGGTGTTTCTCCATAAGCGGCACGTGCTTGTGGGCAGCCGCGTGAAAGACCACATGGGGCTTGTACCTTTGGAACACTTCCTCGAGCCTCCCCCTGCTGCGCACCGAGCCGATGACCACCTCGAACTCCAAGCGGGGGAATTTCGCCTTCATCTCGGTTGATAGCTCAAATACGGAGTTTTCGTAGATGTCTAGGGCGATGATCCTGCGGGGTCTGTATATTGCTATCTGGCGGCACAGCTCTGAGCCGATGGACCCGCCGCCGCCTGTGATCATGACTATCTTCCCTTCCAAGTAGCCGCTGATTTCCCGGGTGTCTAGCTTCACAGCCTCCCTGCCCAAAAGGTCTTCGATGGAAAGGTCCCTCAGCTTGCTTATGCTGACTTTGTCGTTGATGATGTCTATCAGCCCCGGCAGTATCCTTATCTTGCAAGCCGTGCGGTTGCACTCGCCCACAATTTCCTGTATCACTTTGTTGCTTGCAGACGGGATGGCGATGATGATCTCCTTGACGGAATGCTTCCTGGCAAGGGCTCTGATCCTCCTGCGTCCCCCGGCGATCTTGACCCCCATGATCCTGCGCCCGAGTTTCGACGGGTCGTCGTCCACCGCCACCACCACTTTTTTGCCGTATTCCGGGTGGCTCCTTATCTCGCCTATCATTGCAGCCCCGGCGTCCCCGGCACCCACCACCATGACCTTTGTCACGTTGCCCGCTGCGGCGGCCCTGCCGCCTGCGCCAAGGAGGAAGTTCTTCAGCGGGCTTTTGTTCCTGAAGTTCCTGACAAACCGGTAAGCTAGCCTCGAAGCAGAAACCAGCGCGGTTATCATGACTAGGCTTGCGATGTACACCCCCCTAGGCATGTACTGGGGTCCTGTGAAGCTCATGTAGGCAAGGACCATCAGACTTGCCAAGGCAGCCGCCAGCACTATCTTGAAAAGCTCCTCGGTGCCTGCGTACCGCCACATGCTGGTGTATAGGCCGAGAAGCACGAACGCGCCTATGTTTACGACTGTGATCTGAATGTAGTTGTTTGCGTACACATTGATCCACGTGTCGAACAGTGCGCCGTGCACGTCAAAATCAAACCTTATCAAAAATGCGGCGATGTACGATATGTTGACGATAAGTATGTCTGTGATTACAAGGATTGCAATCCTTATGTATTTTACCATAGTTACACAAACTCTTTCAAAGCTTCTTTGGCGGCTTCGTACTTGGTCTGGGAATCCATGGCGAAATTGAGGAACGTCTCTCCAAAGATCGAATAGTCCTCGCCCTTCTCTGCCATGTATAGGATGTTTTCGATTACCAGAATGTAGTAGCTGGCGGACTCCGCGTAGTCTTGCAGCTTGCCGCAGGCGTCCAGCTCCTCTTCTGAAAACTTGCCTTTGTCTGTCCTCTTGATGTCCATTATTAGCTTGTCTATTTTGTTTGAGCATTTGTCTGCAGCAGTCACCATTGCAGCAAGCTCGCCTTCTGTAAGGTTGTTTTGGAGGTTGACTATCAAAGCCGTGGCTTCGTCGGAAACGGTCACAACGTCTGACAGGAAATCGCTGAGCACCGCCATGTTTTCGTTTTTCTTGCCGGCTTGGGCAACGCCTGCTTTTTTGTCGCTGATAGTGATGAGCTTTTGCCCCGCGTCCCAGTCAATAGCCTCGCCCATCAGCTTCGACACCGCCCGGATGGGCAGGTAGTTCGACCCTAGGTAGTTGACAGGGTATACCGTCCTGCCGTTTACGTCGTAGAAGTTTTGAACCTCGAAATCGTACATGATGATGATGTCCGTCATAAGCAGCGCATCGACAGTCTGAACCGAAGGCTTCAGCACCGCCGGAACGTCGCCGTTCCGTGCATAATTCCCGGCTTGGCCCGGCTGCTTCCCTGGAGCACTCAATGTCCTGCCGATGTACACCGTCCTGCTTTTGTCGTCCCACTCGATGTTTTCGCCCATGAGGGAAGACACCGCCCTCACCGGGAGGTAAGTGGTCCCTTGGTATATCAATGGAAAGACGTTTTGCCCGCCCTCGTCGTAAAAGCTCTTCACCTGATCCCCCACCTTGATGGTGATGTCAGGCTTCAGGTAGACGCTAATGCTCTGAGGCGCAGCCCCGTAGGCTGCACACGTGGAAAAAAGCGCAAAACAAAACAATATGAGAACTATCCTCTTTGACGCTGCCATATTTACCTCACATTTTTATTACTATAAGTCGACGCTGCTCGTTCCAACTGTGGTAGCTTGTTCGTAATCCAAGATAGCTAAGTTGTAGCTCAATAGGGTTGTGTAATATTTCTGTTCTGCCTGATACGCTTTAACTTGGGCCTGCTGGGTGTCGGTCAAGGTCGCCATACCAGCGTCGTACTGGAGGCCAGCCAAGCGGTAGTTTTCCTTTGCGTTTGCAACGTTCTGCTTGTCCAGTTCCACTTCCGACGCCTTTTGCATCATGTTGAGGTATTTCTTCCTGACATCCAGTTCAACCTGCTTGGGGGCATTCGCTGCCGCGACTTGGGCACCAGCAAGGCCCACCACGGCGTTCTTGTATGTCGACGAAGTTCTCGATGTTGTATTCCTAATGCTATCTAAGTTAAGTTCAGCTCGTTTTAGCTTGAATCCCGCGTCGTGGATTTCATTCCTGTTTGCAAGCGCAAGGGCTATGGCACCGCTAAGGCTTATCTTGGACATGACGGCTTTTTCGAGAGTATCTGTGATGGTCACATCCTGCATCAGATCGTAGCCATATTGGATGTTGAATCCCATCCTAGCTATAATATACTCGTTTTCGCGCTGCTCTGCAGTAACTTTCGCATCGTTGAGCCCGTATTCAGCCATAAGCACGTCCTGCTTCGCAACTACGCCCAAGTTGAACTTGCTCAGGGTGTTCTGGTACAGTTTTTCTTGGATTACCACGTTCTCCTGACTTATCCTGAAAGCCTCCTTAGCAGCAGCAAGGCCGAAATAGCTCTCCACCGTGTCGCGGACTATTTTGTTAACCGCAGCTTCATAGTTCCTCGGAGCTTGCGCTTTGGCAAAAGTTGCGGAAGCGTCAGCCATCAGCTTCGAATTCTTTGACGGACCAGATATCATGCCACCCATGCCTGCAGCTTTCGCTTCGTCTGCCGCCGCTTCCAGCCTGTACAAGTTTGACAAGCTTTCATAGTACGAGGTGGTTTTCGCCTTGTCCTGTTTCAATTTTAACTCTGCTGCCTCTATTGCCGTCCCGTTCGTCAGCATTTCCTTTTTCGCGTCCTCAAGGGACAGTTTTACTTCAGTGCCTGCAAACTCCATTTCCCCTGCTTTAACAGCAAATACAACGGCTGTACTCAGGGCAACAATCAAAATCAGCGACACCGCAACAAACATGCTTTTCTTTCTCATATCTCATCTCCACTTTCATTAAAAATCGACCCACAGGTCAGTTTCATTCTACAAAATATCAACCTCCATGTCAACTTGCAAAATTATTAATTCTGTATTACTTTTCTACTTCAAGGATTTTGCCTTAGCATCATGTTGACTGCTATTCCTGTTCCAAGGAGACCGTAAAAAAGTGGCATCACGGAGACGGAGCTGTCGTCAACAAGTCCTGTTACGGAAAATCCCAAGATCCCTAAAAACAGCCCCAACCCAGCAAATTCCAAAAAGTTTTCATACTTCCTCCTTCTATAAATCCCGATGCTATGCACAAAATACATACCTAAGAGCGTAAGGAGCGCAAGCAGAGACACTCCACCTGTATTCACAGCTATGCCCATGTACATGTTGTGGGGTTTGTCGACGATCATATTGCGCCCGATGCCGGCATTGTATTTTCCCACATAGTCGTTTTGCGGATAGTAAATACAAAAAGTGTCGGCACCATGCCCAATTAGTGCAGTGTCTTTCATCATTGGTAACGTCCTTGACCATATGTAGCCTCGACCAGAACCGAAGTTTGGGTTGCTTTTAAAACCAATCGCCGGAACGTACTCTAGGGGTGTCAGTTTTCCCATCACGTTAACGAAATAGAGGCCTTCTTTAACAATTAGGAACGCCCAATCCTGTTCATTGATTTTAATTACAAAGAAGGAATTACCATCATCGTCAACCACACCCCTAACCGTGCACATGCTGAATCTGCGGTCGTCTAATATGTATTCCAGTTTTTCTTCATCTATAAGGCTGAGTTTTATTGTCATACCGTTCCCATCAATGATATCAAAAGCCGGCCAGTCGTCAGGGTACAACCAAAATGTCGCTTCATCGTTATTTACACTAATATCAATTGTATAGTTCTCGGAATCCACTGATAAATAATCAATATAGCCCTTCGTCTGTGTGACATCTTCTGAAGGTTCCCCTCTTTCGCTTGAAAACACGCCGCTAAAAGCCCCTTTTAGTTCTGGCACCCATCTATCAAATGTAACTGCCCCAGTAGCAAGAGCGACGACAATAAGAATAGCTATCGGCATCCTCCACTCTATTATTTTCTTGTTGAGTAGGACAACTGCTGCAATCACAGCTACTCCCACGCCAAGGTAGCCGCCAGATGACTTTGCGCCTATCATATTGTACAGTAGCACGGCGAAAAGAACCCCCCATAGAATTTTGGCAACCAACCTTTCGTAGTTTTTTTTCACGACAGAATGGATGAAGACCAACCCGAACAAAGGGATGATTAGTGTTAGGTAAAAGGAGACATAGTTTATATTGTACACAGTCTGATATATTTCCCCGTTCTGGAAAGTGAATTCAAGACCGTCGATTTTATCCCAGCTCTCATACGGAACCATCAGCATACCACCCAACCTTGATTGCAAAAAATCATGATCCAAAGCTTGGGATATGCCTAAAATACCAAGCAATCCACTTGAAACCGCAACAGGGTACAGGACGTATTTTACATTTTTCTCAGTATTGACTGTATTAATAGCATAAAAAAGGAGTAGCATATAGGTGAGCAGCACAAGTGTACCTTCAAATCTTTCGAAATACCCTAAAAGGGAGAATTCTTGATATTCCGAAAAGATATACGACAGTATTATGAACAAAGTGTATATTAAAATCGGAACGTAAAAAAGAGTTTTTTTGATTGCATAGGACTGAGTGATTATCCTGAATAGAATGAAAAGTAATGTAACGACGGCACATATCAATATCGCTATCATCTTACCATAGCTGAAAAAATCAACGTAATTATCGTCATCCATCCAGTAAAACCCCGTAATGTCTCTTGTGTAAGACACCATCCGAACTACCCAGATGACAGCTGCTGTGAAGAATATGATGGGCATGTGATGAGAAATCCCTAACCCATCTTCTATCTTAGGGGCATAACTCATATTCCACAGATAGCCTGAATAGTCTTGGCTGGTTTCTTCAGCTCTGTTTTCTTCCTTGTTTTTTTTGGTTTGATTCTGCTTCTTTTTCTTTTCTGACATGTGTCGCTCCCTTATGTAGATCTCTTATACTGATGCAAACGTATTCTATCTGATCCGAATTCAAGGTGACTGAGCAAGGCAGGTTCATCACGTTTGCCTCGTAGTCAAGTGCCTTTTCTATTTCCGCGCTTTGACACTCAACGTATGGCTTTTGCCTGTTAACAAGCCTCCATACTGGGCGGCACTGTATGCCGTCATCAATCATCGACCTCATCAGCTCATCCCTGCTCATGCCGTATTTGATACTGTCTATGTAAACGGAATAAAACCAGTAGTTGGGTCTCGTCCCTATTTTAAAAGGCAGCAATCTGATTCCAGCCGTATCCTTGAGCAACTTGCTATATTGCTCATAGTTTCTTTTTTTGATCGCGATGAACTTTTCCAGTTCGTCTGCTTGGCTTACGCCGAACGCAGCCTGAATGTTGAGCATCCTATAATTGTAGCCCACGTCATCGTGGATAAAATAAAGAGGGTCGTCCTTGGCAGTAGTTGAAAGGTACCTTATCTTGTTAAAGTATTCCTTGTTTTCTGAGACAACCATCCCTCCACCGCCAGTTGTTATGATTTTGTTGGCATTGAAGGAATATACGCCTATGTCGCCGATGGTTCCTGCGAATTTTCCTTTGTATGAGCCTTCTGTGTAGCATGTGCCAAGTGCTTCTGTGGCATCTTCAATGACCTTAAGCCCATATTTTTGCGCTATCTCCATCAGGTTTTCCATGTCTGCCATATTGCCAAAGACATGCACAATTATTATAGCTTTTATTCGCCTTTTAGTCAATTTATTTATCAGCTTGTCTTCCTCAAACTCGCAGCCTTCGCTGCAAAACTCTTCGAGTTTGACCGGATCCATGCAAAAGCTCTCATCGCAGTCCATAAACACAGGTTCGGCGCCAACATACTTAACAGGATTCACCGCCGCAATGAAGGTTAACGCTGGTACAATAACCTCATCTTCTCTTTCAACGCCTAAAGCCCTTAAGGCCAAGTGAAGCCCCGCTGTACCACATTGCACACCTACCGCATCTCCAATACCAACATGCTCGGCAATCTTCTTCTCAAATTCACTTATGAAACGACCCCCGGTTGAAACCCACCCTGTTTCAATGCATTCCTTGATGTTTTCTATAACCTCGATGCTTAGGCTTGGTACGCTCAATGGAATATCTTTCATAATGGCTCCCCTCGCTTGAAAAAGGAAGCGGCAGTTGCCCGCCGCTTCCTCATCATGTTGTTAGACCTGTTAAGATAAATCTAAGTTGTCAGTTATGCTGTTTCTTTGCCGAACATTAAGGCCTTATCCAGATGATGACATCAGCGCTCTCCAGTTCGTCCTCGTCGGTGGAGTACATAAATACTTCAGAACCGTTCCTGATTGCCCCTGTGCCGTTCGACTTCTTGTACGTGTAC